>JBCCOH010000090.1:0-22073 GCA_039111275.1 Cyanobacteria bacterium P01_D01_bin.1 | reverse complement strand
TAAAGAGTTTGGCTCAGCCGCCTAATTAACGACCTGCACCGCATCGTCGTCGGCTAAGCCATCTCCACCTGTGACGACGATACTTTGTCCTTCTCTGAGTTCAGAATTAGCAATGAGAACGTCTTGGCCTAAGTCTGCAACAATTTCTACTTCGAGCTGTTGTGCCCTGTCGCTATCAACCACAAACAACAGCCAAGCGTCTCCCCGCCTAGTCAACGCATCACGAGGCGCAGTGAAGGTTCCTCTCCTTTCGACAGGTACAGATAAACTTGCCTGAATGGCCATGCCTGGAAGCAATTGTGGCGGTGGACTTTCTAAACTTACTCTCACAAGCTGGCGGCGAGAAGCTGTCTCAGCAGTGGGAACGACAGCGGTAATCTCTGTTGCCTGTTGCCAGTCGGGTAAAGCTCTAGCCCTAAGCGTAATGCGTGTGCCTGGGGCGACTTACCCGCTTAAGCTTTCTGGCAACTCTAAGAAGACATCTAGGGTGCGATCGCTCACGATGGTCAAGACAGAATCACTAACTTCGACATAATCACCAGGATCAACCTCCCGCGACTGAACGACGCCCGAAAATGCGGCTTTAATCTCTGTACGCTGCATCCCCAACTGCGCTTGTTCAACGGCTGCGTTAGCAGCATCTACTAAGCCCTGCTGAGCATTAATTTCTTCCTCAGTAGCGCCTGCCTGTGCCTCAGCCAATATAGCCACAACGCGATATCTTTCGCTTCTAGCAGCACTGGCTTCGGCTCTCGCTTCGATTAAATCTCTTTGAGATAAAGCGCCTTCTTCAGTCAAATCCGCTATCCGTTGCAGGTTATCTTGAGCTTCTAATTCGCGAGTTCTCGCTGAGTCTAGTTCCGCTTCCCTTTGAGCGATTATTTCGGGGCGAGTACCGACCTGTAGCCTAGCTAGATTGCTACTCTCCTGGGCTAGTCTTGCTCTCGCTTCAGCCAACGCCAATCTGGAGTCGGCATCGTCAAGCACAGCGACCACCATTCCCGGCGTAACGCGATCGCCCTCCCTGACTAAAACGCTCTGCACCGTACCATCCAATTGCGGACTTAATGTTGCGCTCTCTCCTGCCTCGACTTGTCCTAGCAGTCTTACCTGCCTGTTACCCGTGCCTGATGTTAGGGCCGTCGTCTCTACAGATTTGGGGGGTGGAGCTTCTGTGCTAGATTCGGCTGTTGGCGCAGAGCCAGCGGTAAACACTTGCCACAGACTGACGCTGCCTACCCCTATCAGTAAGATTGCTAGCAACCATCCAAATCGCTTAGTTTTTTGTGGGTTAGGATTTTCCCGCTGTTCTGAGTCTGATTCTATTTCTGGAGGCTGTTGGGATGGAATATTAGCCGATGCCATAATCTGAAACTGGTTGATAATTGAGCGGCTCAGTTACTTTGTATTCGTTATTGCTGGCTTCAGAAAATCCCGAACAAAGCGCTCGAAAGTTGTTGCCTCAGCTGTACGCTGGGTGCGATCAAAATTGTCAACTGTTTTCACTATTCCTTTCTCAAACGCAATTCAACAATTGATTAGCCAGCCTAATGACAACAAAGGCGTCTAATTACAGGCCAATGTAAATCGTCAGCGCCCTTCAAGTCTTGGAGATTTGAGCGAAAATTTGTAAAATCTGGTGTTTTCTATCAGCAGTTCTACATCCGAAGACGATACTGACGGGGTGTGTAGTCTGTATGACGACGAAAAGTATTCGTGAAGTGGCTTTGATCATAAAAACCAATCATTTGCCCAACTTCAGAAATAGTCAACTGCTCATTTGCTAAAAGCTGTTTTGCCTTTTCAATCCGGCACTGGGTCAGATATTTGTGGGGAGAGATTCCTACACTTTGTTGAAACAGTTTCCTAAAGTGGTGAGGACTGAGCTGAACCATCTCTGATAGCTCAGTTAGACTTACGTTGAGATGAAGATGAGATTGAATGTAGTCAGTGACTAGCTTCAGTTTGCCTTTCGACAACTTTCCTGACGACAGAGAAGTCGCAATTGAAACAGAGCAATGATTTCGTAACAAGTGAGTGACTAATACCGTCTGTAGCGACTCCCAATACAGTCGATTACTAGCAGCATTACTTTCTAGTTCAGCACTAAGCGCAAAAGCAAGCTGTTCGAGGAAGGGATCGCGGATGGCAAATCGATCAATCAATTCAATTTGCTGAGGAACTTTATGCCCAGATGCGATCGCAGTTTGCTCCAATAAAGCGGGTGATAAATCAATGCTTATTAGCTCTACCTCTTCTACCCACATCCATTCTGAAGAACATTGAGCAGGAACGAACGTAAATAATCCTGGATGCATTTTGCCGCTACGTCTTCTGCCGTCATTTAGACTCAGTTCTGCCAAATCGGAGTTCGCAACGTGAAGCGCAAGACTATGCTCTGCTGAAGCCGCATATTTAATTCTGTCTGGCGGTGGGCAATAAAGTCCACGATGTACTTCTAAACTCATACGAGAACTGCCTAGCAAGCTGCTCCCTCATCTTAAAGTACTAATACGAGAAGCAAATAGTCATGACTAGCGAATAGCCTCAGAATACCGATTTTTCGCCGCTTTCGGGGCTCACCAACAGTATCCGATCCTTCAACCAGACACAGGCGACCTCTGAGCAATTGTCGGTAAGAGCAATCCATACTCCAAGACAATCTGAGGCTACTCCTTTTGGCCGATATTTTTGTGTGTTTATATAGGTATTCTTCACGGTTGTTTATATTTGTTCGTATGCAGCACAGCTTGTGCATATCTCATTTACTGACTCTATACCCACCGTGCGGAGCCTTCATTCACCATGTTTCAAAAGTATTTACCCCTTGTTGCTCGTAGTGCGATCGCGATTATTTTTCTCAACAGTGGCTTTGGCAAACTAACTGATTTCAGCGGCACTCAGCAGCAGATTGCTGGCGCGGGCCTGCCAATAGCACCTGTCGTAACGCTGTTTACCATTATCTTTCTGCTGGTTGGCAGCTTGTTTTTAATCCTCGGTTATCGGGCTCGTATTGGCGCTTGGCTATTAATTGCCTTTTTGGTGCCAGCCACGCTGGTATTTCACAATCCCGCTGTTGACCCGAGTCAAATGACTCAATTTCTAAAAAACCTGGCTATTATCGGCGGCTTGCTCATGGTTGCGGCTTATGGCTCTGGCCCAATCAGCCTGTCGCAGCAGACCAAAGCAGTCTCTTCATCTGAACCGACACCTGTCAGCTCTGAGGTCTACTCCCAGGACTAAAGCCCGCAAAAACTAATCGAAAAGGAAACGCTAAAAAGCTTGCACTCATCTGTTTATGGTCAAGGCGTTCGTCCCAGCACTGTAGAAGAGTCACAGAACTGTAGAAGAGTCACAGACCGAGAGCGGCAAGCTGTACCAGGGCCACAGCGAAACAACCAGCCCCGTCTTGATTTTGCACGGCGGCATAGAAATCCACGGCGGGGCGAAACACTCGTTTACAAAGTGGTCTGCTAACAGTGAGAGTTCACAATACGACGCCGACGCTGATATTAAATCTTGGAATGCGCTGCTTGCATTCTTAGACAAAACAGTTCGTTGGCAAATCAGGCGTCTTAGCGCTTCTAACTTATAGTTCATCTAAACACGGAGTTCACGGATATAGAATCCATGACGACGTCAAGGCAACCCAACTGAAGATCAAGTTCCAAAACAAGACACTCTAATCTTTTTATGAGTCTACTGAAGATGCCACCAAGTCTCTTTTTGAGATTACATAGTTTGTATCAAGACTTATATATACAAAGTTAAGACTTAGAATAAGCTGGTTTAGTCTTATTTTGATATTAAACAGCCATGGCACCAGTTGGTACTGCCGACTTCGACGCGTCTCCTGACAGAATTGCAATCGAAGCCACCGAGCAGCTCATTCCCATCGAATCCGTCCAAAAAATTTTGAACCGATCGAGAGCATCCGTCTACCGCTATGCCAATACCGATCCCAAAATTCTCAATCCGCCCTTCGATGCCAAGTGCCTCAACCCCGAAATCCGAGACGACAAAGAAGCCCCTTTGATGTTCCATCCCAACGAAGTCGCTCGCTTCGCCCAGGACGTTCTTGGGATTAAGCAAGTCACTATCGAAGTGACACCACCAGTCGAAACCGAAACTAATCGACTGCTTCAAGCCATCCTGCAAGAGCTGCAAACCGTCAGAACCCTTCTAGAGAATCAGAAACTGTAGCCAAGCCACATCTAAGCTACAGCTTAGCCATAGTCAGCTGCGCTACTTCTTGAGTGCAAATACTCAGAAAAGTAACGAAAATATGAATAAAATGAGACTGCGTATGCTGAAAACAGACCCTTTGGCTATTATTTAATCGTAAAGCTAAAGTAAAGTTACTACAGTGCCAATCTGATAAAGCCAGCTTAATGGACAGACTTCTGACTTTGTATTGCCCACTTTGTATTGCCCTTTGTTAGCGTCTAGCTTCTTTGGTACACATACTTAGCGGTCTGTAGATGTTAGCGTCGTAAGCTGAACAAAAGGCATACCGCCTTTGAAAAATCGTCAGCCGCTGTTTCCTCTCTATTACCTAACCCCTTCTCTGTATGGAATCTGCTAGCCCCGAGCACCCGGCCGAACAACCTCCCGGTCACGTTGCAAACCTAGTTGGCGTACTGATTACTACGCTTACGCTTACTCTGCCACTGTACGCAATATCTAACTTCAAAACCATTGAGATAGAAATCCCCCCGCAGTCACAAGCCTCCCTCATAAAAGCTCAAATAAGGGCTCAAGAGTGAAAACCCAAGCGTAAAACCATACAAAAACCGCACCAGAGAAATCACAAGCTTATCGTCAAGTCAAGAGTCAGCTTAGACACAGGCGAATACGAAGGTAAGCTGAAGCTACTGCGCGCTAGAACCAAAACCGTGCAAAGGCGTGTCATCTGCTCCCCGCTCTCCCGTAAAATACTGCTGAGGTCTTCACCTCAGTAGCGTAGTTATCAGTAGCGTAGTTATTACGTGTGGTTACTACGTGCAGTTATTACCCAGAGCCATCAAGGAGCAGCTATGGACTTATCCCGCATTCCCGCCCAGCCTAAGGACGGTATCGTCAACGTACTAATCGAGATTCCTGCCGGCAGCAAGAACAAGTACGAGTTTGACAAAGACATCAACGCATTTGCCCTAGACCGCGTGCTGTTCTCTTCAGTGCAATATCCTTACGACTACGGCTTTATCCCCAATACCTTAGCTGACGACGGTGATCCGCTAGACGGCATGGTGATCATGGATCAGCCCACCTTTCCAGGCTGCGTCATTCCCGCTCGGCCAATTGGCATGATGGAAATGATCGACGGCGGCGATCGCGACGAAAAGATCCTCTGCGTCCCCGCAGACGACCCCCGCTACGCCAACGTCAAAACCATCGACGATATCCAACCCCATCGCCTAGAAGAGATCTCCGAATTCTTTAGAACATACAAAAACCTAGAGAAAAAAGAGTGCGAAGTCCTCGGCTGGAAAAACCTAGACCAGGTTCAGCCCCTAATCGACGAATGCATCAAAGCTGCTAGCTAACTAGAACGCCGCAAGACCATCTCCGAAAGCCCTGAAGTACCAACTCTTCAGGGCTTTTTACATAGAGCCACTACCTATTATCTTACAAACCTCTCCATTCCTGTTTGCTTATCACCGCAGGCTGAGCGCAGTCGAAGCCCAAAATCAATGTAAACACCGAGATCCCCCCTCCCTCCGCCTGGGCTCACTAAACCCAGCCCGGTCCGCTACCACGTAAGCAATGCGCCTCAATGAAAACAGCCCTTCCAACGCTTGATACCGATACAAGACAGACTGCAGCCGCAGATACCGCGCTTCAAAAAGAAAGCCAGGTGCTCGTTAAATTTTGGGGTGTGCGCGGCAGTGTCCCTACCCCTACCCTCGCCAATCAGCGGTACGGTGGCAACACAGCCTGCGTAGAAGTTGTAATAGGAGAGCAGCGTCTAATCTTTGACGGCGGCACGGGGCTCGTCGGGCTAGGACAGCATTTACAAGAGATCAGCCGAAAGAAAGAGACCAGCATCGAAGCTCATCTGCTATTCACCCACACACACTGGGATAGAATCCAAGGCTTTCCCTTCTTTCAGCCCGCCTTTATCCCCGGCAATCGCTTCTCTGTCTATGGTGGCATCGCCCTCAACGGCGCCTCAATCAAGCATTGCCTTACAGACCAAATGCTTCAGCCCCACTTCTCTATGCCCCTGCAAAATATGCAGGCCGACCTAAGCTTTCACACCCTACTTGGGCAAGACAGCTTTCAAATCGGCGATATCTCGATAGAAGCGTCGCTGATCAACTCCAAAACAGGCGCGATGGGCTATCGATTGACCTGGCAAAACTTTGTCATTGTCTACGCCACAGACACCCACATAGAACAGACCAGCTCAGACTTTCTCTCATTTATTGACCAGGCCGATCTACTAATTCATGACGGCACCTACTGCGACCTCTCCTATCTCCATCCTGTACAGCAAGATCCACTGGCCTCTCAACCCTGGCAAACAGGAATCAGCTTAATAGAAAAGGCAAACGTAAAGCGACTCGCGCTGCTTCACCACAGCCCGATTCAAAATGACATTGTTCTAGATCAGCTACAGAGTGATATTCAGGCCAACCATCCCAACACCACAATCGCCTACGAAGGATTGGTCATCCAGCACTAGTCTAGGGTTAGTCGCTACTACCTATTTCTGCTAGCTTTGGTAGGAACGCTGTCGAAGCTGAGAAGAAAGCTAAGCCCCTATGCGCAAACGAAAAAAGATTGCAGCCGGAGTAGCTATTTCCGCAATCTTGCTAACTGCTGTAGACATTCTTGCTGGTCGTAGCTTCTACCATCCCTTGGTTCATCTCTACAAAATTGCTAGTTGGGGAATATGTAGATCCACAACGGCTTGTCAACACAAGCAGCAGCCACAAGAGATTCCCCAAGATGTTTTAGCCAAAAGTGGCAAGGCAGCTGTCGTGACTAGTCATCACGAAGCGACTGAGGTTGGCATATCAGTGCTAGAGAAGGGAGGAAACGCAATCGATGCGATCGCAATCGGATATGCACTAGCCGTCGTCCATCCTTGCTGTGGCAATTTAGGCGGCGGCGGTTTTATGACGCTACGCCTATCAGACGGCACGACCAGATTTATCAACTTCCGCGAGACAGCACCGCTAGCAGCTACCGAGACGCTTTACCAAGACGAAGAAGGAAATCTAGTCAAAGGGCTCAGCACCAGCGGCTACCTAGCCGTGGCTATTCCAGGGACGGTTGCAGGACTAGAATACGCCAGAGAAAACTATAGCAGCGGCAGCTTCACCAGACAGCAACTGATAGCACCTGCCAAAGAGCTAACAGCAGCCGGCTTTGTTCTAACTGAAGCAGGGCAAAAGCTAATAGAAAGAGAGACTAAGAACAGTCGAGATTCTGAAGTAACAGCTATCTTTGCCAGAGAAGGAAAACAGTTAGAGGTTGGTGATCGCCTCATACAAACAGACCTGACTAAAACGCTCGCTCTAATCTCTGAAGAAGGCGCATCAACATTCTACGAGGGTCTAATTGCCGAAAAGGTTGTAAGCGCAAGTCAGCAGAATAGCGGAATTTTGACCTTAAAAGACTTCTCGACGTACCGCGTTCAAGATATTGCCCCTCTTACTTGCCGTTATCGCGACTTCACTGTCATCACTAGCCCGCCGCCGGGTGGTGGTTCCGTACTCTGCCAAATGCTCAATATTATTGAAGGCTATCCGATTGCTCAAGCGGACTATCATTCGGCTCAGCACCTGCACTGGTTACTGTCAGCCATGCTGTTTGCCTATCGCGATCGCAACCAATCCTTCGGCGATCCCAATTTCTCAGACATCCCAACCAACCGCATACTTTCAAAAAGCTATGCAAAAGATCTAAGAGAGAAAATCCCCAACAACAAAGCAATAAACCCAACAGGCAAACTTTCCAGCAAAGAAGGACAAAACACAACCCACTTCTCCGTAGTAGACGAAGCCGGAAACGCAGTATCCGTCACCTACACCATCAATACGCTCTTCGGCGCAGGCGTAGTTGCACCTAGTACGGGCTTCTTTCTCAACAACGAAATGGACGATTTCACCGCCAAAGCTGGCACAGCTAACAGCTACGGCCTAGTACAGAGCGATGCCAACAGCATTGAGCCGGGCAAGCAGCCACTCAGCTCGATGTCTCCAACCATTGTCCTCGATCCAGACGGTCAGCTCTATCTTGTAACCGGTAGCCCCGGCGGTTCCACCATTCCAACAACTGTGCTTCAGATCATCAGCAACCTCATCGACTTCAACTTGCCAGCCGAGCAAGCAGTCAATCAGCCCCGCATTCACTATCAGGGCACACCCAACATCGTACTGACAGAACCATTCGCGCTATCGGATGAGTCCTTCGTCGATCTATGGGACTATGGATACCGCGTATCTCCGTTCATCAACTGGGGCGCAGCCATGTCAATTGCTCAAAAAGACGACCAGCTACAGCCAATTCAAGATTTCCGCAGGCCGCAAGGAGAAGCTAAGGCCGTCTCAGACTAAACTGCCTTGACCAATTACGAAATGACTGCTGTCCGGCTTCAGAGGGTGCATATAATAAGCAGCAACAGCAGCTTACATAAATCCTGAAACCCTGAAATCGATGAGTCGTAACCACCAAAAGCTAGCCCCTTCAAAGCTATCTAGCCTGTTTGCGCTAGCCTTAACGCTTTCGATACTTTTCAGTTTCTACTTTCCTACCTATTCTCAAACGCCGCCACCAAGCCCTAGCGAAGCCGCTTTGATCGAAGAAATTCGGGAATATGTGGCGCTTCAAATAGAGATTGACGATGCACCATCGAGTAATGAGGAGATTGAAAGGCTTTATCTAGAGGAGGCGGAAGCGGCTGGCCTCAGTAACAGAGATCTAATAAAGCTGTACAAACAGGAGTACGCCGAGCAAAAAGCAGCGCAGGAGCCTGGCCCCTGGGAGCAATTCATACCCAACATTGGCTGGGTAGTCGGGTTGCTGTCTTTGATTGCGCTAGTTTATGTAACCCTGCTGAAAAAGTGGATAGAAGCTCGGTTCAAGAACATTGGCGATTGGATTTATCGGCAGGGAGCAGGCACTCGCCTTTTTCGTAATGTCGCGCTGCGGAAGTATCGAGAGACTTTGGTAGAAAACAACAAAACGCTGCCGATGCCTTTCCTGAAAAATCGTGATCCGCTAGAGATGAGCGATGTGTATGTGCCTTTGAAGGTTTCAGAAAACAAGCAGGCTCAGCAGGCTGCGGCAATTTCCAAAATTGAACATATTGATGCGTACAGAGCGATTACCGACCATCGCCGTCTCATGGTCATCGGCGAACCCGGCTCAGGAAAATCAGTATTGCTAAAATATCTAGCCTGGTCCTACGGACTAGGCAAACTAGAGGAAATAGAAGATCGCCCGGTCGTCGTGCTGCTAGAGCTATATCGACTGAGCGACCCAAAGCTAGACGAAGCCAAACTCATTCAGGCCATCGTCGATTCGTTTGGCCGCAATCAGTTTCCCAATGCCAGGAACTTTGTGCAGAACGGCTTAGAAAAAGGTATTTTTCTGCTGCTGTTAGACGGTCTAGATGAAGTCAACAGTGACGTTCGCGCCCATGTAGTAGGCGTGATTCGAGACTTGTTAAGAGGCAAATGGAAGAAGTGCCGAGTCGCGATCACCTGCCGCACTGCCGTGTATGAAGGCGAGTTCTCAGATATTGCCGAGCGCAAGCTAGAAGTCGTCGAATTTACCGACCAGCAGATGCGGCAGTTTCTCAGCGCTTGGAAGCCGGAAATGGCGAGGGCGAGGAAGTCCGTAAACCAAATGATGGCAGCGCTACGAGAGCGACCGCTGATTCTAAAGCTAGCGCGCAACCCACTGCTACTGACGCTAATTGCCTACCTCTATACAGAACCTGCCTTTGTTCTACCGCGCTCACGCGCTGAGTTTTACGAAAAATCGACCAGCATCTTGCTAGAACAGCGAGAGTACAAAGGCGATGACGACTACAAGCACAATAGTTTCAAGCCCAGTGAAAAACGCCGCGTATTGCGACATCTAGCGCTCTATGCCCAAGATCACAGCGCCGATCTAAAAGATCGCCGCAGCCTAAAGTCAGAAGTGGTCAGAGAGCAAATCAAAGTGGTCTTGCCCAGTCTAGATATTGCCCCAGAGAACGCCAAGGACATGCTAGAAGAAATCGCTGAGCGTAGCGGCCTATTCTTGAAAATTGATGGCGGCGAGCGCTATATTTTTCCGCATTTGACCATTCAAGAATATTTCACAGCTAGCGCGCTAAAGAATAAGGAAACAGAGCTAGTCGATCGCTTCACTGCCGATCCTGCCGCTTGGCGAGAAGTCGTAAAACTGTGGTGCAGTTTGGCCGACGAAAGTACGTCTTTTATCCGTGATATCTATCAACGAGACAACATGGTCGGATTTGAATGTTTGGCAGAAGCTGAGCAGGTCGATCCAGCCTTAGCCGACCGAATTATTGGCCGATTTAAGCTAGAACTTGCCTCCCCTCAAGCTGACGACATTTTGACCCGCGCGTTTGGTGCGGTTGCTGCTAATGATCGCGATCGGGGCAGAGAAGTCTTTACCTTTCTAGAACAGTCACTGTTCAATCCTAGCAATGCAACCGTCGAACAGGCGGCAGCAGATGCCCTATCACGAACGAATCTGCCGAAAGCCGCTGCTGTTCTCACTCGCTGGTATGGCAGCAGCGAACCCATCGTACGGATGGGTGATTTAGCAGTGCCTAGCTTATCCAAGCTTGCTTCACAGGACAGGTGGCAGGCTCTAGATGACCTATATGCAATTAGTACTCCTGATGCAGCCTGTGCGATGGTTCCCCTGCTCTGGAGAGAACAGTCAGAATTCTCTAAATTAGCTGCTTGGTACATAGGCGAACTGTTGCAGAGAGTCGGAGTTGAAGAGGCACTGCAATCTTGTACTATGCTACTTGACAGACAATACCAGTCGGAAGTTCTAACAATGGAAATCCTTGACTGGGTTTGGCAACCTTTCTCAAGAACAGATAATAATTATCTTTCTATCCTTGTAGGTAGAGTTGCCTACCTATTACAGTACGAACCTCTAAAAACAATTCCTGACCCCCTACCTGCAGTAGATCCTCGATTGGTAGTTCCTCTCTGCGCAATCCAACTACAGTCAAATAATTTGCCTGCAGGCTTATTGTCAGAAGTGGAAACATTCTTAGAAAAGTCTGCTAGTTCTTCTCAATCAGAATCTGCCTGCCAGCGTGTCGTTCAGAAGGTTTTATCAAACTCCCAGATCGCTTCAGCGCAGTGGGTTCAGCTGGTGTCCGCACTCAAACCACAAGCACAGCTTGATTTGCTATTAATTCAACATCAGCAACCTAACCGTAGTCATTGGCGAAATCTGTTTCAAGTCGTGAACTATGAGCTCGGGACTGGCTGGCACTATCAAGCTATCTTAGCAATCGCTGCAATGCTTTCAGTAGTTATGATTCTTCAACTAGGTACTTTAATTTACATCGAACCTGAGAGTATCTCTATTTGGATTATTAGCATCCAAATCACTTTATTAACAATTGTGTTTTGGTCTACCCTGTGGATAGGTACTGACACCTCGTTTGAGCCTGCCCTATTTTGGGAACTTGGTCCTTTAGGACCGTTCAGCTTTCTTCGACAGCTTACGCGGCTTGTGAATAAGGGTATCATCTGGCCAGGAATAGAACCTCTTTATAAATCTGTTGTAAATGAGAAACTTGTCGCCTTTGCTGTCACTGTTGCTTTAGTTAGTACTATTGCTGTTAACAGCATCAGCAATAGTGCTCTTGCTATCGCACTCTGCGCTACCGTTGCTGTTGCTGTCTCTAGTATTAGTGTCGAATCCAGCTCTCTTATCGGCGGCATTGCTACTGTCTCCACTCTTTTGATTACTACACTCGTTATTAATAGCTCTTACACTATTCCTGCTACTGACTCAGCCATTGACTCTATCGCTATCGCTGCTGCTGGTACTATTGCTATTGCTATTGCCGGACTCGGAGCATGGCGCACGATTAAGTCAAACCCGAAGAAGCAATATCTTTGGATCTTAGCTGTGTTTTCCTTTCCTTGGTTTTGTTGGTTTCCCATTGCCGTGTCTGTGAGTACGCTAGCGCTCTACAACTTACTCAGACAAATTTCGCCTTTGGAGATTCCATTCTGGCAACAGACCGCCGTCGTAACCTCAGCGATCACTGCACTCTCCGCCGCCCTCTGGTGGCGAGGACAATGGCTCGACGCTAGAGCCCGCAATCCTTTTCAAAGCGGACCCATAGGCGCAGCTTTAGGCATCAAGCGCTAAAAAGTCGTAAGCGAAGCTCAAATACCATACTCAGGTTAGGCTAGCTTAATGATCACTGTTCTAAATCGAGGCAAACACAACATCCTCATAGATGTCCCCTACAGAAACACGAACTCCTAAGCTAGAAAGAACAACCTCATCCTCTATCCCATAGGGCAAAAACAACCACGCTCCATTCTCACCTTTTTGCAGTACCTCCACCGTCTGCGCCTCCGAGCCAACCAAGACATATTCTCTCAAACTCTCTAGACGACGATACAGCGCAAACTTCCCTCCACGGTCATAAGCCTCAGTACTTGGAGAAATCACTTCAATCACAACACACGGATAGCGAGAAAACTGCTGCGCACTCCGATCTCGCTCATCACAAGTGACGCTCACATCTGGATAGACAAACGGACCGTCTGCCGTAATTCCCACCTTAGCATCAGAGTTTCTAACCTTGCAGCGCCCACTCAAAGACGCCTTCAGCAGACTAGCAATATTCAATGCAATATCCGCATGCGCTAGCGAGCCCCCCGCCATCGCAAACACTTCACCCTCAAAATACTCGTACCGCAAAGGCTGCTGTATTTCCCACTCTAAATATTCCTGTGGTGTAAAGCTAGTCTTCTGGCGAGTCGCAATCATATTTCCGATTGGGTTGTCTACACTACTGAGTTTATACAGATCTAGTCAAACCACACCATACTCTTCGCCTCCAAAATCTTATCCTGTCGCCTCCATAGCACCGTAGTGTAGTAACACACAGATTGGCTAAACTTAGGTCATATGAGCACTTAGGCATATTAGCCAGGAGAGTATAATGCAAACCGCTGACTGGATAGCCCACCCCCAACAGAGCCAGAACAAAAGCATGGGCAAAGTACTCACCCGCTTGACAATCATCAATCGAGCAGATCAAATCCGGGCTGAGGATGGTAGCATTTCACCCGACCAGATTCGCTTCGTGACGCTTGAGAACGTGCTAGTAGATACAGGTGCAACCACCCTCTGTCTACCAGCAGACGTAATTGCAGAGCTGGGCCTAAGCTTACTCAAAGAAGTCGACGTCGCTACGGCCATGGGCACTGGCAGAGCCCGAATCTTTCGAGATGCCACGATATTACTGTGCGATCGCGAAGGCACGTTCGAATGCTTAGAACTACCTGGTGGCCGAGAAGCGCTAATTGGAGTGATTCCTCTAGAAGCTCTGGGGCTAGAGCCGGATCTGCGCAACCAAACCCTGAAGGTTCTGCCCAGTGAGTCCGCCGACACATATCTGACAATTATGTAAACTGTAGAATATGTGTTGCCGTCTTCTGCGCCTGCTCCAAATGGGGCACATGGCCACAGTTTTCTATCCAGATCAGCTTGCCATTGCTCAGAGTTTGTTCAAATCGCGCAGCATCCTTAGTTCCCAAAATCTGGTCCTGCCGACCCCATAGCACTAGCGTCTCCTGACTGATCTGCGCAATCTTCTCTCGTAAAAAGTTGTACCCACCACTTTTAGTAAAAGAGATTAGCCCCCTCGACCAGTCCGGCATCTGCACATGCAAAGACGCGCAAATCTCGGCATCTGGCGTCACAAACGCTTTGCTGTAATACGCCCTTTCGCTAATCTTCTTCCTTACCCACACGCTGCGCAAAAAATCTGTCGCCCATTTGTCGAAAGGTGGCACCATCAGCCTTCCAGGACCAGAAGCCGCCGCAAAGCCCACCGCATCAATCAGTATTAGCTGCTTCACCCACTCGGGATAGCTAGTCGCAAAATCAATCGCCACCCCGCCGCCCATAGACGCACCGACTAGAACAACAGGCTCTTTGATCACCTGTTCAAAAAATGCCTTTAGGTGCTGTTTGATTAGCGCCGGGTTTACGGTCTCTAGAGCAGTGCGGTCGCAAAACCCAAACCCAGCCAAATCCATCGCATACACCCGACAAGACTCCGCCAGCAAAGGCAGCAGCCGCCGAAACTCCAGCAATGAACTATCAAATCCAGGCAGCAGCAGCACTGGCATTCCTTCTCCTTGACTGACATAGCTAGTCATCACAGAACCAGTCGGCAGCGCTATTGGCACCCACTGAATCTGCTGCGCGATCGCCACCGAAGTCGCTTCCGTCAGCCCTGCCGCCGCTTCTGGCAACTTCATCTATACAACTTCCTCTTTCATCTCTGCGCTGACTATTTCTGCGCTAGGCAACCGTTTAGTCACTCTCCGACGGTTCCTGCTCTCCACATAGAAGCTCGCCACAATCGCCATCAACATCCACCACAGCGTACTGATCTGTGGCCGATACCACACCGTATCAAACGCGCCCTGTACTAGCAAACCCGCCATCCCTGCGATCGCCCCAATCAACCAATACCCGTCCTCTGCCAGCGTCTGCCGCAGCCGTCCTAGCTGCGCCCAGCCCTGCTGAAAAGCCAGCACCACCATCCACAAAAGCGCCAACCCTCCAACAGCTCCGCCTTCCACCAGCGTCTCAAAATAAATCGAATACGCACTCAGCGCCGTATACCCCGTTCGCTGATACAGCGGATAAATCTGATTGAACGCCTCATTCCCAGGCCCAATTCCTACAATCGGCCTAGCCTGAATCATCTCAAACACCGCTTCATACACATTTAGCCGAAAATTGTTACTGCTATCCCCCCGCATCGCAAAGATACTCATCACCCGCTCGCGCACCTGCGGCACTACCATCACTGCCGCCACCACCACCGCCAGCGATCCACCTAGCAGCAGCGGCAGCGCCCACTGCCGCCAAAACGGAGAAAATAGCGAATTTCCCCAGAAAACCAGCAGCACCATCATCACAAACACCACCGCCAAAAAGCCCAGCCATCCCCCCCGGCTCAGCGTCAACACCAGACAGGCACTGCTCGCCAGCGTCACTACCGCCGCCAGCAGCCTCGGCAGCCACCGCCGCCAGGCAAACATCGCCATCGCCCCAAAGCTAACCGCAGGCATCAGGTACCCCGCTAGCAAGTTAGGATTCTTTAGATAGCTATACACCCGCGTCGCCCCCGACAAATTCGACTCCGGGTCCACCCAGGTCGCCAGTGCCTCCGCCCCAAAAAACCACTGCCGCAGCCCATACACCGACACCACAGTTGCCGTCGCCAAATACACCAGAATCAGCCCCGACCGCAGCTCCTTAATCCGCAATATCCGAGCCAGCAGCATAAACAGCAGCACATTCAATGTCAGCTTGATCAGTCCAGACAGCGCCGCCATCTTCACCGGAGACAGCGCCGTCGCCAGCACCATCGCCCCCCAGTAGGCTACCACCGCAATATGCAAAGGCGTCAGCCACCCTTCCGCCTGATCGCTCACCGTCAGCAGCAGCCAAAATCCAGCGAGCGCCAGCAATAGCCAGCCAATCAGCGTCGTCGATACATAGGGGGCCAGTGCCATCATCGCCGCCGCAAACACCCAGGCAATCCCATCTCCCCAAGCCAGCAGCCAGCTCCCCTGCCGCCAGTGCCGAAAAGGGGCCATCAGGCGGTGTAGCCAGCTCACCTCTCGCCACTCATCAAACGCGAACCGATTTAGAGTCAGACCAGAAGTAACGGGTCCAGCAGCACGCCGAAGATTAATGCCGAACATACAAACACCAAAGCGAACGATCCAAGGCCCGTGTATCGTATCAAAGTATCGAGAGTTCCAGAGACTTGTATGAAAAGTGTATCGGCTTCGCGGGACGACCACCCAGTTTTGCGGACGGAATCGGCGGTTCGATCAGCTCAAACCCATCTGGGGCAAGTCACTGGACTATGCTCTGGTCATAGCTTACTCGGTACTGGTTCATAGTTATCAAGCACAGCGTATACTGAGTGAGCTTTTTTACCTCATCTTTACCTACTCACACACCCTCTTAGGGAGCAGCAAACAAATAACCTCCCGTATCGCATACACATCGGACCCACCCCGCCCTATGGGCACCCCTCCAGAGGGGATCTGCTTCAGGCGGTGATAATAGGGGGATCTGCTTCGATCCGAACTAGCCTCATAGCCGAGAGAAAATCCCCTCTGGAGGGGTGGACGCGCAGCGGACGGGGTGGGTTCAGCAACCGACGCCATTCAGGGAGCTTATTTATTTGCACTTCCCTTAGCGGAAATTGCTATATCTGCACCTTTTTGCGTAAGTTCTAGTTTGAAAGGATATTTGTCAGTGAAAATTGATAACTTGTGGGGTGAAAATAATTATCTAGCAAGTTATCTTGTAGATGTATTTCACACAACGAATTCAAATATGTTGGAGATAGCAGCTATTGCAGATTCGGTAACTCGACTTTTGGCACCTGTGCTGCCTTATCTCGTGAAACTCAGCGATCAGGCAAGTCAAGAGGCCGCTAAAAAAGTAGGGCCAGAGGCTTGGGATCGCGCCAAAAACGTGTGGGCTAAGCTGAAACCTCTTTTCGGTCGAAGGCCATCTGTTCAAGAAGCTGTAAATGACATCGTTGAAGAACCCGATAATGAGGATGCTCAAGCGGCTTTTAGACAACAGCTTAGGAAGATTCTTAAAGGGGATGAAGCGCTCAGAGCCGAACTCTCTAACCTTTTATCAGAAGAATTATTTACAGGTCAGGACAACTCCGTTAAAGTCGAAGGTGGCGGCGTTGCCTTCGGTGCTCACTCTGCGATTAATATCTCCGGCACTGTAAGCGGCGGGGATATTAAAGTTTGATATGGCGAGTGAAGATAAACAACCCTCGAAGAACGACCGTCTCACTGATGACGTGAACTCTCATAGCTCTAAAGAAGACTTAAATGAAGACAATATTAAGGTCAAGAAAAAGTTAGAATCTTCCATGAATGACGAAGACCCTGTATCTCGTAAAGAGCAGGGTTCAAGGAAGGACGCTTCGCCAGAAACAATTTTGAAGAACATCGCTAGCGCGATCACAGGCAATAAAGACAAAGAAACTGAAGTAGAAACCAGTTCCGATAGAGCAGCCGAGGTATTTAAGCGAACATCACTTCAAGGCGTTCAGTTTGTTGTCAACTATTATAGCAACGTTGATAATTCTGTCAGCGTCGAGAAAGGAGGTGTAGCCTTCGGAGCTCACTCAGCTGTACAAGGTGAAGGCGCTACGATTGCGGGCGGGAATGTAAAGTCAGCAGAGGAGGCAGCCTCTGCCGGAGATCACAAACAAAGCAAAGAAAAAGTCGACGACGCTACAGAGCTTAGCCCTTTTAGTCAGGCCGAAGAATGGTTTGCAGCTCATCTCGAGCCATCTGACCGGGTTTTAATGCTGACCCTTGCCATTCTCAACGGCAGTAACTATCAAATCGCCTTAGAAGCTAGTAAGCAACTCAGCCTATTGATCTATCCGCCATCGACTCAAAGTGATGCAGAGAAAGTCGAGGAACACAAACCACTATTGAGCAGGAGCAAACGGCTGAAGCGAGTTTGTGCCCATCTAGAGAAAGGTTTTGAAAATAAAGAATATGGAACCTCTTTGATTAAGCGAGTCGTTTTTGATGAGCCTGCGATGCAATCGGGAGTGTTGCAATACGTCATGGAGGAAGAAGATGATTACTTTTCAGCACTCTTAGCTTGGATAGAAGAACTGGGACATCACAAGAATTTTGAGATTCGAGTTATGGCCTCAGCCGTAGCAGGAGAAATAAGCAGGCTCTCGTTCGATACAGTTAAAGAAGCAGTATTCTTGCCTTGGGCTAAGTCTGATCGCGCTGCGACGAGACGGCTAGCAGCCCTAGCACTGAGTGTTCCAGCCTTCGAAGAAAACACCACAGTTGCAAATCAAGCGCTGAAGCTGATTGGTCATTGGGTCGGGTTGAAGACATCGCCTAGCCTTCGATGGACTGCGATTTCGGCCTATGGGGCATACATTGGACTAAGGTTTCCGGCACTATCGCTTGACAAGCTGCGAAAAGTTATCGAATCTGACGATGTCGGCATGTATGGATTAGCGGCTGACAATACAATTAACCTGTTTGAAACCAGTAAGTTTGTTCTTAAACAAAATCAAGCTGTGCTAGAAGAACTCATTGATTGGACTGACAATGCGTCAGATCGTTCTTTACGCCATATAGGGTTGTTGACGTTTGTAGGTATCATGCAAGGCTCCAAGCGCGAAGATGATGAATCAAAAGTAGTCCCTACTGCTTTATTTTTTAGCGAAGCCGCTCCGCAATATGAAGCTCTTACGGGTTTATTAGTCAGGAGGGCGCTTAATCTCAAATTGACGCGTCGTTTGTGCTTAGAAAGCATTGAAAAATGGCTCGAGGTGACTAACCATGAAGAGGCACTCTTTAGAGCGATAGGCCGTATTCTCTCACAAATTTGTATCTACGGAAACAACCGAGAAAAAGAACGGATAGAAAGTTCGCTCATGAGATGGGCTGAGTGTAAAAATACAAGCGCTCGAAAGATATTGAATGTTTTGAAACGGAAGAAGCTTGTTTAGTGACTGTTTGTTAATTCCTACAGTGGAGAACTTTTCATGAGTGAATTTAATCCTATTTTGAGCAAAACAGATATTAGAGGACAATCACCCTTTGCTAGACGGACTGTTCCAGAAGCAAGCACATCACTGGTGTTCTACAAAGAAGGCCAAGATGCTTTAGTTGTTATGCCGGGTGAACGAGCGCCGATGCGAAGTCAGCTCGTATTTGGCAAGTATAGCTGGCTGTATGTGGTCGATATGAGCGAGTTCTTCTGGACAATAGGTTGTAACTTACCTAGCCAAACCAATTCCTTTAACTTCAAAGCATCCGCTCGTATCAGTTGCTCTGTCGCAGATCCGGTTACTGTTGCAAGAAGAAATATCACTAACATACGTCAGGTTCTAGATGCGTTGATAGTAGATGAAATGAAGGTGGTTAGTAAGCAATTCGAAGTAGATCAAAGCAATCTTGCAGAAGATCCCATTAAAAGCCATGTGAAACGGGCGGTTAGAGATGTTGGATTTCAAATACATCAGCTAACAGTAGATCTTTCTTCGGAGTCGCAAATTGTTGATCTCCTTCGAAAAAAAGAAATTTACAAGCGAACTGAAGATGTCGAGAGAACAAAAATTAAAGAAGGCAGCTTGACAGAAAAAACATCTATTGAAACATCTACGGAGCTTGAAAGGCTTCGTATGGAGAAAGACAAAGCTGAAATGGATCGCATGAAGTTTAAGATGGATTTTTATGATATGGCTCTGAAGTCAGGCAGCCTGAAGATGCTGGCGATGCGTCTTGCTCAAGATCCTGGTGATATAGCCGTCGTGGCACAGCTCCTTTGCCAGCAAGAGCAACTTGCCGCTAACAACAACATAAATCTTCTAAAGATCATGCTAGAAGAAGACGCCCTAGAGGGAACCCAACTAGGTGAAGAAGGAAAACGAATTGTACAGAGGCTAATTGGGATCACAGAAACATCCACACCTGTCTTAGAAGGCGATATGACGGCAAGTACAGAAACAATAGAAGATTCATCTGACAGCGAACGCGGAACCAACTCCAATATCGAAGTCGATTCTGCAACCGCTGTTAGCGAGTTGCCTTCTGATGAAATGCCAGAAGAATTTGGTCGCGTTTAAAAATCAATCGTTCGTTCTATGATTACTGCTCTTCAGTCTACTTTTCATTTTTTGTGGGAGCCATTGCTTGACGTACCAATGCCATGGCAAATGAGTTTGGTTTTCGCGGTTGCCCTATTCCTAGTACCACTCATTATTTTTAGACTGCTGCCTTGGCTTCTTTTGTTGATAGCTAAAAGTGTCAGGATATTAGTCACATGGATTTCCAGTGTGTTGCTCTGGTGTTTAGGTCTTGTTCTGAGCGGACTGAGTAACAAGCGCATGCCCGCTGTTTTCTACATAGTAGATGACTTTTTAGGTGCTCTACCCAACATCATGACAGCAGCTGAATCTCAGTTGCGATCCGCTGTAAATAAAGCCTATCAAAAGCGATGGATCTTTCAATACAAAGGATGGTACGTCTCGCCGCTACTGATCTCAGCTTTGTGGTTTACGAGGCCATTAGTCAAGGGAATACCTGTGGTTGCCTCTGGAATAGATAAAACTATTTCCACATGGTGTGCGTTCGAGCACTGGTCGATGACAGGAGAGTGGAAACCGTCTCCGTTGACGTGCAATCGACCTCAATCGCCTTCAACTTGGCACTACACACTAAAGGAAACAGAATACCGATATAGAAGAGATATAGTAGCCTATACACAACAAATTACTGAAAATCCTACAGATATCGAAGCGCACTACAGTAGAGCTGTCCGCTACCTGGACCTGCTAGATATAAATTTAGCATATAAAGGATTCACTCGCACAGTTGAAATCAACCCTAACCACGCGCCGGGCTATGCTGGCAGAGGTGACGTTTACTTGAAGCTAAAAGATCCTGATGCGGCATTGAAAGAGTTTACAAAAGCTATCAGTGTTGCTCCCGACTATGCACCTAGCTACGTCGGAAAAGGAGCGGTACTAAGGCAGAAAGGCTCGGCAAAGCCAGCGCTAGAAGCTTACGAAAAAGCAATTGAGCTTAATTCTAGATACGGTCAAGCATATCTAGAAAGAGGGATGCTTCGCTGTGAGCAATTTGGTGATGAAGACGCAGCACAGAAGGACTACAAAACCGCGCTGGATATTTTCAAAGAGGAAGGTGCTCAAAATCGGTATGATGAGGTTTTAGAATATATGGAAAGGTTAAGTGTCAGCTACACCGTTCAACAAAATGATTGGTTGAGTAAAATTGCAGAAAATCAAGGCGTCAGTGTGGATCAAATTATTCGCGCCAACAAAGCAAAGTATCCTTCTCTTTTAAGCAATAGCGATTCTATATCAACAGGGTGGACGCTTGATATCCCTCAGTGCACATAGACTAAGTGAATGCATTAGGACTTGCGCAAAGAGGTGAAAATATTCCTACGTTTTCATTAAGGTCATGGTATGAGCGACCGTGTCGGGCTTCACAGATTTACAACAGGGCTAGAGCTACTCGAAAATCGATTCGTTATGGTCGCACAGCCAACAGTGACAAACGACTTTCTAGGTTTGCCAGAAATTAGGAAGGGCCCTATATTATAGACCTGCTGCGAGATAAAGTGTTGAAGTAGTTTAACCCTCTTAACCCTCTGCAACTTCGTTCTCTTCCTTTCGTCCTCTAGCTTCACTAAAACAAGCACATCCGCATCTAGCGCCAGCAGCGTCGTCACCCGCTTTTGCGTCTGCCGCTCAAAACTCTTCTACATTATCAGCGCCGTGTAGATTGCTGCTGTCAGCCATCTCAGTTACAGGCGAGTCCAATGTAGCGAAAGAATTCAGCATATTAGAGCTGACCGCCTTCAAACGGCCACCCACATCCTCTGAACAGTTTACTGCCTTGTTGAAGCTACTACCTTCAATATACTCTGAGATAAGCAGGTTGTTCAAAGCCATGAGTCTTATGTATCTAAAACTGCTTCTGAAGCGCACCCTATCAAGCTAAAGTGACTACACTATCAGGCGGACTTTGATGGAAAGTAAAGGGAAGACTATGGACTTATCAACATCGTCTTGTTAGATCAAAGACTTTGTCAGCAGCTGAAGGGGTGACACAACAACTGGAACCTTTTTAGGAAGGTAGCTTTGCGTCGTACAGACAAAAAAAGATAGGCTAGTTTTGCGAACCAAAGCCTATCAAGTCAATATGATACCTTCAGTCTACCAAACAGCCATAAAACGACAACTCGACGAATCACAG
>JBCCOH010000089.1:0-22236 GCA_039111275.1 Cyanobacteria bacterium P01_D01_bin.1 | reverse complement strand
TGGGAGTGCGATCGCGCGGCGGCATTTACCTACCAGATGGAAATTGGCCTAGCAGTGGCGGCAGATGATTGCCATGGAGCTAACCAAAGGTATCTGGATCAATGCCTAGCTCTCTTAGCTTTGCGGCTAAAGCCTCAGCCTTCTGACGCTCTGCTTCAGCCTTCTGGCGTTCTACCTCAGCCTGCTCAGAACTCCACAGTAATAGCTCGCCTGCTTCATTCCACCAGCGCAGCCAGTAAGTCGTCTTACCTAGTCTTTCTCCTTCCCAAACTCCTAGGTATAGCTGTAGTTCTGGAATCCAGAACCGTCCGTTAGTATCTGCACTCTGTAATGTGTACTGTTCCTCTTCTAGACGGCGAACTTGTAAGGTAGGGCCGTAGGGATCGTAGGTGACGTAGGTCGGAACCTGTAGTATTTGCTCGTAGAAGTAAAGTTTACCGTAGGGCGGAACGGCTCTTACTGAGAGCTCACCACAGTCGTCAGTAGAGAGAAATTCCATTACAACTGCGACTGGTTCACCTTCTCTGTGCTGAGTGTAGCTACGACGAATGACATCTTTTGAGACAGGTAAAACATGTGGAACATAGAACCAGTCGGGAGCCTTTACAACGGTTCGTCTATTGACAGTTGCCACCAAACCAAAGTTAGAGCCGATTAGCATATCTGACTGAATCAGCCCGTTTTCGCCAAGAGCATCAGTGAGTGCTGCGGCTAGGAGTGGCTGTTGAATGTTTTCCACAGGGTCATCGGGTAGAACAAAGTCATCTGGAAGTAAGTCCCAGGTGATGCGGAGTTGATCGGTTGGTGACTTAGTTGAAAGTACCATAGCTCTAACGTTGGCTAGCTGTGGCTTCACGATAGCACTTCTGTTTAGGCGCTGTCTGAGAAGTTAAGCTATTGGGGTGTTGCAATAGGCTGGTAGGTTAATGGTGGAGATTGAGAGGATTTTGGAGCGGGCGATCGCGCGCCAAGACATTTTGGTAGCAGACGGTATTGCTCTGCTAAACGTGAAAACTGAAATAGAGAGAGAAGCTATTCGTCAAACGGCGGACACCCTGCGGCATCAGCAAGCAGGTGATACGGTCACCTATGTACTGAACCGAAATATCAATTACACCAATATCTGCGAGCAACACTGTAGCTTTTGCGCCTTTCGCCGAGATGCGGACCAAGCAGGCGCGTATTGGGTGGACTGGAGCGGCATTTTAGAAAAAGCAACAGAAGCGGCAGCGCTAGGTGCAACAGAAATTTGTATGCAGGGAGGACTGAACCCAGAGGCGAAGATAGAAGGCTCTTCGCTGGCTTATTACTGCAAACTGGTGGAGACAATCAAGGCAGCTTCACCTGATCTACACGTGCATGCGTTTTCGCCGCAGGAGGTACAGTTTATTGCGAGAGAAGATCGGCTGAGCCTGCGAGCGGTGCTAGAAGCGCTGCGGGATGTGGGGGTGGGCTCTTTGCCAGGGACGGCGGCGGAGGTGCTAGATGATAGCGTGCGGCGGATTCTGTGCCCGGAAAAGACGACGGCGGCGCAGTGGTTAGAGATTGTTGGACTGGCGCATGAGGTGGGACTGCCGACGACGAGTACGATGCTGTCCGGGCATATTGAGACGGTAGAACAGCAGATAAAGCATCTGGAATTGTTGCGATCGCTTCAACAGAAAGCACAGATAGCAGGTAATACGGGAATAACAGAATTTATTCTGCTACCTTTCGTCGGACAAGAAGCGCCCAAGCCCTTGCGTCGCAGAGTCGGCAGAGATCAGCCTATATTGACAGATGCGCTGCTATTGACGGCAGTAGCTAGGATCTTCTTGGGAAATTGGATCGTAAATCACCAGCCTAGCTGGGTGAAGCTAGGACTAGATGGGGCGACTGAGGCGCTGCGCTGGGGCTGTAATGATATTGGTGGAATTTTGATGGAGGAGCACATTACCTCGATGGCCGGAGCGACCGGAGGAACCTGTCAGAGTGAGGCGGATCTGGTGGGAGCGATCGAGTCTGTGGGGAGACCTGCGCGGCAGCGAGATACGCTGTACGGGGAGGTGAAGTCTGTTGTTGAAGTTAGTTAGGTTCGTAATATTCATGCTGAACGAAGGGAACTGGCATGACTTTTGCTTTGGCACTCGCTTTGGTACTCTCTATTTCTACCTCTAGTCCTTTACCACCTGATTTAGTCCGCACATAGCCGAGGCCAAAAAAGCCAGCTTCTGTCTGGGTAAGGCTAGTCAGCTTGCCAACTGTTTTTCCTTCTAGCACAATATTTGAGCCTGTTGGAACAGATTGATTGATTGTGAGACCCCACAGTCTTTTTTTAACGCCTTTGTAAGTGTTGAGCCTAGCGATGGTCTCTTGGCCGATGTAACAGCCTTTCTCGAAGGAGATGCTGTGCCATAGTCCGGCTTCTAGCGGATTGTCGTCGTTGGTGAGTTCTTTGCCAGGGACGGGGCGACCTTGCTGAATGCGCAGGTTCTCCCACTGGTCGGGGGTGCCGGTAGTGATGCCTGCGGCCAAGATGGCTTGGCGGACGGCGTCAGCCTGTGTGGCTGGTCCCCAGAGAGTGTAGCCGGGTATGGCGAGTTCTCCGTCGCGGGCGATATGGATGCCGGTGGCGTTTGGTAGTGCGATCGCCTGATGGTCAAAAACGTTCTGGCCAATCAATGAGTCTGCTGGCGATTTCTGGCCTAGCGATCGCACCCATTCATCACACCCTTCCCCAATTATCGTGAATAAGAAAGTCTCTTCGCTTTCATCTTTTAGGGTGACTTTGTCGGAGAAGAAGATGTATTTGTCCATCCAGTCATATATCGGTTTGGCCATGCCTGGAGAAACCACAACTAGGAGAGAATCCGCGAAGGCGTAGACCGTTGCTAGATCAATGGTGCGCCCGGTCGAAGTGACGAACACGCTATGACAGCCTGCGCCGTCTGAAAGCTGTTCGATATTGTTTGTTGTTTGATTGTGTAGGAATCTGACGCGGTCTGCGCCAGTTAGCCGAATGCGTCCCCAGTGGGTGCGATCAAAAAGGGTAGCCATACTTGCTTTTATCTCCTACCCGCTCTAGGACCGGACAATATCATAGGTACGCCTCTTTCTGGGGCTAGGGTGACGCCTCTACGGACGGCTTTCTCTGGCTTGGTGTCTGCTGGCTCGAAGCGGTAGTTGGCAACCATTGTGGCAACTGCCAGCTTCATTTCGTACTGGGCTAGCGCTTCGCCGACGCAGCGCCTAGAGCCTGCGCCAAAGGGAATGAACTCGTAGGGGGAGAACTTTTTTTCTAGAAATCGCTCGGGCCGAAATTCTTTGTGATTTGGGTAGAGGTCCTCTCGCTGATGAGTCAGGAAGATACAGCCTAAAAAGACGCTGCCTGCTTCAAATCGATAGCCCATCAGGTCTACGGGTGCTTCTGCCATGCGCGGAAAGGTGAACATGGCGACGGGCGATCGTCTGAGCGTTTCTTTGCAGACGGCAGTGAGGTAGGGAAGCTGGGCAATCGCCATCGGATCGGCATTTGGCCCTAGCCCGTCTAGCTCTGCGAGCAGTTTTGCTTTGACTTCTGGCAGGCGATGGATCCAGTACATTGCCCAGGCCATTGCGGTTGCGGTGGTTTCGTGACCTGCGAACAGTAGCGCCATCAGCTCGTCACGCAGTTCGTTTTCACTGAGGGCTTCACCGTCTGCGGTGCGGCTAGCCATCAGCATGGAGAGAATGTCTGTGCGCTGGCTATTGGCTTTGCCGCTGTCTGCTTGAATTTCGGCTTGGCGATCGCGTATCTCTGCGTAGACCAAATCGTCGATTGTCTGCCGTTTGCGAAGAAATTTGCCCCAGGGGCTCCACGGACCGAGGTCTTTTTGTAGCCATTCAAAGAACAGCAGCGCTGCCGCTGTGGGTGAACCGACAGTGTCTGCGGCTGCACCTAGCGTAGACATAATCTCTTTTGATCTAGAGCTATCGGTGAAGCCAAAGACAATCTGAGAGATGATGTGTAGAGAAATCTTTTGGGTGAGATCACGAACCGGTAGAGGCTGGCCTTTTGGCAATGCTTCGACTAGCTGCTTGGTGAGACTGCAGATCAGCTGACCGTAGACCGTCAGCCGTTCGCCGTGGAAAGCAGGCGTCATCAGCTGACGGCGAACCTTGTGCTGAGTGCCACTGAGCATGATGACTGACTGGGTACCCAGAAAAGGAGAAAGCAGCCTGTTGAAGTCGCCAGGAGTACTAAAGGTAGTGCGATCGCGCGTCAGGATATACCGCATCGCCTCTGGGTGAGAGGCGACGACTGTTGGACCTGTTCCGAAGCCCAGGGTGTCCTCTTCAAAGAAGTCGGGCGTGTCTGCTTTGGTTTTTTCTAGGTAGGTGACTGGAGAGAGCACCCACTCTAACCGCCGAGCGAGTGAAAGGCCGGACGGTTTCTTTAGCTGAGCTGGGGCCAAAGCTGATTTCTCAGGGGGTTGGCTGGCTGGTTTAGAGGCGATCGCACCCGGTTTAGACATAGGTTTTGTATTTGATGGGCAGTTACTTCTATGCTAATCACAATCTCTGGTTCTGCTCATCCTTTACTGGCTTTCTAGTTAGTCGCAATCTCTATTTTCTTCTGCACCATCTGGCATGATCGTATGACAGAAGAGGGCTCGACTGCGATTGACTGCCCGGAGGTTAGCGTCAGTAAGATCCGCGCCAGTGAAGTTGGCAACGCCGACGACTGCTGCGGTCATCTCGGTGCCAATTAGCTTGGCGTTGGTAAAATTCACATCTTCTAGGTTGGCCTGGGTCATAGTTGCGCCGCTTAGATCCGCGCCTTCTAGAATGGCGTCCTTGAGCTGTGCGCCGTTCATTTCTGCGCCAGTGAGGTTAGCGCTGGTTAGATCCGCGCCGATGAGCTCTGAGAGCATTAGATTGGTGTCACTCAGGTCTGCGCCAGTGAGGTTAGCGCCTGTGAGCGAGGCTACTTTTAGGTTAGCGCCTTTTAGCTGTGCGCCAGCGAGATCGGCATCGTTGAGAATGCACACAGGGCATTCGTTGTCGTTGATCAGCATGTCGATGTCTTCTTGTATGTAGGCCCAGCTTGGTGATGCGAACCCCAACAGTCCTACTAAGCCGATGCCTAAACCAATGCATACCGCAACCAAAAGAGCCGCAAAGTCCTTAATCTTCATGCCGTTTTTCATATTCTTGTCTGGTTTTGGATCTGGTAAGGCTGACCTGTGTCGGTTTGCCCTATATCGGTCTACATTGTCCCACAACCCTTCAAAAAATATCTGGACAATTAGCGTGCTCGAATCTAGATCGCCAGTTTTAGTGATTTATTTGGCCTTGGTTGCCATTGCGCTGGTGCTCGGGTCTAGAGATCCAGCGTGGAGCATTAAGCTAGAGGCGCTGCGAGACAGCTTGATTTTGGCCTGGTTGACAAGTGCGATCAACTGGATGTTTGCCGGTGGACCAGGTCGGCTATTAGGCATTCGACCCAGGCGAATAGGGGGACTCGTAGGAATTGTGTTTGCCCCTTTCTTGCATAGAGATATTGGTCATTTGCTCGCCAATACGCTGCCTTTCTTGGTGCTGGGCTGGCTGGTGCTATTACAAGAAGGTCTTCAGGGGGCAAACGATTTCTACACGGTGACGGGCATTGTCTTATTGGCTGGAGGACTAGGAACCTGGCTGTTTGGCAGAGAGGCGATTCATCTAGGAGCAAGCGGACTGATTTTTGGCTACATCGGCTTTTTGCTAGTCGGTAGCTATGTGCTACCGACGCTGTGGACAGTGGGGCTAGCGGCTGTGGTATTTGTGCTGTACGGAGCGCAGCTCTGGGGAATGCTGCCGAATTCTCAGGCGCTTACGGTGTCCTGGGAGGGGCATCTGTTTGGCTTTATAGGTGGCGTCCTAGCAGGCGTACGACCCGATTTACTGACGACTGTACAAAGTGGCCTACAGGCGGCAATTGAAAATCTGCTTGGGTTATATTAGTCAAAGTTGAACCGTCTGAAGTTAATGGCCTGTCTGAAGTGAATGGCAAAGTTAACAGCACTATCAGGTAACAAACGCGCTGTGCTAGCTCCCAGTCTATCTGCGCTTAGCTCATACTATGATTGAGAGCTACAACCTCGGCTCTATAGAGCTAAGCGCTTAGCAATCCGTTGGATACATCCAGTTGGATACATTCAGCGGATTGCTTCATTTATTAGCGTTTATCTGAAGGAAAGTTGCAAATGAAATCTCTATCGCTCGCTCGCTCGTTGACTCTGAGTGGGCTGTCTGCTCTGCTGATGATAGGTGCGGGGCCGCTGTCTATGGTCGCATCTGCTCAGGTCTTTTCGTCCCAGCGGTCTACGCCTCAAACGACGACCACACAAGCACCTGCGCGAGTGCCGACGCAAACGGCGCAGTCGTCTGTACTAGATACAAAGCTGAGGCAGAATCAGACGCTGTATCTAGATAAGAGGGAGTCGCATGAATATGACTTAGTTATCAAAAGCGTCTCGAACCTGAACGGACGACAGCTCCCGGTTGGTACGCTAATTCGCGGTCGATTTGAGCCTTCGAACGATGGTCTGGTGTATGTCGCAAATGCAATTGAGATTGACAATCAGATCTTTAGCATCAGCGCACGTTCTGACTTGTTCTCTGAGCGCAAAGACCCTAGACAAACTTCAACGGGTGCGGTGCTAACTGATGCAGCTATTGGCGCAGTGGGCGGCTATGTGCTGGGCGAGGTTTTGGGCAGACCGGATCTATGGGAGGTTGCAGGTGGTGCGGCGGCAGGTGTGCTGGTAGGTAGAACGACTGCGCCTTCGGTAGTCGTGATTAATCCTGAGGATGCGATCGCGCTGTACACAAACCGGGCTATCTAAGTAGGTCGGCATAATTGAATCGAGGATGCATCAAACTCATTGCACTAGCCCCCCGGCCCCCGAGTTCGGGGGAGGTTCCTAATTCAGGAAGTTTAGCTCGCTCTGCCAGTGAGGGTTTGAACATCTTGCCTCAGAGCCCCACATTCGGGGACGGGGGCCTTCCAAGAAGGCTAAGTGTTTTACAAATAATTAGACTGGCCTACTTAGCAGCTAGATATCCATTCTGACATCAATCCAACAACTCAGTCACTCGAACCACCGTAAGGAATTGTGCTTGCGGTGGTTTTATTATCTCTAAGTAGTGGTACATAGGGTGTAGCACCTTTACTTTACTGTTTTGTGCCCTGATGAGTTCTCGCTTTCCAGTTCGCAAAATCCTAATCCTGGCGGCTAATCCACAGAATACTTCTCACTTGCGGCTAGATGAGGAGGTGCGGGGCATTCAGCGAAGTTTGCAGCTGTCGAAGGAACGCGATCGCTTTGAAATCACTTCTGAGTGGGCGGTGCGAACTGAGGATCTGATGCAGCTACTGGTGAGCCATCAGCCGCATATTGTGCATTTTTTGGGTCATGGAAGTGGCGATCGCGGTCTGGTGCTAGAGGATGGTCGGGGGCGATCGCAGATAGTGCCAACTCGGGCGTTGGCGCGGCTGTTTCAGCAGGTAGCGAGCGTGGAGTGTGTGCTGCTAAACGCGTGCTATTCGGATACGCAGGCACAGGCGATCAGTCAGTTTGTCTCTTGTGTGGTGGGGATGAATCAGCCGATTGGCGACCCGGCAGCGGTGTGCTTTGCGCGCGGATTCTATACGTCGCTGGGGAATGGCGGATCGTATGAGGCGGCGTATGAAATGGGGCGGACGGCGATTGACTTAGAAAATATCGCGGAGATAGCAACGCCTGTGCTGCGGACGCGAGCGGGGGTGGTGAGTGGAGGAGAGGAAGAATGGGCTTGCCCTGAGCGGAGTCGAAGGGGGAGTGGGGGAGTAGGGGATGGTGCGCAGGTTTTTATTAGCTATCGGGATGAGGGAGCGGATAAGGCGCTGGCGCTGGCGTTTTATCGGGCGTTTGAGGAGGTGGGGATTAAGGCGTTTATGGCGGCGGAGAGTATTTTGCTGGGGGAGGCTTGGCGCGTCCGCATCAGTGAAGCCTTGCGACAGTGCGAATATTTTTTACTGCTGCTCTCACCGCTGTCGGCGACGAGCGAGATGGTGACGGAAGAGGTGAAGCGAGCTAGGGAGCTGAGAGATAAGCGGCAGGAGCTAAATGGGGTGGCACGTCCGGTGATTTTGCCGATTCGGGTGCAGTTTCCGCTGGATGACCCGCTGAACTATGAGCTGCGGGGATATCTGCAGCAGATTCAGCAGCGAGAGTGGCAGTCAGAGACGGATACTTCAGCGCTGATAGAGGAGCTGATGGCGCTGATGGCTAAGCGGGATGCATCAGCGGAGGGCCAGCCAGAAGGCCAGCCAGAGAACCAAACAGAGGACTATACAGAGAACCAGAGAGCAAATCCGTTAGAGACGCAGCGAGATATCTGGTTAGAAGATGAGGCGATTCAGGCGGCGCAGTCGGCTGCGGAGGCATCTGCAGGAGTAGGCGCAGAGCTGGTAGAGAGTGTGGATAGGCCACCTTTGCCAGTGGCGGAGCCGGAGCTAAAGCGCGAGCCGGGCGGGGCAGTGCAGTTCAAGACGGGGCTGTATGTGGCCAGGCCACCGATTGAAACGGACTGCTTTGCAGAGATTGAGCAGCCGGGGGCGCTGATTCGGATCAAAGCGCCGAGGCAGATGGGAAAGACGTCTTTGATGGCGCGGATTCTAAGCCACGCCAGGGAGCAGGGCTATCAGACGGTGCCGATTAGCTTTCAGCGGGCGGATAGCCGACTGTTCAATGATTTAGACCTGCTGCTGAAGTGGTTTTGTTCGCAGGTGGGCAGACGGCTAAAGAAGCTGCAAGACCTAGAAGACTATTGGATAGGCTTTGGCAGCAAGGATAAGTGCAATGCCTATTTTGAAGAGTGCCTGCTAGAGAGTTTGGATGTGCCGCTGGTGCTGGCCCTGGATGAGGTGGATATGGTGTTTCCTCATCCGGCGGTGGCGGATGATTTTTTTGCGCTGGTACGCTCTTGGTATGAGTCGGCTCGGTATGGCGATTTTGGCAGTGAGCTGTGGGAGAATTTGCGGCTGGTGATGGTGCATTCGACCGAGGCGTATGTGCCGCTAAATATTAATCAGTCGCCGTTTAACGTGGGTAAGAATGTGGAGCTAAATGAGTTTGATTTGGGGCAGGTGCAGGATTTGGCTGGGCGCTACGGGCTGAGCGCGAGTGCGAGCTGCGCGGAGGCGCTGATGGCGCTGGTAGGCGGGCACCCGTATCTGATTCGCAAGGCGCTGTATCATCTGCGGCGAGAGGATATGACGCTGAATGCACTAGCGGAGATGGCGGCGACAGAATCGGGGATATACAGCGACCATTTGCGGCGGCATCTGTATGTGCTGCGCGACTATCCGGTGCTGGCAGAGGCGTTTCGGCAGGTGGTGAGTAAGGGGAGGCCAGTGGAGATTGATGCGGAGGCGTCTTTTAAGCTGGAGAGTATGGGGCTGGTGCGGCTAAGTGGGAATGAGGCGTCGCCGCGCTGTGAGGTATATAGAGAATACTTTCGCGATCATTTGGAGGGGTGAGGATGGATGTATTGGCTGACTGGTTTGAGTGGTCGGACCCACCTCCCCCTGCGGGGACTCCTCCCGAGAGGAGAGCTGCTTCAGGAAGTGACGATATGAGTGATCGATCTTCTAAGTCTTCAACTCCTAAAATAAATCCCCTCCGAGGAGGGGTGGCCGCAGGCCGGGGTGGGTCCGCAACCCATGTGGCTAGCTGATTTTCAGCAGCATAGATAGGCAACCAGATAGGTAAAGGAATACAAAAGATGAGTACAGCTCCAACTTATCAGTATGTAACTGGCGGAGCGCTGCGGCAGGATGCGCCGACCTATGTGACGCGGGCGGCGGACGCGGAGCTGTATGCGGCGCTGATGGCGGGGGAGTATTGCTATGTGTTTAATTCGCGGCAGATGGGGAAATCGAGTCTGCGGGTGCAAGTGCTGCAACGGCTACGAGCAGAAGGGGTGGTCTGCGGTGTAGTCGAGGTTTCTAGCATTGTCGAGGTGGGGATGGGGTCGGAGCAGTGGTATCTGGGAATGATGCGGCGGCTGAGTCGGAGTTTGGGCTTGCAGGTGAAGGTGTTGGCTTGGTGGCGCGATCGGACGGGGCTGTCACCGATTCAACGGTTTAGTGAGTTTGTAGAAGATGTGCTGCTAGCAGAGATAGAACAGTCAATTGTTGTCTTTATTGACGAGATTGATAGTCTGTTTCAGTTTGAATTTAATGATGATTTTTTTGCGCTGATTCGCTCGTTTTATCAAGAGCGGGCTGAGCGTGAGAGCTATCGGCGGCTGAGCTTTGTACTGCTGGGGGTGGCGACGCCGGGAGATTTGATTAGGGATAAGCAGCGGACGTCTTTTAATATTGGCGGGCGGCTGATTGATCTAAAGGGATTCGGGGCGAGTGAGGTAGGGCCGCTGGCAGCGGGACTGCAACAGACAGCGGAGAATCCAACGGCAGTATTAGGAGAGATTTTGCGCTGGACGAAAGGACAGCCGTTTTTGGTGCAGCGGCTGTGTCAGCTAATTGCCGAATCGAGCTTTGTGATTGCGGCGGGTAGTGAACAAGAGATAGTGGGGCAGTTGGTTCGCTCGCGGGTGATTGAGGATTGGGAAGCGCAGGATGTGTCGGTGCATTTGAAAACGATACGCGATCGCATCCTGACAAACGAAGTGCGATCGGGGCGTCTGCTGGGGCTGTATCAGCGAATTGTGCAAAACGGAGAGGTGAGCGCGGATGGCAGCGATGAACAGATTGAGCTGCGGCTATCGGGTCTGATTCGAGAAGAACAGAATTGCCTGCGGATAGCGAATCCGATCTACGCGGCGGTGTTTGATCAAGGTTGGATTGATCAAGGATTGTTGAAGCTGCGGCCTTATGGGGCGGCGATCGCAGCTTGGCTGGCGTCTGGGCAGCAGGATCAGTCGCGGCTGTTGCAGGGGCAGGCGTTGCAGGATGCGCTGAGCTGGGCGGATGCGAGTCGGAGCCTAGATGATGAGGACAGACTGTTTTTGTCGGCGAGTCAGGCGGTAGCGCAGGCCGATACGCAGACGCGGCTAGAAGCAGAGGCAGAGGCAAATCGGATACTGGGCGAGGCTAGGGAGCAGGCCGAGGCTGAACTGGCGGCGGCGAATGTACGGCTGATGGAAACTCAGGCGGAGACTGAGCAGCTAGTTGCACAAGGTCAGAAAACTAGGAGGAGAACGACGCTGGTGGCGGGAATTGCGATTGTGGCGGCAACGTTAGCAACGCTGTGGGGTGGACAGCGCGGACTGGAGGCTAATTCTGCTCGGCAGGAAGCAGAAAGCGCCAGGGAAGCTACTGAGGCGGCAGAACGTGAAAAAGCAGATATCGAGCTGGCAATGGGCGATGCTGAGCAAAATTTGCAGCGAGCAGAACGCAAAGTAGAGACGGCTGAAAAAGAGCTACAGACTACTGAGCGGGCATTGCAGACGGCGGCTAAGAACGTACAAGCAGCAGAGAGAATAGCCGAGGCCGCGCAAGCAGAGGTCCAGAACGCACAGGGTCAGCTTGTGGCTGTCAATGCCGAAAAGCAGCAGGCCCAGGTGCAGGCTCAGCAGGCAGAGCAGGCGACCCAAGCCGCAGTGCGGGCACAGCAAACAGCAATAGAGAAAGCTCGGCAAGCGGCTGAAAACCTAAGCAGCGCAGAATTAGCGCTCGCGATCGCAGAGGCAGAGCAGGCAGAAGTCGCTACCGACCTCGCGTGGGTCAGAACAGGCTTGGACCTAGAAAGAAGAGGAGCCTTCGCACTTCAGCGCTTTGAGGGTAGTCAGCTAGATAGCTTAGTGATTGCCATGAAATCAGGGCAGCGGCTAAAAGCAGAAGAAACATCTGATCCTAATAAGAATCAATATCCCGCATACAGCCCACTATTAGCACTAGACACCATACTCCGAGATATTCAAGAACTCAATCGGCTTGAGGGTCACCAAGCCAGTGTCTGGAACGTCAGCTTCAGCCCAGATGGTAGCCGCATTGTTACTGCCAGTACTGATAGTACGGCGCGGGTATGGGACAGCCGGAGCGGCGAGCTGATTACAGTGCTCGAAGGCCATAACAATCGGGTCAGCAATGCCAGCTTCAGCCCAGATGGTAGCCGCATTGTTACTGCCAGCGCTGATAGTACGGCGCGGGTGTGGGACAGCCGGAGTGGCGAGCTGATTACAGTACTTGAAGGTCATCAAGACAGTGTTGTCAACGCCAGCTTCAGCTCAGATGGTAGCCGTATTGTTACTGCTAACTTTGACAATACAGCGCGGGTGTGGGATAGCCAGAGCGGCGAGCTGATTACAGTACTCGAAGGCCATCAATCCAGTGTTGCCAACGCCAGCTTCAGCCCAGATGGTAGCCGCATTGTTACTGCCAGCTTTGATGGCACGGCGCGGGTATGGAATAGCCAGAATGGCGAGCTGATTACAGTGCTCGAAGACCATCAATCCGTTGTCAGGAGCGCCAGTTTCAGCCCAGATGGTAGCCGCATCATCACCGCTAGCTCCGACAGCACGGCGCGAGTGTGGAATAGCCAGAGCGGTGAGCTGATTACAGTGCTCGAAGGCCATCAGGATAGGGTCATCGACGCCAGCTTCAGCCCGGATGGTAGCCGCATTGTTACTGCCAGCGCTGACGGCACAGCACGGGTATGGGATAGACAGAGCAGCAAACTGATCACAGCACTCGAAGGTCACCGAGCAAGTGTCAACGATGCCAGCTTCAGCCCAGATGGTAGCCGCATTGTTACCGCTAGCGATGATAGTACAGCACGGGTGTGGGACAGCCGGAGCGGCGGGCTGATCACGACACTAGAAGGCCATCAAGCTAGGGTCTACGATGCCAGCTTCAGCCCGGATGGTAGCCGCATTGTTACCGCTAGCGATGATAGTACGGCGCGAGCATGGAATGCCCAAAGCGGTGAGCACAGTGCAGTGATCCAAGACCATCAGGACAATGTCATTGATGCTAGCTTCAGCCCAGACGGTGGCCGCATTCTTACTGCCAGCTTTGATGGCACGGCGCGGGTGTGGGATAGCCAGAGCGGCGAGCCGATCACGACGCTAGAAGGTCATCAATCCATTGTCATTGATGCCAGCTTCAGCCCGGATGGTAACCGCATCGTTACTGCCAGCTTTAACGACACGGTGCGGGTGTGGGATAGCCAAAGCGGCGAGCTGATCACGACGCTCGAAAGTCATGAAGCTGGTGTCAATAACGTCAGCTTCAGCCCGGATGGTAGCCGTATTGTTACTGCTATCCCCGAGGCACGGGTGTGGGATAGCCAGAGCGGTGAGCTGATTACAGTGCTCGAAGGCCATCAGGATAGGGTCATCGATGCCAGCTTTAGCCCGGATGGTAGCCGCATCGTTACCGCTAGCTTTGATAATACAGCGCGGGTGTGGGATAGCCAAAGCGGTGAGCTGATCACGACGCTAGAAGGTCATCAAGACAGGGTCATCGATGCCAGCTTCAGCCCGGATGGTGACCGTATTGTTACTGCCAGCGGCGACAATACAGCACGGGTGTGGGACAGCCGGAGCGGCGGGCTGATCACGACACTAGAAGGCCATCAAGCTAGGGTCTACGATGCCAGCTTCAGCCCGGATGGTAGCCGCATCGTTACCGCTAGCGATACCGCTAGCGATGACAACACGGCGCGGGTGTGGAGTAGTCAAAGCGGCGAGCTCATCACGACGCTGGAAGGCCATCAATCCAGGGTCATTGATGCCAGCTTTAGTCCGGATGGTAGCCGCATTGTTACCGCTAGCTCTGATGGCACGGCGCGGGTGTGGGATAGCCAAAGTGGCGAACTCGTTCAAGCGCTTGAAGATCATCAGGACACTGTCAACAGCGCTAGCTTTAGCCCAGATGGTAGCCGCATTGTTACTGCCAGCGCTGACAATACGGCGCGGGTGTGGAATAGCTACGACCTTGATAGACTGTTGGCCTATGGCTGCGACTATTTAACGCCCTACTTTACAACCCATCCTGAAGACTTAGCAGCGCTGACTACCTGCCATACGCCAGCGCGTAAGCTGGCGGCTGCGCCTGCCTATGTGCGGCAAGGTGATGTGTTAGCAGCGCAGGGCGAAATTGAGCAGGCAGTAGAGCGATATCAGACGGCGTTGGAGTGGGGATTTGAGCCGGGATTTGAGCCGGAGCGGCGGGCGAGGGAGAGGAGAGATGAGGGATAGGTAATGGGGAATGGCTGTGCTCATTTGCTACAGTCATGAATAGCGCTAGCTCGGGTCCAAAATATCAAACTGCAATGACATACACGCCTGTCCGCTACACAACCTACGCAGACTACTTGCATGCTGATTTGGGTACGGACGGCAATTTTCGCTTGCTCAGCAGTGGAGAGGTGATCGAATTGCCGCCAGAAGATGAGGAAAATATTAGAACCGCGACGGAGCTACTATTTGTTCTAGGAGAGTGGGTCAAGCCTCGAACGTTGATTAGAACAAGTGGCTCAGAAATACAGGTTGACCCTGTAGGAGATAGCTGTGTTAACCGAAAGCCAGACTTGATGGTGCTGCGCTCCGAGCATATCGAGCTGATGGCAGCGACTAAAAAGAGTACTGTACTGTTCGGAATGCCAGCGCCTGCGTTTGTGGCTGAGGTGGTCAGCCCTGGCAGTGAAGATAGCGACAACTATCGCCGAGACTATGATTGGAAACGCCAACAGTACCAAGCCTGGAAAATCCCAGAATACTGGATTATCGATCGGCATCGTCAGCAGGTTACTGTTTTAGTTTTGAAGAACACTACGTATGTACAGAATTTGTACAAAAGTGCGCAGACTGTTTGTTCAGAAGTCTTTCCCCGGCTGACATTATCAGCACATCAAATCTTAGCGGGCGGCCTATGAGGATACGCCTAATGACCTACAGCGATTTTACCTGATTCATGACGCTTTCAAAGACTACTCCTGATAAATTTGAGCAGATTAGTCCTGAAAGCTGGCCGCTTCCACGGATTCAGGAAGTCGATGGCATCAGTGCAAAGATCAAGCAGGTTTTGGCAGAGTTTAAGCAAGCTTTGACAGCTTTGTATGGCGATCGCCTGGTCACGCTTGTCCTTTATGGCTCATTTGCTCGCGGGGAAGAGGCAGAAGAATCTGATGTAGATGTGTTGGTTGTGCTGACGGATATGCGATCGCCCTTCACCGAGATTCAACAAATGGGCGATGCAAAGGTAGCGCTACTGCTAAAGTACGGCGAGCTAATTTCAGTGGTGCCGATGATGCAAGATAGATTTCTACATGATGAGTCTCCATTGCTCCGAAATGTTCGTAAGGAGGGTGTCGTCTTATGAGCAGTGTTTCAAAATTGTTGTTACTTGCGGAGCAAGATCTAGAAAATTCTCGACTCTTATTAGAAAATGAGAGGTATCGGGCTTCAATTTCTCGTGCTTATTACGCGATGTACTACAGCACTCAAGCCTTACTAGATGCTAAAAAGATAGCGAGCCGAACTCACAAAGGGATGATTCAACAGTTCGGTCAACACTTCGTCAAAACGGGCACATTCTCTACTGACACATCAAAGCAGTTGAGCGATGCTTACGACTTGCGTCAGATTAGCGACTATGCCGCAGATGCATTGGTTGACAGAGAGGCAGCAGAAAAGGCGCTATCAGCCTCTGTTGAGTTTGTGGAAAAAGTTCGGACTTATCTGACAAGGTAATTTGACAGGTTAAAAAAATAGCAAAACAACATGACCTACAGCGGTTTTACCCTAGCAAAAGTGTGTGACAGCCTTGACCTCTCACCCTTATTCGCTATATCTGAGAGATTACAGTTCTGATAGCAGCGGCTAGCTCGTTATCTGGCAGACTGCCAATAATTTGTTCTCCCTGTTGGTGCAAGAACTGTCTGAACTGCGGGTCTTTGTCTGCTTCGGATAAGAGAATTTGCTGAATTAGCTCTTGCTGAGTTTCAGAAGTGGTGGCGACATTCTGGGTATTAAGCAGGCTGAGTAATCGCTGCCAGGTTGAACTCGGATCGCTAGGATTGGTAACTAGGTTGCGTACGCGGTCGGCGGCTTCTCGGTAGTCGATTTGTCCTGAGCCTGCGAGGTTTGTAATCGTACTGCCTGAGATAAAGAAGTTGTTGCCTAGCGATTTTTTGGTGAGTTCTTTGAGGGCTTCTGCCTGATCGCCAGATAGGCCCGCTAGCTGTCTGACTAGTCGTTGACTTTCTGCTAACCGGCTTTTGGTTTCCTCGTAGTCTTGATAGATCGAATCTTGAATAGTTTCGGTTACGCCTTTAGTTGACGGGGCTTGGTACACTGAGCTTAGTCGTTCTTCGACGAGTCGCTCGTTGATGGCTTGGTTTTCACTTTTTACTTTGACAACCCACAGCTTGCCGCGCTGCTCTATGCCTTTTAGCTCCAGGTCGAGGTCGGGGGCTTCGGTTTGCAGCTTGTATAGGGAGAGGCTGAGGGCGGCGTAGTCAAATTCACCTTTGAATACTAGCTCAATGATGTCTTCGGGTTCGGTGAACAGGGTGGCGAATTCGCCTGGACCAAAGTCGCGACCGACTGGATAGCGATCGCACGCCACACCATCAATATACTGACGATAAATATAGTCGCAGCGCACATCGGTAAAGCAGGTCTTACTGCTGACACTCCAATCTTCAATACAGATACCCGTGAGATCAGCGCCTGTGAAATCTGCCCGAGCGACCTGAGTGCGAACAAAAAGACATTCTCTTAGATCGGCTTCGCGTAGGCTGCTTTCGGTCAAGTTAGCATCCAATAGTGAACTCTTTCGCAGGTCGGCAGAGTCAAAGGCTGTGCCCATCGCCTGAGTCCGGGTCAGGCGGCTGCCTCTGAGGTCTGTTTGGCTAAGGTCAGCCCCGGCTAAGTCAGCATCGGTAAAGTCAAATTCACGCAGGTCTCGCGACTGTAGGTAAGCGCCTTTTAAGGTGGTTTTTTGGAAGTCTTGGTTACGCTGATCTGCTTTTGTCAGGAGTCTTTGAACTTTTGGATTTTCTAGATCGAGGTAGCGGCTGTCTACTCTAGCAAGGTCTAGGCCAGTTACGTCATTGAGGATGGTTCGATAGAGGCTGGCTGCGCGAAAGTCTGAGTTGGCTAGGTTCGCGCTAGAGAAGTTTACCTGGCTAAGATTGAGGTTGTAGAAGGAGGTGCCGCCGTGAGCGGAAAGTGCGATCGCCCACGATTTAAGAAATTTTAAATTTTCTGCGCCCTGCTTTTCTAATCCCTTAGTACTTGAATCGGTAGTCGTAAGACCGAGGAAAACAACCAGGCTACTAGTCGTAAGACCTACTATCCCTTTAGTTAGTAAATAATAGCTGTATGGAAGGGAGAAACCTTCGGGAGGCTCTACAGCAAGGTAGAGAGAAAAAACGACTGTGATACCAACAATACAAGCCGCAATCACTTTTCTGCCCACAGTAGCCCTTTTGTGAAGAATATTATCAATCAGAGATAGAACAAACGCGCAGGCCAAAAAAGCAGGCGTAATATAGCCAATAGCAAGAAGGCTTAGAAAAAAGGCAATTACGATAAATATTGTAGGTTCTTGCGAGGCTAGTCCTGCTGTCAAAATGACAACTAAGGACAGTAGGCACGAACTCAGCAATGATCGGGTAAACCCATGATAGGTACAGTTCCAAATCCAGCTAAAGGAAACAATCAAAACCACCACAAACATCAATATCAAAAATTGAGGAGGCTGCTCGCTATCAGAAGAAGGAAAAGGTAGGCGACTAGAATACGCAGAAAAGAGGCCCAATAAAAAGCTAGTCAGAACAATAGTGCAAATTAGTGTTAAATGAGTCAACTGCTTCCAGACAAAAGTTTGACCACAAGAGATGTCGCTGAGATCATTAGGTAATAATTTTTGGGAAAAAGCTTTTCCCACAACTCTCAAATGACTGCTTTTTGGCATGATGCAATCTACTATAGGCAAAGAATATTATGATTAGATACTACACGATAAAGAATAGAATTCTGGGCAATGGAGAGAGAGTTGAGAAAATAGTAGAACTGGCTGATGGATCGATCGGGAGAATCCTAGAGAGCAACTTACCAGCAGGAGAGGTCGAACCTGCGAGCAGCTCATCTTTTCGGCCCATCACGGGTAGGGCGCTATCAAAAATTGTCAATAAAGCATTTAAAGCAAAACCTTTGGATCGCCGAACTCATGGTTCATCTGACTTTCTACCGTTCTCATTCTTGAGCAAAGGCATCAGATGTGGCGCACCCGTGTGCTTGATTCTGAGGCAATATGCAGAGGCTAGTGCTGAAGAACTATTGAAAAATATAGACTCTGGTGAGTACAAAACCAATCGGCTAAGCAAGCTATTGAATATCCCTAATCCAGAGGAATTCTGGGTCGGTCAGACATCTGTATCTGTTGCTTTAAGAGACGTTGAGGGATTGCGAGCACGCCTCATCGATCACATCAAAAGTAAACCTTTAGCCGTTGGCACAGGTTTTTTAGTTGGGCAGAATCATATCCTCACAAACAATCATGTCCTACCTAGTGTAAAACACGCTGAAGAGTACATTATTCGGTTTAGATACGAGATTGACCTTCAAGGCCGTGAGCTAGATGCTGTCGATTATGCGCTAGATTCAACTTTCTTCTACACCAACGAGGAAGGGCTTGACTATACCCTAGCCAAGGTTTTATCGCTTCCGCAGGCAGAACAAAAGCGCAAAGCCCTGCCATTCTCAGAAGCTGGCAACAATTTTGGCTGGCTCCAGATGCTGCGCGCTGAAGACGGTGCGGTGGCAACGCCATATATTCCTACGTTGGAGAGAACTCAACTATTCAAGGAATGGCTTGAGCAAATGGGTGTCTTGGGCGACAACCTAAAATCAGAGCCAGGAATTCCCGGCGAGTTTGACGCTAACTCCTTCGCTCATGAAAATCAGTGGGCCAGAGACTTGAGAAAAGATTTAGATTATCAAGACAGCCTAGATCCAGAGGTGAAGGCATGGCTGAAACGGCGAGGAATAAACGGACAAAATGTCAGTTTGATTCAGCATCCACAAGGAGGCCGCAAAGAAGTCGTCCTATACAGTAATCAGGTTCAAGCAATCTATAAAGACTGGATTCAATACCAGACAGATGCAGAACCGGGCTCGTCTGGTAGCCCACTATTCAATGATCAGTGGCAGCTAGTTGGGCTGCATCACTCTGCTGTGATTGGAACGCGAGATACTGAAGTAGAGGCCAGTAGATTGGTTGACAACCTCTTGGCTCTACTTCCTGTCGACTGGCGAGAATCAATTCAATCCTCAAGACAGGAACGCCAGCAGGTAAAGGTGATTGGCTACTTGGGAACTCGTATTTGCCGGGTTTTAGAAGATCTTGAGAAGAAACTACAAGAAACTGAAGATCTAGAACTCAGAAACTTTCTAGCTGACTATGTCGATCATCCGAAGCGGGGTAGGATTTTTGTATCAGCAGGGCAAAAGCGAAAGCTTACGGCTGATCTAGAAGAGAAGGCAGAGTTTGAATCTGAGGTCTTGTTTAAGCTAGGCGATCGAATTGTTGAGGCTGTGCGATCGCAAGATGCAAATCTGAAAGTGATTCATATTCAAGCACAAAAAGATATCTCTGAGCGGACTGGGTCTGCTGCTGAGGATGTAGATGCAGCGATCACATGGTTGCAAAGCCAAGGAGAATATCGACCAGGCGATGTTGCGATTGAGATCATTCTAGACACAGCTTCTGAGCAGGCGATCGCTGCTTATGCTGACAGGGCGCAGTCTGATCGAGCCCTAGACCCAAAGGAAACTAGGGGTGCCAAGGTATGCTATTTGTGGAATCAGGCAGAACGAAAATTTAACGCCGAATTACTCTTACGAGAATTTTGGCAGCACGCGCAAAAAGTGAATCAGACTGAACACGGCCAAGCATCTGAGTTTCCTAACCTAGGAACACAGCCAGATATCACCTTTGGTAGTATTCGGTTCTGCGCAGATGTCTCAATGCCGTCGCTGGTTTTATACGCTGGATATCTTACCAGCGAGAAAGATTGTCGCTTGTTTCAAGACAAGTATTTAGATGAGCTCGCAGCAGGTGTGGCCAAAGGCTTGATCAAATGGACCAATGCGCTCAGTCCTAATATTTCTAGGGGAGATGTTCTAGGGGATGCTTTAGAACAAGACCTGTTATGACTGGTCTGTTATGACTTCTACAGACTGGTCTGTGAGACTAAGAGCGGAGTCAAATGCTCTGGAATATTTGACATTTGAATGGCGACGCACCCTAGTTTGTAGGCTCTTTCAACAGATTCTCCAGCGCCTAGTGCGTCGTAGAAGCCAACGGCAAATTCGATGGCGGCGCGATCGCCAATCGCCTGGTTCATGCCAATCACGTAGGGGATGTGCTGTGCGATCGCCTGCGCCTGCTGTTCGGAGTAGCAGGCGTTGAGCAGTACGCACTCTACCGAGTCTGCAAATAGCTCGAACAGGGCACCCAAAGATTCTGTGCTCACTAGTTTTGGCTGTCCCAATGGATCTTCTAGAATCAAACCTACTTTAGCAGTGGGTTCAGAATGGTCGAGCGAAATTTCTCGGGTGTCTTCGGTTGCCAGATGCTGAGTGGCCTGCCCAATTCCATGCCCCGAGAAGTGGACAATCTGAGGACGGCAGTCGAGCAGTGCCCGCTGCATGTCTCTTGGACGAACAGCCCAGCGTTGCTTTAGCGTAAAGCGATCACGATGTCTTGAGCGCTGCAATCCTGATTCGATTTCTCGGACTTCTTCATCTAGGCGTAGCGGCCTAGTCGATACTGGATTAGCTGCTAGAAAGAGAATCGTTTGCTGATAGGGTTTATCATTTTCTGGGGGCTGAGCAGAGGCCATGTTGCTATAGTGAATGGAGCCTGAACCGGATGCATTCGTGATTGAGCTGTTAGAGATATTGAAAGTATTTTGAATTGAGTCTGGGTTTGGTTGCGTCATCAGATCACCAAGCGCTTATACGGTCTCATAGGGTCTATCTCACATTATTTATTCTATGGGGTTGCGTTCATTCTCCTACAGCGCGTTCGAGCGGCATGCTCAAGCGATGTAGTCTTCGTTCTATTGGTGATAGACCTGCGACTCTTATGATGGATAGGTCTATTTATGTAGGAGTTTTGATGAGCGTTTTACTGTTTTTGGCGCTGGGACTGGCGGTCGGTGGGGTAAGCGGGCTAATTGGGATTGGGGGTGGGGTGCTGATCACGCCTGCGTTGGTGTTTTTGTTTAAGTTTTCGCAGCAGCAGGCGCAGGGGACGACGCTGGCAATGCTGGTGCCGCCGATTGGAATTTTAGGGGCTTGGACGTACTATCAGCAGGGGCATGTGGATGTGCGGGCGGCGGGTCTATTGTGTTTGGGGTTTGTGCTGGGGGGCTGGCTAGGGGCGAAGGTAGCGGTTTTGCTACCGGCAATCTTTTTGAGAAAGGTGTTTGGAGCGGCGATGCTGAGCGTGGGCGTGAGGATGCTGTTCTTTTGAGAATTGAAGGGTTAGTTCTCGAAGACCATTTCCATGCGATCGCCTCGGAATCGGGTCACGCCATACTCAATTGTCCGACCATGCTGATCGACGTTAATAGATTCGGCTAGCAGGATTGGCTGACCTAGCGACAGGGCTAGGCGTTTGGCGTCTTCTGGGCGAACGAGTCTCGCGGACACGCTGGTTTGATGACGCAGGTGATCTACGCTGTAGCGATCGCTTAGCCACTTTGAAATAGAGTTGGCGTTATTCAACTGCTCTAGGCTGTCTGGCGATCGCAGGTCGGGAAAAAGAGACAGTGGAAAGTGGCCAGTACTGATACTAATGGGGACTTCGTCGGCAAAACTGACTCTTTCTAACAGGGCGATGGGCGAACCAATTTCGATAGAGAGTCCTTTGGCAATTGCGGCATCGGCAGGTATTTCGAGCGATCGCACAATTTCGAACCGGACGGTGTGTCCCTGCGTTTTCAGCATTTGGTTGTATCGCACTTTTCTACCGATGGCGTAGCGGATCGGGGCGGCAGTGACAAAGGTGCCTTTACCGCGTTCTACTCGGAGGGTGCCGTCTTGTCTGAGTTGGGCAATTGCCTGCCTAAGGGTATGGCGATTGACGCCAAAGCGTTCTGATAGTTGAGCTTCGGCGGGCAGTCTGTCACCGATATTAAATTGACCGGACTGGATGTCTTTTCGTAGACGCTCTGATATTTGAATATATAGCGGAGAATTAGGGCT
>JBCCOH010000088.1:0-22284 GCA_039111275.1 Cyanobacteria bacterium P01_D01_bin.1 | reverse complement strand
CTGCACAACACGACGCCGCAAACAGACACTATCTATTTTTCTAACGATCCGGTTGTAGAAAGAATGGACTTTCATCCGCTGTTAAACAATAGCGCTGAGTTTGTTTTTCGTTTCAAACAGCCGCAGCAGTGGGGCTACAAAACGCGCTATGAAGGGACTAGTCTAATTCTCTCTTTGCGTCATGCGCCTCCTAGCAACAGTCTAGAGGGTACAACAATCTTGCTAGATCCAGGACACGGTAGCAGTGAAGATTTGGGTGCTCGTGGACCTACAGGCTATCCCGAAAAAGATGTCACTTTGATTGTCTCTAAGCTGATAAGAGACGAGTTAGAAAGTCGTGGTGCTAGCGTGGTGATGACTCGCGAGGGGGATGATGATTTATTTCCGCGTGATCGCGTGGAAATCATCGATGCCACAGAACCCACAGTGGCACTGAGCATTCACTACAACGCCCTACCCGACGCAGGCGATGCGCTGAACACAGCAGGAATAGGAATGTTTTGGTACTATGCCCAGGCTCACGACTTAGCCACATTCTTGCATGACTATCTGGTCAACAATCTTGGCCGCGAATCCTACGGAGTCTTTTGGAATAACCTAGCACTGGCTCGGCCTTCGGTCACACCTGCCGTTCTGTTGGAATTGGGCTTTATGATTAATCCAGAAGAGTTCGAATGGATTGTTGATGAAGCGTCTCAGCGCCAGCTAGCTGAGACGCTAGCAGATGGGGTTGAAGCTTGGATGATGTCGCAGTCATGAAAAACAGTCACAAGAATCAACATGACATTCTCTCTTCCGGTCTTCAAAGGCTCTGCACTTTGGCAACAGGCGATGACGCACAAGTCTTTTGCTAATGAGCAGCCAGTTACTGTAGATGATAATGAGCGTCTGGAGTTTTTGGGCGATGCGATTTTGACTTTCATCAGCGCAGAGTATCTATATGCTCGTTTTCCCAACAGGCCCGAAGGTGAGCTAACGCCGATGCGAGCCGCTTTGGTCGATCGGCCACAGCTCTATCGCTTCGCGCAGCAGCTAGGATTAGGCCGCCATCTACAACTAGGGAAAGGCGCTCAAAAAGAAGGCGCTCAGAGGAATTCTCGGCTGCTGTGCAGCGCATTTGAGGCGCTAATTGGTGCGTACTTCCTGGATGTGGGGCGCGAGATGAAGCCAGTGAAAGACTATGTGATCCCGATGTTTGATTCGGCGATCACACGGGCAATAGAAGCCAGCGCAAAAGATGTTAAAACTCGGCTGCAAGAGCGGACTCACATCGAAACAGGTGAGCAGATCGAGTACATAGATATCAGCAGCTCTGGCCCTGACCATGCCAAAACGTTTGTGGTAGAAGTGCGAATTGGCAAAAAAGCCTACGCTCGCGCTCAGGGACCCAGTAAGAAAGAAGCTCAGAAAATAGCCGCTAGATTAACACTAGAGCAGCTGGAGATGGACGAAAATCAATAGCGACTGCCTAGCGACTGCTAACGACTGAGCCAGGCGATCGCCTCTCTAATCCAAGCCTCCGCATCAGCATTCTTACTCAGCGCTGTCCCTTGCCCTACGGCCACTAGCGCCTTGCTAATTTCACTATTGCTATAGCCCAGCGCCATCAGCATTATCTCTACATCTTCTTGTACTGCCGAAACAGGCCCGCTGGTCGGCGCGACAATCCCAGAGTGCTGCCGCCATTCGCTTAGCTTCGTCTTTAGCTCTAAAATGATTCGCTCAGCCGTCTTATTTCCCACCCCTGGCGTCCGAGTCAGCACCCGCGCGTTGCCGTTCACTACCGACTGAATCAGCTCATTGAGTCCCAACGCATCTAGCAGTGACATGCCCATTTGTGGACCAATGCCACTCACTGAAATCAGCAATCGAAAGACATCGCGCTCCGCCCTACTAGCAAAGCCAAATAGCACTTGCAAATCTTCTCTATTTTGCAAGTGGGTAAAGATCCTTACAGAATCACCTATCTGTGGCAGCTGACTGAGTGCCCGTGGGTTTACCTGCATGTCGTAGCCCACGCCGCTCGCCTCTACCGTGACAATCACCCGACCATTCGGTAGCCTTTGGCTATCCGCCAAAACGCCCTTGACATATCCGATCATGAACGAGGACTCGGATTCCGCTGTAGGGGAGGACGCTCCGGTAGGGGTCTAGGCGTGGCTTCACGGCGAGTCACCGGGCGCGAAGCTCCTGTAGTGGGATTGAGCGGTGCCTGCGGTGTAGTAGTAGTCTCTGTATCTAGCGACTGGCCGCCCTGAATTTGCTGACGCCCGTTGCGTAGAATATGCAGCATTTCAGTAAACTGCCGCTCCATGTTCTCTAGCACCTGGTCAGCATAGGTATCTGCGTCTTCCTGAATTGTCTTAGCCTCATTCGCCGTGCGGGTGCGGGTCTCTTCCCACTCTTTGCGCGCCTGAGTCTGCAATTGCTCTATTTCACTTAGCGTTTGGCCCCTCAGCGCAGCGCATTCTTGTTCGGTTTGAGCCCTTATCTGCGCAGCCTGTGACTCCGCCTGGCGGATGATGGCCATCTCGTTAAGAATCGCCGCCGCCTGCTTTTCCGCCGATGTGATAATTTCCTGAGCGTACTGCTCCGCCTCCATCAAAATTTCTTCGCGCTGCTGCACGATTTGCACAGACTCTTGAACCGCCGCAGGCAGGTTGACTCTAACCACATCTAGCTGGTCGAGCAGTTCATCTTCAGATACCATCGTCTTGCCTGAAAGCGGCACCCTAGGGCTTTCAAGGACAATTTCCTCAATCCGATCTAGCTCTTGCTGTATGCTGAATCGCTCTGAGGCTGGAGATTGGTAATATTCGCCGTTTGCAGAAGTGTTCACAAAATTTTTGGGTGAGAGATTTTCAAGCGGTAGATGACCACGAAGTCGATGGGCGGTAGCTATCGATTTCGCTTGTCTGATGAGTGTCCTCTTATATTATTGAATAAAGCGCGTTCTTAGCGTTTATTCTTTCCATAACATTCTTCAACATCATGAGCGATGTGCATAGGCACTAGGTGATCGATTGGGCCACCGAAGTTAGCAATCTCTTTGACTAGGCTACTACTCAAGAAGCCGTACTCAGTTGAGGTTGCTAGGAAAACCGTTTCAATCTCATGCGATAGCGTTTTGTTTGTATGGGCCATCTGTAGCTCTTTTTCAAAATCAGAGAGCACCCGCAGCCCCCTAATTAGCACCTGCGCCTGGCGCGCTTTGGCGTAGGCAACCGTCAGACCGTCAAAGCTATCGACTTCGACGTTGCTAAGGTGTTTGGTAGCCTGCTGAATCTGCGTAATTCTTCTTTCTACTGGAAAGAGCGGGCGCTTGCCCGGATTACGTGAGACAACGACTATTACTTGGTCATATAGTTTGCTGCTACGAGTGATGATATCTAGATGGCCTAGCGTGATGGGGTCAAAGCTGCCAGGGTAGATTGCAATCATGAGTGCGACAAGAGAAGATGGGAAGGCTCTCTAACGTAATATATGACCCATGCCATTAGCTGTTTTGAAGTTCTCGTCTGAAGACTGTGGCATCTGTCACAAGATGTCTTTCTACGACGAGAAAGTGGCAAAGGAGCTGTCGCTAGATTTCATCAATATCAAGATGCAGGACACGGCTACCTATCGCCAGTATCGGCAGGTGCTGCTAAGTCAGTATCCAGATAAAACAGACATGGGCTGGCCTACGTACCTCGTCTGTGACGATCCTGAAGGCGAGTTTAAGGTGTTGGGCGAGGTGAGGGGAGGACATCCCAAAGGTGAGTTTCGGCGGCGACTGCAGGCCGTACTGGCTGAAGGAAAATAGCTGCACTTTCTCAGGCAAGCGTACTAGGGCAAGCATAGACAACAGCCCAAGTTAATAGCCCAGATTTGGCAGTGACCTAGTCTGTAAAAGACCTGGGCTGCAAATCTGGGCTACCGATTTTATGGAACCGACTTTATGGAACTGCGCTGGCCAGCCGATACTAGAGAACGCCGATGTTAGCCAAGCCGAGAATAGCACCAGCGCCAATCAGGTGCCCAAGACTAGTAACGCCTAGCAAAGCAGGAAGACCCAGTCCTAGAAATACGCCGCCAGCAGGATCGGCATCGGGAATCTGGATGACTTGCTTACCAATCGCAAAGGCAATCAGATTACAAACAATCATGACGATGGCAACGCTTGGACCCCACGTAGGGGTGTGAGGAACGGTAGGCATAGCAGCAATCAAAGACAGCATTTGTACGCTCTCCAAAAAAATTGATAATGATAGGTATCTATCTGCCTCTCATCATTTCACGAAGATGGATGAGAAGATGTCAGAATCAGGTGTATTCGTTGTAAGAGTTAACAAAAGATTGTGATTAGGGGTTTGCTGTGGTTGCCGCTATTGGCTGTGTTCATCGGACTGACCTGGGCTGGTTGGAATGAGTATCGAAAGGTGGAGGTCTATAAGCAGTGGGCAGCTCAGTTTGAGCGAGCCAAGTTCGATATCTACGCTGTGCTAGGACAGCAGGGGGACCAGCTGACATGGGGATTACCCACTCGCCGTGGCGTAGTAGAAACAGAAACTTTGAACCTGCGCCAAGTAGAACAGGTCTATATAGAAGTGAATGGACAAAAAATTGATCTTGACCAGCCGCCAAAGCGAGGACGATTTGCCCTAGGATTCATTTTGAAAGAAGGAAAGACGACGAGCATTCCATTTACAGATGGAGAGATAGCGCGTCAGTGGTTCGATTTTTTGGCCCGCGAATGGTCGCTGACTTAGAGCTGCCTCTATTGATAGGCCAAGATATAGTGATAGGCCAAGATATAGTGATAGGCCAAGATATAGCAACGGCAATCAATTGAATCTAAAAAGCAGCTTGGTGTATAAATTTTACGAGTTTCTCTATTTTTAGAACCTTAAAAGGTTAGACTCTCTCTCAACTCTTCTGGCCTTACTCTCATGTCCTCGTCCCCACATCTTCCAGGCTCCACGTCTTCTAGGCCCCACGTCTTCTAAGCCCTACGTCTTCTAAGTTATGTCTTCTGAGCGGGTAACTATGCTTTCTTTACATGACAGTGCGTCGGATATGAGCACGCCTAGAGTGGACGATCTAGCTGAGCGTAGACGACAGCTAAAAACAAAGCGGAAGGTGAAGTTCTACAAGCGGGTCTGGCGATCGCTAGCGATGATTGGCTTTGCAGGTGGAATGGTGTGGCTGGCAACCTCTCCCGTCTGGCTAGTACGCAGCAACGAGCAAATAGAAGTCAGTGACAATCAGCAGCTGTCGGCGCAAAACATACGCGAGCTACTGCCTGTGCCCTATCCGCAGTCGCTACTAGAGGTCGAACCCGATGAGCTGGCAGCAGCACTCACAAGCCATGCCTCAATCGAGTCAGCGGTGGTCAGTCGGCGGCTAATTCCACCGGGCTTACAAGTGCGCATTACAGAACGTCAGCCGGTGGCGATCGCACTCCCCAATGCAGCGCAGCCCGTACAGACCCTTCCCAACCAGCCGCAGCCGTTCCAAGAGCCGGGCCTAATCGATGCGCAGGGCTACTGGATGCCTCGCAATAGCTTCTCTGAGCTGGGCGCAGAGATTGCCCCACCAGCGCTCACAGTCGAAGGGATGCGCCCTGGCTATGAAGGGACTTGGCAGGTTATCTACAGAGAGATTCAGCGCAGTCCGATCAAAATCACAGCGATTAACTGGAGCGATCCAAACAATCTGATTTTGCAGAGCGAGCTGGGCGCTGTGCATGTTGGCGCATTTGGAGAGCAGCAGTTTGCAGCGCAGCTATCGGCCTTAGATCAGATGCGATCGCTCGATCGAGCAGTCAATCCCGACACGGTTGCCTTTATCGATCTAGAAGATCCAGCCAACCCAGTGATAGAGATTCTACGGGCAACCGGACAGCCCTTGTAATTCCTTATGTATGCTGTGTAAATTCTATTGTCGGCATCACTCGGATAGCCAGGCTTGAAACGAGTTTGGCTTTTTAAACAACTTCCCCTATAGTTGACTCAATTCAATAAAGATATAGAGAAAGTAGGTAATTTTTTACTTTTCTTCTCTATTTGGATACCGTCAAGCTAAACATTTTGTGTTTGAGCTGGATGATTATTGCTGTTTGACTCTATAATCTTCCACTAGAGGAAACCAAGCAGGCGAAACGGCCAAGCAGGCGGCTAGAAAAAAGTTAGCCAACTCCGTCACCCACTTATACATACCCAAGAAACACATCAGCTCGCCCTATGAATAACGCATCCCCTCACACAAATTCTTATGCGAACGATGGGTCAGGTGTACAATCAGTTACTGCAGCTAGTAATGGCAGTGCGCTGTCAGCGGAAGGGCCGATGAGTGGAGATATAGTACCAAGCAGCGTTGCAAGAATTAAGGTGATCGGCGTCGGCGGCGGCGGCTGCAATGCTGTCAATCGGATGATCGACAGCGGGTTAGCAGGCATTGAGTTTTGGACGGTAAACACCGACGCGCAGGCGCTAACTTATTCGAGCACAACCAATGCCATGCAGCTCGGACAAAAACTGACAAGAGGGTTGGGCGCAGGCGGTAACCCTTCAATCGGACAAAAGGCGGCTGAAGAATCGCGCGACGAGATATTTCAGGCTGTAGAGGGCTCCGATTTAGTCTTTATTACTGCGGGCATGGGCGGCGGCACAGGCACAGGCGCAGCGCCGATTGTTGCCGAATGCGCAAAGGAAGCAGGCGCGCTGACAGTAGGGGTGATCACTCGCCCGTTTACGTTTGAAGGACGGCGACGAACGTCTCAAGCCGACAGCGGAATTGCGGCACTGCAAGCCTGCGTCGATACGCTGATTATTATCCCAAACGACAAGCTGCTTTCTGTAATCTCTGAGCAAACGCCCGTTCAAGAGGCGTTCAGGGTCGCTGACGACATTCTGCGTCAGGGCGTTCAGGGAATTTCAGACATTATTACTATTTCTGGCCTGGTTAACGTTGACTTTGCCGATGTCAGAGCGGTGATGGCGGATGCGGGATCGGCGCTGATGGGCATTGGCGTGGGTTCTGGTAAGTCTAGAGCTAGAGAAGCGGCGATCGCAGCTACGTCCTCGCCACTGCTAGAGACCTCCATCAACGGTGCAGGCGGCGTTGTCTTCAATATCACAGGCGGCAGCGACCTGACTCTACACGAAGTCAATCAGGCCGCTGAGATTATCTACGAGTCGGTTGACCCCAATGCGAACATTATCTTTGGTGCGGTGATTGACGATCGCCTGCAAGGTGAGATCCGGATCACGGTGATTGCGACTGGCTTTAGCATGGAGAGCCGCAGCATACCATCTATGACCAGCCCTAAAGTAATGCCGATAACGCGCCCTCCCAGCGCTCCGGCAGAAGCGCCAGCGGGCACGGTTGCCGAAGAAGAATCAACCGAGCAGACCAGCAATCAGCCGGTTATCTCGCCCAATCTAGATATTCCTGAGTTCTTGCAGCGCCGTCGTAATCGATGACCTCGACTACGCTCGGTCACCAGACTTCGACTACACTCGGTCAGCGAGTGCCGGTTGCGTTGACGATTGCGGGTTCCGATAGTGGCGGCGGTGCGGGCATTCAAGCAGATCTACGAACGTTTTCGTTTCACCAGGTGCATGGCACTAGCGCGTTGACCTGCGTGACTGCTCAAAACACGCTTGGGGTGATGCGTGTTGACGCGCTAGCGCCTGAGGCGGTGATCGCTCAGATCGAGGCGGTTACGGTTGATATTGGTGTGCAGGCAGCTAAAACGGGGATGCTGCTGAACCGGGCGATTATTGAGGCGGTAGCGAGCTATCTGGCAGCGCAGCCAATAGAGCAGCTAGTGGTCGATCCGGTGATGGTTTCGCGCACAGGCGCTAGGCTGATTGATGAAGGTGCGATCGCCGCGCTTACCACTCAGCTACTGCCCTTGGCTGCTGTGCTTACCCCGAACCGCCACGAAGCGCAAATCCTAGCTGATATGCCGATAGAGACGCTAGCCGACATGCAGTCCGCCGCAAAAAAGATTCGGGCACTCGGACCTAGGGCAGTCGTCGTCAAAGGCGGCGGGTTTGATAATGCGCTGCAGGGCGTGGATGTCTGGTTCGACGGCGAGCGGCTAGAGACGCTAAAGACCGAGCTAGTAGAGACGCCGAATACGCATGGGACCGGCTGTACGCTTTCTAGTGCGATCGCTGCAAACCTAGCAAAAGGCAAATCGCCTTTAGAGGCCGTCAGTGCTGCTAAGCACTACGTTACCCAGGCCCTCAAGCATTCACTCTCTATCGGCCAGGGACAGGGTCCGGTTGGGCACTTCTATCCTCTTATGCCCTCTATCACCCCGTGACCGCCGGGTCGTGGCATGCCACGATTCTACAGTTAACTGGTGGCTAGTCCTCTGACTCGTCTGGCCAAACCGATTCCCAATCGCGACAGCTTTCTGTCTCTGGGCCATAGGGATGCATCGCGCAGACCATCATCTGATCGCCGTATGCAGTGCCATGATAGTTGCGACAGCCAACGCAGACAGGATGGTTTTGCAGCCAGGGATTTACCGTATGAGTCACAGGCGCTGTCATCTCTTCTAGCCAGGGCGTCAGGTGCTGATCTAGATAGAGAAATCCCGCTTCTAGTGAATTATCTATCTGGTTGCTCCAGCTCCTGAGCGCAGGGCCAATTGCTCTATCCACCTCATCTATGACCGCGTTAGAGACCTCAAGCAGCTGATCGGCAGCTTTCTCCGTTTCCTCTGCAGTTTCGCGCGTCACTTCTGCTAACAGCTCGCCCGCTTCCTTAGTCGCCGCATCAAATTCATCTTGTAGCTGCTTTAGCCAATCATCCATTGCCTTCTTCTCTGCTAAAACTATTCCAATCAAACTATCCCAAAAGCAAGACTACTTGAGGCGCTTTAGCTCTTCGCGTAGCGCTTCTACTTCTCGACGCAGCGCTGCAGCCTGCCGTTCTTCTTCGGTGGTAGCCTCATCGTCTAAAATCTGAATTTGCCGAGGTCCACCGTCAGCTGAAGCATTGCCACCTGGCGCTGTCGGCACGCTACTGGCGGCTTGAGCTCGCTCTACCATATCGTTCATCCTGGTTTGAGCCTCCTCAGCAGTCAGCTCTCCTCTAGCCACTAGCTCATCGACTAGCTTTTGGGCCTGTCCGCGCAAATCGCCAAACGCGCCCCCCGCCTTCTCTCCCGCGTAGGAAGCGATCCCAACACCCAGATAAAAAGCCTTCTGTACACCCTTTTGTACCAAGTCACCAAAGCCTGCCATAAGATGTTCGCCTCGCTAGTTGAAGAAGAGTGGGTTTGAGCAAATCGATGACTAAGCAAATCGATGACTATAGGATAAATAGCCTCTTACTAAATAACCACCGCTTAAACCGCCCTGACAGGGTGAGAAAATCCGAATCAGACCGCGCCCAAGAGATTTAACCAAAGGGATTTAACCAAAGGGATTTAAAAGCAAAGAGGCCCGAAGTCCACGCCTATCACAAGCATCCCGTATTGCTGCTACCTTCCGGTCCTGACAAGATTTGGGCGTTGTAATTGCGTGGGTCCGAGCCAGCTTTAGTGTAACACGAGAGAAAGAATGAAAGATGAAGGCGGAAGGATGAACGGCGAAAACGCAAAAATGATCGAATAAGCCTCTGTTACATCTAACGGCTCTACCAATTTTCTTGGCTAGGCGCTAAGCGCTAGGGATAGCGTTCACAGTCAGTAAAAGCACTACAATACTCCTACCGACCTCTCACTTCATCCTTCATCGTTCCGCCTTCCTCCTTCCCCTCCCATGCCCTCTCCTCACATTCACCCCGACACCATTGAGGAAGTCCGCCAGCGGGCCGATATTGTCGATATTGTCTCCGAGCAAGTGGTGCTCAAAAAACAGGGCAAGGATTTCGTTGGCCTGTGTCCGTTTCACGATGACAAGTCGCCTAGCTTTAGCGTCAGCCCGTCGAAGCAGTTTTACTACTGCTTTAGCTGTGGAGCAGGGGGGAACGCGTTCAAGTTCTTGATGGAGATCGGGCAGCGGTCGTTTGCGGATGTGGTGCTAGACCTGTCGCGGCGCTACCAGATTCCGGTGAAGACGACAGAGCCCGCGCAGCAGCAGGAGCTGCAGAGAAAGCTGACGCTTAGAGAGCAGCTATATGAGATTGTGGCGGTGGCGGCAAAGTTCTATGAGCATGCGTTGTTTCGCCCAGATGGAAAGCAGGCGCTGGCGTATCTGCGCGATGAGCGGCAGCTTGCTGATGAGACGATCAGGCATTTTCAGCTGGGGTATGCGCCGGAGGGGTGGCAGACGCTGTATGGCTACCTAGTAGACCAGAAGCGCTATCCGGTGAAGCTAGTCGAGCAGGCGGGGCTGATTGTACCGAGGAAGGAGGGCACGGGGTATTACGATCGGTTTCGCGATCGCGTTATGGTCCCGATTCACGACGCTCAAAATCGGCTGATTGGCTTTGGCGGACGGGGGCTAACGGCAGATGCCAAGCCAAAGTATCTGAACTCGCCTGAGACAGAGCTGTTTGATAAGGGCAAGACGCTCTATGGACTAGACAAAGCGAAGGCCGCGATCGCCAAACAAGATCAGGCGATTGTGGTTGAAGGCTACTTTGATGTGATTGCGCTGCACGCGGCGGGTATTACCAACGCGGTCGCTTCGCTGGGAACGGCGCTGAATAGAGGTCAAGTCAAGCTGCTGCTGCGCTATACCGAATCCAAGCAGATAGTCTTTAATTTTGATGCGGATGCGGCGGGGGTCAAAGCCGCTGAACGGGCGATCGGAGAAGTCGCCGATATGGCCTATCGCGGCGATGTGCAGCTACGCATTCTCAATATTCCAGACGGAAAAGATCCCGACGACTACCTACGACTGCACACAGCCGAGGAATACAGCGCCCTAGCAAATGCCGCACCGCTCTGGCTAGATTGGCAAATTAATAAGATCGTCAGCGGCGCCGACCTGAAGCAGGCCGACCAGTTCCAGCAGTGCTCGCAGTCGGTGGTTGCGCTACTGAGCGATATTGCCAATGCCGACACCCGCACGCACTACATCCGTCACTGCGCTGAGATCTTTAGCCAGGGGGATGGCCGGATTGTACCGTTGCTAGCCGAGAATTTGCTCGCCCAGGTCCGACGCAAGCGACGCAACCCTGGCAAGCAAGCTGCTCAAAATAGTAAAAAGCACGATACCAAAATTCTCAACCGCAGCTTTTTAGAAGAGGCGGAGGCATCGCTGCTGCGGATCTATATTCACTGCCCAGAGCACCGTCAGGCCATTGTCAGCGGGCTGGATACTCGCGATTTGGGGCTGAGCTTTTCTCATCACCGGGCGCTGTGGCGAATGGTAACTGAGCTAGCTGAGATTGAGGCAGCAGCGAACACAGAAACGCCCAATTCAACGCCTAGTTCAATGCCCCATTCGACGATGGTCGAGACGCTGCGCAACTTTTCGGCGGAGTCAACCGGACCGCTTTCGCAGGTTCATCATCTACTGTACTTAGACGAGAAGACACGACTAGATACAGTGCGTGAGCCCCTAGTAATCAGAGCTGCGATCGCCTGCCTAGAGCGCAACATGTGCGAAAAGCGCTACCGACGGCTGCTAGAACTCTGGCAGTCAGGCGACTTCTCTAAAACGCCCGAAACGCACGCCGAATACCAGCGGCAAATCATCGCCGAGAAAAGTCGAATCAACGAGCTAGATAGAGAAGAGCGCAGCGTAGATTTTGCCGACCTTGCGGGTGTGCCCTGGATAGGGAGATAGGGAATTAGGGAATAGGGGACGAGGTAAATTCCCCCATCCCCTACCCCTATTGTTTCTACAGGGAAGCAACCACGCTGCTAGCCGGTAGCGGCTCGGCGGACAGTAAGCCTTCTGTTTGAGCCATATATAGCATCAGGTCCATTACCCGGTTCGAGTAGCCCCACTCGTTGTCATACCAAGACAAAATCTTGAAGAACTGCGAGTTTAGCTCCATGCCTGCTTTGGCATCAAAAATGCTAGAGCGCGGATCGCCGATGAAATCAGAAGAAACCAGAGGCTCTTCGGTATAGCCCAAGATGCCGCGTAGATAGCTCTGAGAGGCGGCTTTCATGCGATCGCAAATTTCTGCGTAGCTAGTTGGCGTCGCCGTCCGAAAGGTCAGATCGACAACGGACACATCAGAGGTTGGCACCCGCACTGCCATGCCAGTCAGCTTACCTTTTAACACGGGTAGCACTAGCGTTACGGCTTTAGCTGCTCCTGTAGAGGCCGGAATCAGGTTTTGGCTAGCGCCGCGTCCGCTGCGCAAATCCTTATTGCAAGGGCTATCGACAGTGTACTGCGTGGCCGTAGAGGCGTGAATCGTAGTCATCAAGCCTTCTGCTAGGCCAAAATTGTCGTCAATGACTTTGGCAATCGGGGCTAGGCAGTTGGTAGTACAGCTGGCGTTGGAGACAATGCGATCGCGATTCGGGCTAAAGGAATCGTGATTGACCCCCACCAGGAAAGTCTGGATTTCAGCAGGGCTCTTGGTTGGCGCGGAGATAATTACGCGCTTAGCGCCTGCTTCAAGATGAGCTTTGGCAGTGTCATGGGTCGTGAATCGACCCGTCGCCTCGACCACATAGTCAGCCCCAAGTTCACCCCAAGGCAGCTCAGATGGATTGCGAATAGACGTGCAGGGAATAAACCGACTGTTGACGATGATGCCGCCGTCACGAGCTTCTACTTCACCGGGAAATGCGCCGTGCGTAGAGTCGTACTTCAGCAAGTAAGCAAGCGTCTCAGGAGCAACTAGGTCATTAATCCCGACAAATTCAATGTTGCGGTTATTGACCGCTGCTCGAAAGACCAAACGGCCAATGCGTCCAAATCCGTTGATGCCAACTTTTAATACAGCCATAGGAGAAGTGATTGTGTGAGTCGTAATGGGTATGGGGCAACTATTTACGAAGTCACGCTAGATGCAGATGAGCTCAGCGATTGTCGCCTCATGACTCACATTTCAATAGAGAAAGTTCAAAAACCTCAATATCCACACTTTTCCTTCAGGGTTCGCGGCTACATTGCATAAGTGATGTAACTGAACATGGCGGAACATAGCGGAGTGTATAGAGTTAGCAACAATCAAACCCAGCTAAATTTCTCTTCGATCTTCTCGATGGCAGGAATTGACCTGTCGGCTTGGATATTGACCGTGCCTTCTACTGCCCCGACGAACTGTGGCGATCGCCCCGGCAGCACAGAGCGGTACGGCGTATCAAGGCCCTGGTAGCGAAGGAATCGGCACATGGCCATACGATATCGTCGCTAGCGATGGCCGCAGCGTGCTCGAAGTATACGACGGCTGCACTACATTCACTCTGCTGACTGAGCAAGATCGATTCGATTACTACTTCACTCGTCACTATCTAAACAATCGAGACACCTCCCAAGGCGAAATGCGCAACGCAGGTCAGTCCAGCTGGCGGCAGGTAACCTTTCCCAGCTACACCTATGTAGTTGTTCGAGGTGACGGCACGCGGCTGGGCACGAAGCAATTCTAGGTAGGCTGCTAGTCGACGATGTTGCCCTCTTCAAAAACGCTTGTCTAGCTGTTGCAATGACCAGTGATTAGCTGTTGAATTGTCCATTGACTAGCTGTTGCATAAACTTTTCTTGATACGCGGAAGAGGCCATATAAATCTTCTTCTATTTTTTTGATTACAACATGTCATCTTCACACTTTCCCCTCAATGTCGACAGGGACAGAACTGTGCCCGTGATAATGCCTGAACGGTATTCCAAGGCACATAATATCTTCACCTTGTTCTTACTCTAACTACAAGAAAGAGCCCTTACAAAGCAGTCTCCTTTTTGTATGGTGGAAATATACGGAATCAGTTTTTGAAGTGCATTCACAACACTGTTGAATTCACGTAAACAAGGAACAAACAAAATGTCTTTTGTAGCTAATATTGTCAAAGACCGCCCAAACGATGGGGCAAGAGTAAAAGGGGACCAGATCAGACCCGCTGCCAACGAAGTTAACAACCCCGCTAACCCAACAGGCGGATTAGACACCGAGGGAACGGCTGGTAAGGATGTCGTTCGCGGCACCAATAAGAGCGATGTCATTCGCGGCAATGACGGAAACGATAACTTAAACGGTCGTGCTCGCCAAGATCTACTCAGTGGTGAAGGCGGCAACGATGTACTCAGAGGCGGCGGCGGCAATGACACCTTGGTCGGTGGCGATGGCAACGATGTGCTCAAAGGTGGCGATGGCAAAGACCTTATCACTGGCGATCGGGGCGATGACAAGATCATGGGTGGTAGAGGAGATGATCTAATTGTCGGCGGTGAAGGAAACGATATCCTACGCGGCGGTAGAGGCGACGACATCCTAGAAGGTGGTCTTGGCGCGGATACCTATGTATTCAAAGGCAACGACTTCGGCGGTGGCTTCAGCGCCAAGACTGTCATCGGTTTCAACAAAGGAGAAGATATTCTAGAGCTAATATCTGGGGCGTCTCGTTCCTTCAGTGGTATGACTGTCGGCTCCGACTTTGTAGTGGGCGTAACGAACAAGAACAACGCCTTGATTAGCACTATCACCTTTGTTGGGCTAGGTGGCCAGATTGGCGATGCATCCGGTCTCTCGGCATCCGCAATGTCAAACATGTTTGTTCAGGCAGACATAACATAAGTAGAGCTTCTACAGTCCTGATCCAGAGTCAAACACAAGGGTCAAGCACTGAGTTGCACTGTAATTAAGTTGCACTGTGATTAAGTTGCACTGTAATTAAGTTGCACTGTAGCTGCCTCGGACATCTTTCAACAAACATACCTCAACGAAGAGAAAGGATTCTAAGGTTTCACTGGCACAGATATAGTGCTAGTCGCCGGTCTGTCCTCATCGTTGGGGTGTGTTGCTGATATCAATTCTTTCATCTGCCCTCGAATTCATCTGCCTTCGAAAGTGCGAACAGGCATGACCCCAACTGTCGATGACATAGCGGATTCCAGTTTGTTCCGCTTCGATGGCATCATCGACGGGTCTAGCTATATAGTCAGCGTGGTTGACGAGACTGATATCATTCGAGGAACTCCTGAGTTCATTGGTCTATGAAACCAGATTGCTGATATGTCAGGTGCTTCACTATCTCAGATGACTGCTTTGTTTTCGTAGTGCGGCCAGCGTAGTGCGGTCACAATATGCCGAGCAACACAAACACGGCAGATTATATCTAGCCGGGAGTTGCTCGAACAAAGGCTAGGGTACGGTTCCAGGTGACTTCTTTGTTCGCGAGCTGTTGAGAGAAGTGCTGTTGAATTCTTTTGATCTTAGCGGGATGAAGGTTTTGAATGGTGAGGCGATCGCAATACTTACTCCCTTCCCCTAGCCATCGTTCGAGCAGCTCTGGCGTGACAGTTAGCCGCGTCTGAAAAGTTACAGGCTCAATCTCACAGGTAAATCCGGCTGATTCAAAGTTTCGCTGTAGGTCGGCGATATCCCAGTTCACTAGCGCATCTGTCTGATTGTTGTATAAATCATCTTCGGCTACGCAAAAAGAGTCGTATAGGCTTTCTTCTATCTCTTGAGAATTGAGCAGCTGCGACAGACGCTGCCCCCGTCTAGGCACAGACTCAGCTAAAACAACAGAGCCAGTGGCTGCTACTAGCTGTTTGATCTGTTCAATCGCACCGCGTTTATCCGCGCAACCCATTAACACGTTTCGACCAATCACGCCATCAAAGTTCACTCTCGAACGCGAGTTTTCTATCTGTTGCTCTATCTGTTTCTCTATTGCCATCAGCCAGTCTGATTCGCTTGCAGGCAGCACAGTCGGCCTAGTCAGCTCGCTGAGCATTTTCGATTGTTCGACTAGTGCCTCGTATGCTTTTGCTGAATGCGCGCAGCTATAGACGCCGCCTTCTGGCACTTGGCGAACGGCTTCCCAGGTGAGCAAGCCTGTGCTGGCATTGAGATCTAGCAGGACGTGGTGGCGCTGAGGATTGAGTAGAGTGAAGATGCGATCGCGCACTTCTCCAAGCTGCTCACCCAGCACGCCTGTCGCCCGTTGCAGCCATCTATCTTGCTGCTGATCTAGCGGTCCATAGGTTAGCGCTTCTGGTACCGTCCGCTCATGATGGCGCTCATTGTTCTGTTCAACTAACGCCGCTAGCTGAGCCTCCCGCCTTCTCGCCACTTGCGTTTGAATCTTCGCCTCATACCCCTGCTTCGAAGGCTGATAAAACACCTGTCCCTGCAAGCTACCTGGCAAGTACTGCTGCGCCACCCAGTGGTCGCGGTACGCATGCGGATACAGATAGCCTGTCCCATGTCCAAATCCTTTTTTGTCACGGGTAGCATCTCGCATTGCGTTTGGCACATCGCCTTCTTGTTCCTCTTTCACCGTTGCTAGGGCGTCAAAAAACGCCATCACACTGTTACTTTTGGGGGCTGTTGCCAGATACAGCGTCGCCTGTGCCAATGGATAGCGCCCTTCTGGCATTCCCACCCGGTCAAATGCCGCTGCGCAGCCAGTAACGACAACAACCGCATTTGGATCGGCCATGCCGACATCCTCTCCTGCGAGAATCACCAGCCGCCGAAAGATATAGCGTGGGTCTTCTCCGGCATAGACCATCCGCGCTAGCCAATACAGCGCCGCGTCTGGGTCCGAGCCTCGTACGCTCTTGATAAAGGCGCTAATGATATCAAAATGGGCATCGCCTTCTTTGTCATACAGCACCGCCCGTTGCTGAATCGAGTCTTCTGCGACCGATAGCGTAATTTGCAATCTTCCATCACTGTCAGCAGAGGTTGTTTCTACCGCTAGTTCTAGAGCGTTTAGTACGGTTCTAGCATCGCCATTTGCCACATTCACCAAATGATTCAACGCGTCGGCATCGAGTTGAACATCCTGCTTTCCGTATCCTCTCTCAGAATCATCCAGCGCCTGTTGGACAATCACCTTTAGATCGTCCGCATTCAATGGTTTGAGCTGAAACACCCGAGAACGGCTAACTAGTGCCTTATTCACTTCAAAGAATGGATTCTCGGTGGTGGCCCCAATCAGAATTACCGTACCATTTTCTACCCAAGGCAGCAGCGCATCCTGTTGCGCTTTGTTGAACCGATGCACCTCATCAACAAACAAAATTGTTCGCAGTCCGAACTGACCGCGATGATTCTGAGCTTGTTCAATCGCGGCTCTGATATCTTTAACGCCGCCCAGTACTGCGTTGATCGCGACGAACTGGGCCATCGTAGTGTTGGCAATGACTTTTGCTAATGTCGTTTTGCCCGTGCCGGGCGGGCCGTAGAAGATTAGAGAAGAAAGCTGGTCAGCTTCAATTGCCCGACGAAGTAAGCGACCGGGGCCGACAATGGCGTCTTGACCGACGAATTCATTGAGCGATCGCGGTCTCATCCGAGCCGCCAAAGGCGCTTCAGAGACAATCAATTCCTGTCGCCTCTGCTCAAACAAATCCATCGTCGGTCCGTAGATTGATTAGTGTGAGATCACTTTAACCAATAACGGTGAAGCTTGCGGCTGTCAGGTCCGCTGTCATAACATTATTCAAAGTGGCCAGCACCTCTTCGCCGACTCGAATCTCGCTGCCTGCAAAGGTAAGTTGACCAAAGCTCAAACCACCTAAGAGACCAATCAGGTCTGTACCTGTTTCAAAGTCTACGATGGTGTCTGTGCCTTCGCCTGTAGCCAGCATGAAGGTATCAATTCCTTGTCCACCCGAGAAGTTGTCTCCGGTCAGGATATCGTTACCCAGACCACCGTAGATCAAGTCGTCGCCATCGTCACCCCAAACTTGGTCGTTGCCTGAATCGCCAAAGAGGCGGTCGTTCCCAGATTTACCGCCGATTCGGTCATTGCCCGCGCCACCGTAGATCAAATCGTCGCCGCCTGCTTTGCCAGTTTGGGCGCTACGAGAGTTGCGATCGCCCCGCAGCACATCATCACCTGAGCCACCCAAAATCACATCATCTCCTAGCCCGCCTGCCAGCAGATCGCTGCCCATTAGGCCCGCTAGCTTGCTGCTTTCGTCGCCATCTGTCAGCACATCATCTGCGTCCGAACCGCTGAGAATATTTCCCTGCGGATTCACCTCAAATTGACTAATCACAACCGGCTCTAAATCGAGCACCGCTCCCGGGTTTGCCAACACCTCGGCTTCGCTGTAGGCGTCAATGCCGTAGGTTGTCACCGTCAGCTTTTGCGAATTTGGATCAATATCGAACTCGCTCCAGCTAAAGTTGTGAGCGGCCACATAGTCGCCCGCCAGCAGCGTCGCGTCGATTTTTCCCTCAGCCTGAGCTAGATTGTTGTTCAGCCCAACCGGGTCGTACCCAAACGCGTTGGTTTGCGCTACGAGTAACTGCTTGACAAAATCATCCTTATCGTTCAGCTCACTATCCCCATCAGGAGCCACGGGTAGCGAATTGTAGAAAGCCAGCTCTTGTTCGCTAATCAGTCCGGCAGCGGCGGAAAGATTTGCCACATTTGGGCCAAAGCGACCGTCAAAAAAGGCAACGGGTCCGGTCACCACCTCAAAAGCGCTGGTTGCAATCTGTTCTTGACCTGGTCCGAGCTGATAGGTGAGATTGTTGACGATAGTGCCATGAAAGTCACCCGCCATAAAGACCACATTCTCGATATTGTTGTTATCAACAAAACTCAACAGCTCTGTGCGCTCAGCAGCGTATCCCTCGAAGCGGTCCTCGGCATTGACCACACCAAAGTTTTGAATAGGTTCAGGAATCAACACAAATTTCCAAGTTGTTCCCGCCGACTGAGCGGCTAGCAGGTCAGCTTTCACTTCTTCTAGCTGAGCTTTGCCGAGCAGGGTCCGACTCGGATCGAAGGTTTGAACAATGAAGCTAGTAGGATCGCTTAGGTCAGCAGGCTCTAGCTGATCGTCTCTAAAAGAGCGACTGTCCAATACGAATACAGATGCATCGCTGCCGTAGTCATTCGCGCGGTAAAGTTTGCGCTCTCCATCGGTGCGGGCATCTTCTGGCGTGTCGTAGAACTCGTCTCGCAGCGGGTGATATTCCTGATACGCCTGTAGCGCGTCTTCGTATACCTGCGTATCGTTGACAAAGGCAACGTCATCTGTAAATAGCGGGTCGGGTGAGGAGCCGATATCAGGGGCATCGGGTGAATCGCCGGGCGCCGCGCCACCTGCAAAGTTATCGACAATCTCGTGGTCGTCAATCGAGGCGAGGATAGACGTCGTTTCGTACAGATCCGATACGGCATTCGAGCCAAAGCGAGGACTGATCACTTCGCTGTGCTTCGCTCTAAACTGATCTAGTGTCCTGGCCTGACTGACGCCGGGTGTTGCAGGCGTCTCTAGATCCGCATAGATGGTGTCACCAAGCTTGACGAAAAAGTCGAGATTGCTTTGTGCCGCAGAATTCAAGATTGGATATGGCGGAGCCTGCTGCCAGTCGCCCGAAATGCCGAAGTTGAGCCCGGTTTGTTCACCCAGAGCGGCGGCGGTTACGAATCTTCCGGTGGCGCGATCACCCGCCGCATCAGTCGCCCGATAGAAGTACTCAGTACCAGGTGCCAACCCCTCCACATCTACTTTCACAGGCTGATTGATATCAGTCACCTGCACTGTAGCCGTTCCCTCAACGGTTGCAAAGTCAGAATCAGTCGAATACTCAAAAGTAATTTCGCCCGTAAAGGTGCTGCGCGTCCAAAGCACTGCGCTATCTGATGTGACATCGCCACTAGCAACGCCGTTGACTAGAGACTGAGGCAACGGATTTCGAGGATCGAAGCTGTTCGGGTCAGTCTCTAGTGCGTTCTCAAAAGAATCAGCAACCGATTCCCAAGGAACAAACTTGAAGTTAGTGCTGTTGTTCTCCAGCTCTTCTTCGTCCTCAACCGCGTTTTGCGGATCGTTCGCGCCATCTTGTAGCACTATCAGTCCGTTCGGGAATGCGGAACCCAGACCAATGTTGATGATGTCTAGTCCATCGCTTTCGTTCACCTGGTCAATATCGCCATTATCTCCAACAACAAAGCTGCCCAGATATTCGTTTGGTCCCTGACGACTGAATACCGCATAGGAAGAATCGCCCTGAGAGTTGGCAATTAGATAGCCGCTGCCGTCCGCCCCGTAGTAAATGCTGAGCCCTTCGATATCAGGGGTGAGGTAGTCTGCGCCAATAGGCTGAATCACCTGAAAGCTGTCGCCACCTGTCGGTTCCGCTGAAAACTTGAGAATGCCAACTTCGTTTTCTAGCGCCACGTACAAGAGTCCGAGTTCTTGATCAACAACTAATCCTTCTGACTGAGAGTCTTCCAAGTCGCCGGTCGGCACAGGTAGCTGTAGCGTACGAACAACCGTTGCACCGACGGTTCCGTTGTCTTCTGTTAGTTCTAGCTGAGCGACCTGATTGCCGTCGGCCTGCGTGACAAAAGCGTAAGAAGTGCCTGAGACTGGGCTGGTGTAGGTAGCTAGTCCGTAGGCGGTGGCTTCGCCGTCGTCTACGCCGAAGATGGTTTCTAGAATGCTGGTAGAGGTGATGTCTTCTAATTGGCGAGTGTCTGGGTCGATGTTGAAAATGGCTAGGGTGTCGTTGGCGCGATCGCTCACCACCGCCAAATCCACCCTCTCTCCGTTCAGCTCAAACCCGTACACCAAATCCACATTGTTGTATCGAATCTCTCCAAACGGCTGAGGCAGCACCGTTTGCAAAATCTCTCCTTGCAAATCAAAAACAGCCAGGCCGCCGTCTTTCAACGTACCAATCACAACACTCTCGCTAGTATCAGCCGGATGCACCCAAATTGCCGGATCGTCCGAGTCACCTCTAAGCGGCGTATCAGCGTCTTCATCATCCTGAGTGATTGGCGTTTCTACAATAGGTAATGCAGCAGGTGTGGCAGTCGCCTCGACTGCAAGAGCTAGAAACTGGGTAACTTGAGTCTCGTTAAAGTTGTTGTCACTAGCAATAATCAGCGACTGCCGACCGTCATCTAACTGCGGACCAAAGGCAAGCGCTTCTAGATTGTCGGGCGCAACACCCAAATCGCGCTCAATGTCCAACAGTTCGCGCTTGATCACCGCCGGGTCAATCTCAAACGGTCCGGGTGGCAGAATTTCGCCATCGTCTTCTAGAGGCGCTTCGCGAAACAGATCGTTGACACCGCTAACGTCCAGCGCACCTTGAGTCTGCACCTCAAATAGCTTCACCATATTCCCCACACCCGCTGAAAACGATCTCTCTAGCGCCAGCAGCGTGCCATTGTTGTCTACCGCCAACAGCTCAACTAGGCCATTGGTACGAAAGCCATCTTCGGGTACTGGCGCGTTGGGGACAGGTTCGACTTCGTATACAAAGGAGGCAACTGGTTCCCCAGTCGTTAGATCGTATTTGAGAATGCGCGATAGACCCGGCTGATCGACATCAGACAGCGGGCCGTCCTGGTTGAGCGTCCCTTCAGTCGCTGTGTACAAAAAGCGTTGGTCAGGTGTGATTGTCAAACTTTCAAATGCTTGATTGTTGCGAATACCGCTGGAGCTATCTGCGGTTGGCAAGTATAGCTCTGGTACGGGCAGTTCGCTGATGAAGCTGCCGTCTAGCGCAATCTCTCGAATAAAGGGCGAAATTAGCTGATTGGCGTCGCCTTCTGAAGCGATGTATAGCGTTCCGGCATCGGTCAGCGCGATGCCTTCGGGGTCTAGGCTGCCGCTGATGAAGGGCCCACTTGATTTGTCCAGTAGTGTTGTGACTGCATCGAAGGTGATATCGCCAGGGTCTAGGGTGCGATCGCTCAAATCAATTCGAGCGGTATAAAACCGAGCCTGTTCGCTCCGGTCATCCGCCAGGGCGTAGTATACATCTCGCGCCATGTCGTAAGCCAGCGCAGATAGCCCACCTACCTCGGTTTCTGCAAACATCAGTCCAGTGGGAAACTGAACCTCGCCGATAAACTCGATGCCACTCTCAATGCCACTGAGAGATTGGCGTTTTCGACTATTATCAGCGGCTGCGGCAGTAACCATAGCGATATTTTCCTGACCAAATAAAGAGTATTTTTCTGCATTTAAGGCAGAGAATACGTGGTTCAGGTAAAGGTTGGCTTATGAGAACTTTATCGACTGCGAGCGAATATGTGAAGAATCAGTAACGACACCATAGCGGTATCAGACTGCTGTAGGGGCATAGCATGTACGTGTTTAGCGTCCCTATACGGTTAGCAGTAAACCCGTTATGAAAAAGAGAGCTTAAGGTAGAAGTCTACCGATTCATAGTCCTCGTTCATTGAGAAACGCGTCACTCTCTACCAATCAGTAT
>JBCCOH010000087.1:0-22363 GCA_039111275.1 Cyanobacteria bacterium P01_D01_bin.1 | reverse complement strand
TAATTCTGCTGCGCCACATCTGGACCAAAGTACTCGGAGACGAAGCTGCCGTGCAAACCATAGGGGATATGGTGCCTTAGCTTTAGCTTCGCGATGGGTCCAGTGGTAATGTTTTGGGCATCGAATATGGCTAGTTCGGTGCGATCGCCCGCCGAATTATAAATCCACAGCATTACCCAGCCGTCGTCTTCCGCCTCTCCGCCAGGCCGCGCGACAAATAATGGCTCTCCGCCGAACCCACGCGGCGCGGCACTCCACAGCTGTTCCCCTCCAGTCTGCATATCTCTTTTAATCAGTGCCTGTAGCGGTGCATTCTTGATCGGCCCGTCTGTTGCACCCATGTATAGGTAGCGATAATCTCTTCCTACCCGCTGCGGATTCATTGTCGGAAACTCGCAGGGTCGCTCGATTATCTTTCCTACAGCTACTTTCTCTGTGGTTAGATCAATTGTGAACCGCCACAGCTGACTGGCCGGAACGTGGTCGAAATCGACGGTGCTGTAATCTTCTGCATCGTCCAACGTCGGAAAGCTGTCGTAGCAAACGGAGTCTAGAATTATCTGGTTGCCTTGCTCAAATGCGTTAGCGTGATGAAAGACAAAGCAAGGATCGGTGTCTAGGAATCGAACTTCACTAGTGCCGTTGCGCGGAATTAGAACAACCTTTGTAGGCTGCTTTGGATTGAATTGGATGCACTCTGCCGCACCTTTGAACCCCGCTACGAACGGGATTGGATTGAAGCTCACCGGGTTTTGAACAAAGATGCAGTAGTTTGGGGTAATTGCAAAGTCATGCAGAAAGGCGAAACCCGGTACGCTGTGCTTGTGCTGATGAGCAAGCTTTCCGTCCGGTGTGAATTCGTACAGGCTGATAGTGCTAGAGAGTCCGGTTTTTACTCCAAAATTGACCATCCGCGGGGTTCCCTCGCAGTCTGGATCAAACTTAGGGTGAGCGGCGAAGGCGTCTCCTTTTTGTAGCAGTCCATCGAGATAGTCGATGCCAATCGTTTCTAGCGTTTGCGGGTTGAGGCGGTGCGGTTCTGCTGCTTCCCACAGCGCTAGCAACTTACCGCCCCAGTACACTACGTGAGTGTTGGCAATGTTTTTTAGCCTTAGGTCAAAGGCATTGGCTAGCCAGCCGCCGGGTTTTTGAGTGCCGAAGACGCCTCTGTATTCGGGCTTACCACTTTTTTGCTCAGCTAGATACCCTGCCGTGCGGACAAACTTATTGCGATAGAAAGCCTTTCCACCTTTGATGGCAATTGAGCTAATCATGCCGTCGCCATCGAAAGGATGCTTTAGCCTGTAGCCGTTGATGTCTGTGAGCCCGGGGCCATTACGAAAGACAGTGCCTTCTAGTGCTGTAGGAATCTCTCCTTCGATGTTGTCTATCCAGTAGGCAAATTCTTCTAGCTGAGAGCGATAGCCGTTTGTCCAGTCCTCACGAGTATAAGAAAGGGTTTGATTAGAAGCTTCGAGCGTTTGCATGGAATAGGAGAATAGGGGTAGGTGAACAAAGATTGAAGAAAGCTGTAGAAAAAGCAGCAGAGAAAATGAGATTACTCTTGAGAGTCTGTTCTAGAGTGAGACATCTATACTAATATTTGCGTCGTCTGTAATTTCTGGAGTAGCTAGGACTAGAACAGATTCTGTTGGATCCTGCTTGCTAATCTTCTTGCTAGCTCCTTTGCTGAGTTCCTCATCGGACTCTTCTCCAGTCTTTTCAGGACTCTCTTCTACAGTTTGCACGGCAGAAGCGGATGGCAACATCCCTAGAAGCGGCAAAGGTAGAAGAGTGGTCAGGTTGGTTAGTAGAACTAACAGCCATAGATTTTCAAAGTCAGTTTCGCTCACGCCTAGCTGATGAGTAAGCAGCGCGCCTAGCTCGTGAGAGAGCAGTCCAGCCAGATTGACAACAGACATCAACAGGGCAAATAGCGTTGCCTCAACCCCAGGTGGGCATAGCCTAGCAGAAAGCACAAGCACTGGCATAAAGGCGATTTGTCCGGCGACGCTCAGCACTAAGCTATCGCCCAGGCTAAACCAGTGATCGTCTATACCAAGACTGCGATTGGCGTGAGTCACCAGCAGCAGAGTTGTCATACCCAATGCTGACGAGACCACGATAGACCAGCCAAAGATCTTGCGAAAGGAGACTTCTTTGAGAAATCGCTGGAAGATCCAGATGCCAATTAGGGAAGCCAGGCTAGTCACCAGCCTAACTCGACCCAAGAATTCGGGCGCGAAGCCTAGCTCATTGGTAGAGAAGAAGAAGAAAGCGGAATCTGCGGTTGGTGTAGCTTGCCAAAGAAACAGAAACAAAGCTGGCATCCAGATGACTTTTTGGGAGACGGCTTGCTTTAGTAGCTTGACTTGGTCAATCACAACTTTTAGGTTCGAGTTTGATGTGACCGGGTCTTCTGCAATTAGCCAGGCAACACCGCAGACAACCAGTGGGAAGGTCGCGGTGATACCAAAGACAACTCGAGTGCTGGTGTGCTCTAGCAGCAGCCCGCCTAAGTAAGCTGTAATGATGCCGCCGACCGCCGAGGCCCCCCAGGCTAAAGATTGCAGTGCGCCGACATTGCCTTGACTCTCCTCTCTAGCGCGCTCTACGACTAGCGAATCGACAATCACATCGGAGATAGCTACTGAAAGAGAGGTCAGTAGAATTGTGATAGTGGCAGCCAGGGCGGTGTGGACGATCGTGGCCATAGATAGCCAGGTGATCGCACCCATAACCCCAGACAAAATAAGATAGGGCCGACGGCGGTATCGAAAAATCGGCAGACCATCTGATAAAAAGCCAAACACGGGCTTGATCGTCCACGGCAGTGCCGCTATTCCCATCAGCGCCGCCACCTCTGCGGGCGTCAGCGCAATATCGTCTTTCAAGAAGAAGCTGACTGCTAGCCGAGATAGTCCTAGAATTCCCTGTACAAAGTACACGGTCAGAATCGCGCTCAGCTCTAGCGTTAGCGACTGACCCAACAAGATCCGCTTTTCAATAAAGCCCTTGATCGATTGGCCTACTGAAAGATTGGAAGTCGAAGACGCTGGCATGTGAAGAAGTGTAAACTCTCAAGCTCTATCATAGCGGTCTTCTTGGGTTTGTTCTCAAAATTATCTCTATCGGGAGAGCGACTAGATGAACTGTGACTGTAGCTTTTGTCAATTGACTGAGATACTGTTTGCACAGCTGAAAGCTTTAAAGTATTCCCATGCCCCTAATCAAAGTTCAAACTTCCGCCGAGACACCTGCCAGGGCGACCACAGAAGATTTGCTTAAGCAGCTATCGGCCAGCTTGGCCAAGCACCTAGGTAAGCCTGAATCCTACGTGATGACAGCCTTTGAACCAGGCGCGACTATGACTTTCGGTGGTACGAGTGACCCTACTTGCTATATCCAAATCAAAAGCGTCGGCACCATGGGCAGCGAGAAGACTCAAACCATGAGCCAAGACTTCTGTGCCAAAGTTCAAGCTGCCCTTGGGGTTCCACCTGATCGCACCTATATAGAATTTGCCGATTCTCCTGGTGCTATGTGGGGCTGGAACGGCAGAACGTTCGGCTAGCTATATCCCTACAGTGTTCCCACCTTACTGCGTTCCCAACACAGGATCGACTTTCGGCGTGTCGCCTTCTTCTGACTTCACACCGAAATACTGATCCAGTACCTGCTTCACCATAGGTGCAGCCACCGAACCGCCACCCCCACCCGAGTGTTCGCCAAAGGCAACGACCACAATTTCAGGATTTTCATACGGCCCGTAAGCGCCAAACCAGGTGTGGTTCTCTCCAGGGGGCGCTTCTGCCGTTCCACTTTTCCCTGCTAACGGCGGCAGCTTCGGATCGTTCAGCGCGGCGCCTGTCCCATTGGTGATCACCTGGCGCAGCGATTCTTGCAGCAGCTTCACTGTGCTTTCTTTCATACCCACAGACTTTTTCCAGTCATCTGCGGTGCGCTCATCCATGATGAAATGAGGCGTGACGCGATCGCCCCCATTGGCCACTGCCGCAAACATCACCGCAATCTGCAAAGGCGTTGCTAGCACATTCCCCTGCCCAATTGAGGCATTGATCGTATCGCCCAGATACCAGGGCTCATCTAAAACTTCCCGCTTCCACTGCTCATCGGGCACCAGTCCTTTGTCTTCTTCAAACCCCAGTTCAATACCCGTACGCTCCCCCAATCCGTACGCACGCATCCACTTTTGCAAGCTCTTTTCACCCACACTTCTGCCAACTTGATAGTAAAAAGTGTCGCTACTCCAGGCCATTGCACCCCGAAAGCCCAAAGGTCCAAACCCGGCATTGTTCCAGTCCCAGAACTGAATGCCGCCAATTGTCAAAAAGGGATAGGTCGGCAGTACTGAATCTGGCGAAAATCTTCCCGACTCTACGCCTGCTGTGGTGGTAATCACCTTGAAGGTACTAGCAGGCGCGTATGCCCGCATCGCCCGGTTCACCAGCGGATAACCGTTTTTTGTAATTTGATCCCACTGAGCCTGGGTGATGCGAGTAGAAAAGATATTAGGATCGAAAGTAGGTCTGCTGACCATTGCACGCACCGCACCGTCGCGAGGATCAAGCGCCACGATCGCCCCAATGGTGTCACCTAGCGCTTCTTCTGCGGCTCTCTGTAGCTCCAAGTCCAAGGTGATTTGAACATCTTGACCAGAGATAGAAGGCTTTTCGCCAATGACGCTCAGCACGCGGCCACCGCTGTCTACTTCTACCTGTTGGCCGCCCCACTGTCCTCGCAGCTGTGGCTCTAGCGCCATCTCTAGCCCCATTTTGCCGATCACATCGCCCAGGCGATAGTCCTGCTCTTTGAGCGTTTCTAGTTCGGCGTCGTTCAGCTCGCCTGTGTAGCCCAAGACATGAGCGCCTAGATCCCCGCGCGGATAGTTGCGGACGGCTTCTGCTTCTACGCGAACACCCGGTAGCTGATTGGCATATTCTGCGAGCGCGGTTGTTTGAGCCGAGCTAATTCCCCTTGAGACGGGTACGGACTTGTTGAGGTTATAGCTGCTCTGTGCCAGCCGCGCGTTGATCTCCTCGGCGGGTACGTCCAGTATCTGCGCTAGTCGGGCAATGACCTTCTCTTTGTCGGCGTCTTCTTTTGGCAGCGCGATTGGCCAGATAGAAACAGAGTGAGAAAGCCGTGAACCGACTAGAATCTTGCCGTTGCGATCAAAGATAGTGCCTCTAGCCGGACGTCTGGGCAAAAGCAAAACGCGGTTCTCTTCGGCAAGTTCGCGATTGCGCTCACCCTGGACTAGCTGTAGGTAAGCCAAACGGCTGCCAATTCCACCCACCATTAGTAGGCTCAACATCAGCATAATCACGACAGACTGATACTGCCGACCAACGGTCCGGCCACCCTTTTTTTCGCCGAAGCTACGAGATGTGCGCTGTGAAAAAGCCATCGCGATCGAGAACTGTAAGAGCTTTGCTATAGCTTAGCTATTATTCGGCCCTGGCGTGGTAGCTGTGGGTGCTAATTATCTAGCGCTCTAGGTCTGGGGGGGGAGGGCGCAGGAGCGGGTGCGGGTGCGGGTGGTGGAGCGATAGGAGGAGTGGAGGGGGCAGGGGGGAGGGGAATTGGGGCGGGTGGTGCGGGTGCGGGTGGTGCGGGTGCGGGTGGTGCGGGTGCGGGTGCGGCGGGCGCAGGGGGAGTGGGTGAGCCGCTAAAGACTGGGGCCGGGGCTGGGGCCGGAGCAGGGGCGGGCGATCGCCTGAAGATGGGTGCTGGGTTTGGTGCTGGGGTAGGGTCGGATGAGCGAGTGATGGGGGTGGACACTGGCTCGAGATCTTCGGAGGTGATGGATGGGTTGTCGTCGCTGGCAGTGGTGCTGGGCTCGAAGGGCTGTCGCAGTGATGGACGATCGTCGTCGTCACTGCTGCCGCCCGGTTTGTCTGCAATTACTCGACCTGGCGAGACAGGTTTTGCTTTGATAGAGCCTTCGCGTCCGCCTAGGCGAGGCAGGTCAGAAAATTCCTCGACCGGCAGATCGTCGACAAACTGATCGACAAACTTGTACCAGGCCAGCGCTGCGGTTCTGCTGGCGCCGCCGGTGGGACTGCTATCGTCATTCCCCATCCACACGCCTGCTACGAGTTGCGGCATGTAGCCGATAAACCAGAGGTCTCTGTTCTTTTCAGAGGTTCCGGTTTTACCAGCGACCTGTCTACCGCTGATGGCTGCGTTCCCACCAGTGCCGCCGTTGACGACGCCCTCTAGCATCCAGGTCATGATCGCTGCGGTATCTGTGTCTATGGCCTGTTTTGGCTTCTCTTCAAAGTCGTAGATCACCTCTCCTTGGCCGTTGGTGATGCGAGTAATGCCGTGGGCTGTGGTGTGTTTTCCTTCTGCTGCAAAGGTGCCGTATGCGCTAGTGAGCTCTAGCAGGTTGACCTCAGATGAGCCCAAAGCTAGCGAATAGGCTGGCAGCAGGTCTGATTCTATGCCCATGCGCCGGGCGAGGGCGATAACTGGATCGAAGCCGACATCGACAAGTAGCTTGACCGCCACAATGTTAACGGAGCTGGTCAACGCTCGGCGCAGATCGATGCTGCCGCTGTAGCCGCCGCCGTAGTTTTTGGGCTCATAGCCATCGACGATGTAGCGAGCGTCGTCGTACGACTTGTAGGGTGACATGCCGGTTGCGATCGCCCCGGCATACACAAACGCCTTGAAAGTAGAACCCGGCTGTCTTTGCGCCTGGGTCACCCGGTTGAACTGGCTATCGTCAAAATCGGTCCCACCAACCATGGCCTTGATTTCGCCTGTCTTTGGATCGATTGCCACCAAAGACGCCTGCTCAAATCCTTGCCACTCACCGTACTCTTCAATAATTTCCTCAATGGTCTTCTCAGCAGCTTTTTGCCACTCGGTGTTCAAAGAGGTTTCAACGACTAGTCCGCCTGCTTCAAGCTCTTCTGGAGTCAGAAGTTCGGCTAGCTGCTTTTTGATGTAGATAGTGAAATAAGGAAATTCGCTATACAGATACTTGGGCTCTTGGGCTTCTATAGCGATATCAGCTTGACGGGCTGTTTGTGCCTGCGTAGCAGTAATTACGCTATTCGCTTCCATCCGGCTGATAACTTTGTTGCGCTGCTGCTTGGCCGCGACCGGGTCAACTAGCGGCGAATATACGCTAGGCGCAGGCGCCATTCCCGCAATTAGGGCAACTTCGGCAATGCTCAGCTCGTCGACTGTCTTGCCGTAATATATCCAGGCTGCATCTGCGACTCCGTAGGCACCTGCCCCTAGATAGACCAAGTTCAGGTAACGCTCTAGCACCTTTTCTTTGCCCAGTTCTGCTTCTAGTCGTCTGGCAATAACGGCTTCTTTGAACTTGCGCTGAAAGCTCTGGTCCAGATTCAAGAAGGTGATGCGAGCTAGCTGCTGACTGATGGTGCTCGCGCCTTCGACTACGCTGCCGCTACTGAGGTTGGCTAGAATAGCTCGTCCAATAGAGCGATAGTCTATCCCATCATGTTCATAGAACCGACGATCTTCGGAGGCGATGAAAGCCTGAGAAACAACGTTGGGGATCTCGTCAAAGGCTAGGTTCTCTTGAGCGGTGGGTCCGACTTTTTGAAGGATTTGGCCGTCGCCTGCTTTTAACGTGATAGTGCCGCTGCGCTCAAAGGTCAGCGCCTTGCTGACATCGGGAACCGTTTCGTAGACGTCTTCCCAAAGCTGATACAGACGCGCCCCAGTGCCTGCAGCGCCCGCTGCTAGCAATAGCAATAGCCAAAACCTGACTCGCTTATGGGCTAGTCTCGGCCCTGTTGAAAGCGAGAGCGTGTTGCCGAAGTCAATGCCCAGTGAGGGTTTTTGCCTTTGAGCTATCCTACTTGTCTGCTGTTGGTACTGTTCTCGGCGGGATACGCGGCCATTTGTTCCATGACCGTTCGCTTTGTGACCGTTCGCTTTGTGACCGTTTGGTTTATGACCGTTCCTAGCCCCGTTAGTGCGAATTGATTGCTTACGCTGGGATGACAGATGCCTGGACCCTTCTTGTGATGTCTGACTACTGACTGACCTTTTCAGCCTAGTAGACCACTGTTTTATCTGTGAGAAAAGGTTGGCCACGTTAGTGAACTCTCCAGACGGTGTCACCGCCGTAACGAAATTTGAGTGCTGGTGCTCAGTCTAGAAATGCTACCACGAGGGGTAGAGCTACCCTGTTAGCTTGCCATATAAAGCCTGGTTACAGAAAGCTTGTGGGCTAGCTGACTAGAGTGCTGTGTCCGAGGGCGATCGCCATTACCAGCATCCCCAGCACCAAAAACGGCTGGGCGCTTGCCTGGTATTTCACGTCGTTTTCTAGCGGGTCACGGAGGAAATACATGTCCTGAAAGGTGATTTGCGGAATTATCAACAAAATCAGCAGCACCGCGTAGAGATTTTTGTGAATGGCAATTAGGTAGGCTGCCATCCCCCCTTGAAAAACGTCGATCATTAAGACACAAATCCAGGCAGCAGTCTGTACGCCGAACACGACGGGCAGAGATTTTAGGCCGAGTTCGCGATCGCCTTCCACAGCCTTAAAGTCATTGACAATTGCAATGCCCAAGCCTGCCATCGAGTAGATCAAAGTAAGCACAATCACAGTAGGATTAAGTTCGCCGAATAAGGCGTGGCCCGCCCACCACGGCAGCGCGATATAGCTTGCTCCTAGGGCATAGTTGCCTAGCCAGCCATTCTGCTTAAGCTTGAGCGGTGGCGCTGAATATATATAGGAGAGAAATGAGCCGCCTATCGCCAGAGCGAACAGCGTCGGAAAGTCATGACCTGCCCACACATCTAATCCGTAGGCAACTGCTAGTCCCCCCAGTAGCAGCACCCAAATCTGTACCTGAACCTCTTTTAGCGAGATGGCGCCCGATGGAATCGGACGATTAGGCTCGTTGATTGCATCTAGATCGCGATCATAGTAGTCGTTGATAGTTTGGGTATAGCCAGTCAAGAGCGGCCCGGACATCAGCATGCAGGCTGCTGAAATCAAAACGTTCTCAGCTGTCCAGGTGAACTTGCCCGAGGACGCCGCACCACACACTACGCCCCAAATCAGCGGAATCCAGGTAATCGCCTTCATTAGCTGTAGACGGATTTTCCAGATAGAAGTTTCGCCCGCTTCCGCACCCTTAATCCCTAGTAGCTGGCGAGTTCTGCTACTTTTTATCCCGCCACTGGGCGAGCTAGCCTGCTGCTCGCTGCTTGACTCGCTCAATGGCTCTAGTGGCTCCGTCTGTGGGGAGTTTGGCTCTGAAGAGTTTGGCTCTGAAGAGTTAGGTAGTGGTGCTGTAGAGAATTGCGTATTGTCGGACATGTCAGACTCCTTGGGTCTCTACGGACTAAAGTAGCAATGGGACAAAGGCGTTGAGTAGAATCAGCGCCAAGTAAAATCGGTTAGCCGAAAGAAATGATCAAACAGCCAGATTGGAACTTTGCACCCGTGACCGAGCGACCGTTGAGCGCCGGTGGCAGGGAGAGATTGTGTCGTTGGTCGCCTGCTTCTACGGTTACCTCTGGCCCATATTGGGTGAGCTTGACCTGAGTTTTATCAAAACCTGGCAAGAACAGCTTGACTGTGCTGCTAGCTACGTCTACGCTCATCGGGCTCGGTACAGTCACTGGCTCTGTTAGCGCCGGGAGCTCATCTATCAAAGGCTGCCAGCCACCTGGATTATCAAGGTCGCTGTAGTTTAACGCGCTAACTGGAATGGGATCAAAGGCTTCGGCGGTGGATTCTGTCTTGGCTTCTGCCTGGCCGCTGTAGGGCATGTTAACAAAAGCACCCGCAACGGTGAGGTTGATTTGCTGGGCGGCGCTCCAGAGATATTTGCCAGTGGCGATCGCCAAGCGATCACCTGTGGTCACCACATAAGCTCGAAGCTGCATGGGATCTTTGACCATGGCTTTGCCTCTCGCTACCATGTCTTCTACGCCTTGCGTCCCGGGCTGATTCCAAATATCACCCGATAGGCCGCTGCTAAACACTGCCCCGGTCACCGGACCGACAAAAGGTGAAATCGAACGATAGAACTGTGAGTCTTGAAAAACTTTCTTGAACCGGCGAAAATACCAGTCGACGCCGCCAATTGCGCCCCACATCCTTAGGCTAGTCTGGTTCCCAGGCCCATCGTGCACAATTACATCGTACTGATTGCTAGCGACATATTCCCTGATAGCATTTAGCACTAGAAAGTCGTCCATCCCCGGAACCACGCTCAGTTCCTGGCCAAATACTGCCTTGAAAAAAGGGTCTCTTAGATACTGCGCCTCAAATTGCTTGAGCTTTTCCCAGTTCTCATCGACCATCTGAGTCGTCTGTAGCTGCACTGCCTGGAACGGTTTCTCACTCACGCTGACGGGCGCAGGGCCAGCACCTACCTCAGCGCCTGTTAGCAGCGAAAGCGCAGGCCCAGCTTCTTGTGAAACTAGCAAGACCCGTTTGCCTTGGTCGGTTAACTTTTGAGCAGCGGCGATCGCAACAGTCGTGCGCCCGGTACCGCCTTTACCTAGAAATGTGAGAATCAGCGTCATAGTTGGTCAGTCACGTTTAGTCAGTCAAGTCTAGTCAACTACAGGACGTATTTCGTCTTCAAAGAACCAAGTGGTAAAGTCGTCTGACTCGAAGCTGACTAGAGCGCCAATGTTTTGGCCATCGAGTACTTTGAAGTCTTGGATGATGCCGACTTCTCCAAGGCGACTAGCGAGTTTCTTGGCGACGCGATCACGCATACGACGAACCTGAACTCGCTGTCCGATTTCTAAATCCATGTTTAAAAACTGTATCCTTACTAAGGTCTAGCTCAACGCCATTAACCAGTCTATCAGCGACTGAGAAAGAAGCCCTATGCTCGCCAAACGAATTCTGCCTTGCCTCGACGTAAAAGCGGGCCGCGTCGTCAAAGGAATCAACTTCGTCGGTCTAAAAGACGCTGGCGATCCGGTTGAACTGGCCAAAATCTACAACGAAGCAGGCGCAGACGAACTGGTCTTTCTAGATATTACGGCCACTCACGAAGACAGAGACGTGATCTACGACGTGGTGTATCGCACAGCGGAGCAGGTGTTCATCCCTTTGACGGTGGGCGGCGGCATCAGCTCTCTAGAGACCATCAAGAAGCTATTGCGAGCAGGGGCGGATAAAGTCAGTATTAATTCGGCAGCGGTGCGCAATCCTGAACTGATCGACCGGGCGAGCGATCGCTTTGGCAATCAGTGCATCGTGGTGGCGATCGATGCGCGGCGGCGATCGCAAAGTCGCCCCGGTGGTCTATCTGAGTCAGGCCAGTCTGAATTAGACCAGTCAGGATCGGCTCAGCTAGGCTGGGATGTGTTCGTTCGAGGAGGCCGAGAGAATACCGGCCTAGATGCAGTGGCATGGGCCCAAGAAGTTGTCAGCCGAGGCGCAGGCGAACTGCTGATTACTAGCATGGACGCGGACGGGACCAAAGCTGGCTATGACTTGAGCTTGACTGAGGCGATCGCCCGCCGCGTGAATGTACCTGTAATTGCTTCAGGGGGCGCAGGCACCTGTGAGCATATCCATCAGGCGCTAACAACGGGCGGGGCCGAGGCGGCTCTGCTGGCCTCACTACTGCACTACGGGCAGCTCAGCGTAAGCGAGATCAAAGAATACTTGGTCCGCCACGGTCTAGTGATGCGTCAGGTCTAGTGATGCGTCACTAGATTATTTACAAAACCTTATAAAACTGTGACCTTTCTGAAACAGATTATATTGTTAACTCATGACTTAACGACTGAATTTGTTAGAGACGAACAGATTCGCAATCTCTAGAAAGCTCTTAGGCGCTAAACTTTCTCAGGCCATTTCAAACTGCTCATCCTGAACGGTTTTTGTTAGCCGATTATGAGTAATTCTGTTAAGCTATGTAAAGGTTCTCGTAAGATACAAACTTTTACTGAGGCTTCCTTAATTTTGCCAAGGCTTGTCATCTATTTTTTCGTTTGGGTTGTTTTGTTTAACGCCGCTTTTGCGTAGGTTCTACCTTTCTCGATGGTCTTATTGATTCTCGTCATTGTCACTAGCTTGGTTTTTTGGGCGCTGCGCCTGATGGATAGAGCTGTCGAAAACCAGGAATTCTCGCTGATGCTAGCGGGTTTTCTAGTCGCTTCCTCTGCTGCCGCCATCGTTGGCGTCTACTTCTTAATGAGCGACTACATGACGTTTATCACCCACGCTGGCTCCGCCTTCGACAGCTACGACACAGCCCTAATGGGAGGTAGCGAGTTACCCCTATGGCTTGACTCAATCGAGTAGCTCCCAGATGGCCTCTTCCCTGCTCCCCACTCTTTCATTCCTTACTCTCCCAATGCCCTAGAAAGCGCCTCCCAAGTAGAAGGCCCTACAACGGCATCGACTAACAGCTGCTGATCGCTTTGAAACTGTCGGACGGCAGCTTCTGTCAGCTCTCCGTACTTTCCATCTATAGCGCTATCGTAATAGCCTAGAGCCTGAAGCTCCCTTTGGAGCTGCGATACGGCCGTTCCTTCAGCGCTAGGGCGAAGCACTGGGGGTTCTTGGCTAGTAGCTTCGACTGTCGTCTCTGATTGAGCTGTTTCTGAGGCGACTGGTTCGGCAGGCGTTTCTGTGCTGCTATTGTCGCTACTTGCACTACTGGCACTAGCCGTGTCTACATCATTGGGTGTAGGCAGTAGCTTGCGCCAGGTGGCGGGTCCGGTAATACCGTCAGCCGTTAGATTGGTGGCGGTCTGAAATGAGATGACTGCTTGCTGCGTGAGCTGACTGTAGTCACCATCAACGCTGCCCTGATAGAAGCCCAAAAGCTTTAGAGTGGCCTGTAGCCTGCTAACGGTTTCGCCTGTGCTGCCGACTCGTAAGGTGGGATAGATGATGCCTGCCTGGGCTAGCTGGGTAGGAACTAGCTGGGTGGACGTTGGCTGCGTAGAAGAAGCTGGCTGCGCTGCGGATACGCTGGCTGGGACAACAGCTAGCAAGGCCAATGTCAGCACTACTTGAGCTTTGTGATGTTGAAAGAGGGGATTACTAACCATGTGAGTTTCCTCAACCTTGCGCTTAATGTCTTGCGCGTAGTGTCCATCAGGCCATATCAATATATACAGATACAATTGACGGTGCAAAGGTTAGCTGCGGTGACGATTTGGCAAAGGATAGGTTTCAGGGCGCTGTAGTTGGGCTTTGGATGGTGCCTATTGCTTTACAGTTGAGCAGCTTTGAGAGTTTTAATGACTCCAAAAGCTCAGAGACTCAGGAAAGCCAAGAGACTCAGGAAAAATTAACCGCGGCGATCGCCCAACACTTAGATGAGATTGACAGCTTCTTACACGATCCTCACCGCTTCAGAGGCTTGGTGGCCGAGTCGACTTTCGCACTCAGCAGCCTGCCCGTACTTTTGCGCTACCACAGCGACTCTCAAAGACGTACCCAGACGCTCCTGGCGCTGACAGCTAGAAGCGAGCTAGAACAGGACGCCGAGCGTTTGGCACAGCAATTAATACTGGGCGATATTTTATCGATGGCCTTTGATGTCTCGGATGCGGATCCTCTGGAGGGATTTGCGATGGGGCCGCACAGACTGTTGTCTGAGGCTGTGATTATGAAAGGGGTTGATGTATTGGATGGCGTATTGGACTGTGGCGCATCGGACTGTGACGCATCAGGAGGGCTATCCGCTTTACAACATCGCTGCTATCAGGCGCTTTGGCAGTCTCTGGAGAATTGCATTTTGGGTAAAATGACGGCCAGTAATTCTGTGATTGAGGGGATTGCGATCGCCCTTTGCCAGCCAAACAGCTACCCCGCTGTTTGGCAGAACGCTCAGCAATGCAGTCAGAGCACGCTTGTAGACGGAGGCAAACCTGCCCACTCTTCTGTGGCTCGTTTATCTGTGGATCATTTCAAGGTAGAGTCTGCGATGGTGGCTGGTGTAGTTCTCGGCGCGTTGAGCGGTCGGCACTCGCTACCCGTACTATGGCAGCTACAGACCTGTGGTGATCGCATCTACTCTCAAAGACATTACTGCCAAAGACTTGACTCGCAAAGCCGTCTAGAGCGTAGCCACGAAGTTCAAAGATGGCAGCTACAGCAAGTGATTGATCTAGCCGATCACCTATTTGAAGACTGGGCCGGTATCTCTAGAAAGTCGCACACTATAATACCTAAATGAACTACCTGCTAACTCCACACAACTTCTCCAAATTTTTGTGCAACAGTGCCGTTTGTAGCTTCGCTACAGCGGCTGATTAGGCAGGTCGCTAGGTGGGGACGATGAATATTCTCCGTCACACCAGTATCTGGGTCTATCGGTTTTTCTCCCGTATTTTTTTAGCTACTGTGGGTCAGCTAGTCAGTGTACTGAAGCCACCTAGCCAGACACTGAGACGGCGAATCGCTCGTCGCCGCTCACCACTATTAGACAGTGCTTCAGTGAACGGTGGCTTAGTAAATGGTGCTTCAGTAAACAGTGCTCAAGATTTTTTGCTAGTAGAAGGCGAACAGCCCGTGACGGAATCTTCTTCTAAGCCTACTGGGTCTGACCCTGGAAGTTTTTCACAGCAGACGGGTGCTGGTATTGTCAGCACTGCTCGGCGTGGTGTTCGGCGCTCTTGTGCCAGGTGTTCTACGGGCCATACGCTCATACGTTCGCCAATGGTTTCTAGGCGGACCTGGACAGTAACGCTGATTGCGGTTCTAGTCTTGGCGACCTGTTTTGGGCAACGGTTCTATCGGCAGCCTGCGCTAGATGTTCGTTCGTTCGCGCCGCAGACTTTTTATGCGCCTGTGGCGGCTAATGTAGAAGACAAAAGAGCCACAGAGAGCCGACGTGAGGCGGTTCGTAGTGGTCTAGTTCAGGTGTTGAAGATAGATCCTGAGCAGACGGCAGCAGCAGCGCGATCGCTTGATACCCTTTTGGACCAGGGCCGTGAGCTTCGAGACCAGGCTGGAAATCCACCTTTTCTCAATCTAGAGACGCTTTCTCGAACAACTCAAGACTTTTTATTCCAAACAACCGAAGCACAGTGGCAGGCGGTATGGCGCTTGGCGAAAACGCCCGATCTTTCTGCTGCTCAAATTCAAGCGGCTGTGGGGTTGACTGGATCGGCAGCAAGTAGAATAGCGCCTGAAGCAGGACTGAATGAGAGTAATGGTCGCACAGAAGATCGCAGAATTGGGCATAGCACCGAGACTAGAGGCGAGGGGGCAAGTGAGCAGAGAATCGAAGAAATTGTTGGCGAAGCGATTTCTCCTCAGCTGGCAGAGACGCTCGACTCTTTTTCCACAGACCAAAGATTTGCTCTACAAGAGCTACTTTCCTACCGTGAGCTATCTGGTCTGCCACGGCTGGCGCAGTTGCAAATTCGGATGGAGAACCGCCGACAGCAATATAGAAAAGATGTAGAAGCGCTCGCCGCCGCAGCCAGTACAGAAGGGCAGCCGCTTTACAACTATCGACTGTTTGAGCTGTCGGAAGCGCAGTGGACTCGGCTAGAAACCCTCTCGCATCAGGTCTTTGACGATATGATGCTGCAAGGAATTAGCGTAGGCACTCCAGACGATCTGCTGCGTAGAGCAATTGAGTCGCGGGTGGCCATAGAGTCTGATGCCGCTGTTAAAGAGCTAACAGCAGATCTGCTAGAGGCGTCACTTGTACCGAATTTAGTCACTGACGAAGAGCGTACCCGACTACAGGCCGAGCAAGCAGTTGGCCAGATCGATCCGGTGATGCTCTCTGTGAATAAGGGTGACTTGATCGTTCGTGCTGGTGATCCGATTGACGCGTCTGATTTTGTCCTACTGGACTATTTTGGTCTGACGAATCGCTACTTTAACTGGGTTGGTCTATGTGGCTTTAGTGTCCTGATTGCCTGTGCGGTGGCTTTTTATCTGTGGATAGACCATCTGCAAATTAACCAGCTAAACCAGCGAGACCATCTGCTGGTGGTGTTGCTGTGTCTAGGGGTGTCGGTGTTGGCGGCGCTACAGGTGCCGACGATTGGCCTGCCTGCTGTGGGGCTGCTAGTGGGTAGCTTCTATGGAAATGCGCTGGGAATAACGGTGATAGGACTGTTGGTGCTGATCTTGCCGATTGGGGCGGTGGTGAGCTCAATTCCACTGATGGCGGGGGCGGCGACGGCACTGCTGGGCACCTGGATTGCGCCACAGTTGCGATCGCGCGAAGAATTCGCCCTGCTAGGCGGCTTCGTTGGCCTAAGTCAGGCCAGCGTCCACCTAATTCTGACGCTGATGCGCTCTACAGTCGCTGCGCCGCTGTGGAAATCTATCTTTGTCGGTTCTGCTCTACATGGGGTGTACGGTATCGCCTGGAGCGTATTAGCTTTGGGTGTTAGTCCCTATTTAGAGCATTTCTTTGATGTTGTGACGCCGATCCGCCTAGCAGAGCTGGCCAATCCAAACCGACCTCTGCTAAAGCGACTGGCCGCTGAGGCCCCTGGCACGTTTCAGCACACGATGTTTGTGGCGAATTTGGCCGAAGCCGCTGCGCGCGCGCTGGGGCGCAATGTAGAGCTAGTTAGAGCCGGAACGCTATATCACGACATTGGCAAGATGCACGATCCGCAAAGCTTTATCGAGAACCAGATGGGCGGACCCAACAAGCACGATCAGATTGACGATCCGTGGATTAGTGCAGGCATCATCAAAAAGCATGTGACTCAGGGGCTGGTAATGGCTAGAAAACACCGCTTGCCACAGGCGGTGCAGGCGTTTATTCCTGAGCATCAAGGCGATATGAAGATCAGCTATTTCTATCAGCAGGCTAAGCAGCGCCAGGAAAAGGAGTCTTCTTTGGTAGTGAACGAGTCGGATTTTAGCTACGATGGTCCGATTCCGCAGAGCCCTGAGACGGGAATCACAATGCTGGCTGATTCTTGTGAGGCGGCGCTGCGATCGCTCAAGCCAGAAGCTTCTATGGACGAAGCCTACACACTAGTCAACCGAATTTTGAGAGCCCGGTGGCGGGCTCGCCAGTTAGTCGATAGCGGTCTAGATCGAGGTGACATGGATGTGATTGCGAGCGTCTTTATTCAGGTCTGGCAGCAGCACAATCACAAGCGCATCGAATACCCCAAAAATGCTTTAGCTTAGACAGAACAAATATTAAGAAACTTATGTCGGTAGAGAGAGTAACGCCTTTTCTCATTTACGTTACATTTTGTTACTATTGATGAGAGAATAAAGGAACAAAAGCCGTTCTCTACGCTCTTCTAGTACTGTTGCCCTACTTACCGCCGCGCAATTTTTATAATGAAAGCTACTTCGTCTAGGGATCCCGTTCGTACATATCTTAAAGAAATTGGTCGTGTGCCGCTGCTGACTCACGAAGAAGAAATTGTATTGGGTAAGCAGGTGCAGCGGCTGATGTCGCTGGTAGGAATTCAAAGCGAGCTAGCTGAACGCTTGGACCGTGAGCCTACTAGCGCCGAGTGGGCTACAGCAGCAAGTGTCTCGGAAGAAGAGCTAGCGGCTGTTGTTGCTGCGGGTGAGCGAGCCAAGCACAGAATGGTAGAGGCAAACTTGCGACTGGTGGTCTCTGTTGCCAAGAAGTACATCAAGCGAAATGTGGACCTGTTGGATTTAATCCAGGAGGGCACAATTGGCATGCAACGAGGCGTAGAGAAGTTTGATCCGTCTAAGGGCTATCGGTTTAGCACCTACGCGTACTGGTGGATTCGCCAGGCGATCACAAGGGCGATCGCAGAGAAGAGCCGGACGATTCGCCTGCCTATTCACATCACAGAAAAGCTCAACAAAATTAAAAAGGCGCAGCGCCAGTTTGCACAGCAGAATGGACGGACGCCGACCGTAGCCGAGATTGCTGAAGAGACTGGCTTTACGATCAAGCAGGTGCGTGAGTACCTAGACAAATCTCGCCAGCCGCTCTCTCTAGATCTACGCATCGGCGACAATCAAGATACTCAGCTGGGCGATCTGCTAGAGGATGACGGCCAAACGCCAGATGACTACGCGACTGCCTCTTCGCTCAAAAGCGATCTGAGTCGGCTGATGGCGGATCTGACCCCGCAGCAGCAGCGGGTAATTGAGCTTCGCTTTGGTCTAGGCGATGGCAAGAACATGACACTAGCCAAGATCGGCGCGATGCTAGATATCAGTCGCGAGCGGGTCCGTCAGATTGAGCGTGAAGCTTTGACAAAGCTGCGCAAGCGTCAGAGTGATATGCGCGAGTACATAGCAGGATAGTTGAATCCTTTGAACTGCACCTCAGCCGAGTGAAGAACACTATAGCTGGGAAGAGTATTTTAAGCCGCATCGAAGTTGAGCGGACGCCAGGCATTGGTATGATGCTGTCTCGGTATCTCTGAATCTATCTGTGACTTTTTACGAATTCCTTTTGCTTTTGTTTTCGGTGGTGATGGCAGCCTGTGGTCAGCTGCTGCTAAAGCTAGGCGCTGTGAAAATCAATCTGGTCGACGCGCCGACCGTGATGGGGCGGGTTGTTGGTGCGGTGCTGATTCCTGAGCTGATTGCTGGGCTGGCTGCCTATGGGGTGGGCGCAATCGCCTATATTCTGCTGCTCTCTAGAGTCAAGCTTAGCGTTGCCGCACCTGGCTCCGCCTCTATCTATGTCCTTGCTGTTCTAATTGGCGTTTTCTTTTTCAAAGAACCTGTGTCTCTGCTAAGGATGCTCGGGCTATTTTTGATCACCTGTGGCGTGATTCTAGTGATCACCAAGTAAGGCGACGTTCGCAACCTGGTCGAAGAGGCTAAAGTTGATAGATCCCACAGGTGCTGATTGGCATGCATTGATTGTTACGGTTGTTTCAGTATCGTTGTCACACTCGCTGTAGCATTGAGTCGACAAGCCATAGACACTCAAGCTACCGTAGAGCGCGATCATGTACAAAACCTGGAAGACGCTTCAGCCTTATCTGCTGGCAACACCACAGACGCTGATCTTCTTGATGTTTTTGGTGTTTCCAATTGTCATGATCGTAGTGGTCAGCTTTTGGCAGTTCAACGGCTATGCAATGACGCCTGCATTTTCGTTCGATAACTATGTGAGCGTTTTCACATCTCAGGTTTCTCTATCTACATACATTAATACTTTCAAATATGTGGTGTTGGTATGGGGGGTTTGTTTGGCGATCGCACTCCCCATTGCTTACTACCTCACCTTCTGCATAGAGCGAGAAAGCGTGCGCGTACTGCTATTTCTTGTCTGCACAATCCCCTTTTGGACCTCGAACATCATTCGTATGATTTCGTGGATTCCATTGCTAGGAAGAGAAGGGCTCATCAATCAGCTACTGCTGAACCTAGGCATTGTACAAACGCCCGTGGAATGGTTTCTCTATTCTGACTTTGCGATTGTTCTGGGCATGGTGCATTTGTACAACTTTTTTATGATTGCGCCCGTTTTCAACAGCATGATGCGAATTGATCGCACCCTAATCACCGCTGCCAAAGATATGGGTGCATCTGGCTTCGATGTTCTCAAAGAAATCATTTTGCCGCTCACTGCTCCCGGCATTGCCATCGGCTCCATCTTTGTCGTTACGCTGACGATGGGAGAATACATTACTGTGCGGCTGATGGGCGGTGGCCAGTCTGCCTCTATTGGCAAGCTGATCAGCACTCAAATCGGCAGTTTGCAGTATCCTTTAGCCGCCGCCAACGCGGTAATTTTATTGCTGATCACATTAATACTAGTCACCGGAATCCTAAGGGTCGTCGATATTCGCAAAGAGCTATAAATGACTAAAATAATCCTCACTGCTTTCTTCACTCTCTTCGTCCTTTTTCTCTACGGCCCGATGCTGGCTATTTTTACCCTGTCTTTGCAGGGGCCAGACGGAGCGCTGACGTTTCCGGTGCGCAGCTTTGGCTTTTACTGGCTAGGTCAGGTGTTTCAAGAACAGCGGGTGGGTAGCTTTGTTGAATCTTTTCAGCGCTCGTTTTGGCTGGGGCTGATTGTGGTGGCGATCGCAATCGTTGTCAGCGTCATGGCCAGTATGGCCTTCCGTGCTCGCTTCAAAGGCTCTTTGGCGCTTTTCTATCTGACTATCTCTAGCCTGGTTGTTCCAGGCGTATTGATCTCATTAGGTATCGGTATCACCTTTCAGGTACTAGGCATTCAAACAAACTGGTTTACCTCAGGACTAGGTGCACATCTGACTTGGACAGTACCTTTTGCTTTCTTGATTATGCTTGGTGTGTTTAATCGATTCAATCCCTACTACGAAGAAGCCGCAAGAGATTTGGGCGCAGGCGATGTTCGCACCTTTCAAGAAGTGATTCTGCCTCTGATTTTCCCTAGCCTAATTGGAATTGCGCTGCTAGGATTCACGCTTTCCTATGATGAATTTATTCGCACTTCTCTAGTGTCGGGTCAGTACAACACGCTGCCCCTAGAAATCTTTGGGATGACAACAAACGTTACCTCGCCTGCTTTATACGCTCTAGGAACCCTGACGACGCTATTTTCAGTGACGATGATTGCTGTAGGTTTTGGTGCTTACAAAGCGTTTTCTCGCTAAGTGACCAGTCAATCTACCTCGGCTGCGACCTCACCGTTAGCTTCGTTGTCTGCTGTTGCATTCTCTTCTGTAGCATCACTCTCTCTCATAGTTCCTTGGGGCTGACGGTCTGTGTGAGCATGATGACCGTTTCGAGAAGATTCGCTATCCGAATCCTCAGCAGTCCGATGTAGATCGCCTGATACGTTAACCTGTAAGCCATCCGGCGCGTTGAGCCAAACCTGTCGTTGAGGAAAGGGAACTCTCGCATCTGTATTTTCTAGCGCTTGCTTGAAGCGACGACGATATTCACGAGAGACATCCCACTGCTTCATCGGCTGAGTCTTGATCCATACCCGCAGGGTGACAGCTCTATCGCCTAGCTCCTCAACCCCTAGAATTTCAGGGTCTTCTAGGATCAGCTCGCTCCATTCTGAATCGTGACGCAGCTCGTTGCCTACCTTACGGACAAGCTGTAGCATTTCATCGACATTGGCTTCGTAGTTGACAGGTAGATGTAGATCGCAGCGAGACCAGTGAAGAGAATAGTTCGCGACACGAGTGATGTCGCTAGTTGGGATCGTGATTAGACGACCGCCTGTGTCCCGCAGCTGCGTGATCCGCAGGTTCATATTCTCTACTAGGCCAGCATCATCGCCGATTTTGACCACATCGCCAATAGCGTACTGGTCTTCTAGCAAGATAAAAAAGCCAGTAACGGCCCCTCTAATCAGGTTTTGAGCAGCTAGTGATAGCGCTAATCCGAAGATTCCAAAGCTGGCTATCAGCACCCCTAGATTGACGCCCAGAAGCGATAAAGCAATGATCAGTCCGATTACCAGCCAAACAAAGTTAACAATGTTTTTGATGACGCTAGAGACTGTTGAAATTCTGAGATCTATTCGCCTGTGGCTGTTAAGATCGATGCCGCTGCGGTTCTCTAGAGTGCTGATCGATCGATCGATCAGGCGGTAGCTGATACGGACACCAAAATAGGCAATAATTGCAACAATTACAATTGCAGTAGGGACTTTGGCCCAAGTTACTAAGCTGTTTTGAAAAGGGCGTAGATAGGGAAAAAGTCCCAAAGACCAAACAATAGCCCCTGCCAGGATGAAAAACTGTAATAGGGGTAGGACAAGGCGGCGAATGACGTGAAACTGCTGCTGATAGTTTTCTAATACCTTCTCTGGGCGATCGCCGGGCAGACCTTCTTCGGCCCAGTTAGATAGCCGGTGACGGCTGAGCTGTATGAGCAAGGCGAGGGCGATCGCACATCCAATCACACCCACCGACATAACCCCGGCTCGCCGTAGATACTCAGGCTGTCGCTCTTGATAAGCCCGCTGTAGCGCCTGATATACCTCTTCACGAATAGTCTGTTCTAACCCCGATAGGCTAGTACCTTGCATCCGTGCGTCTGTCTCGGTCAGCGCCATGAGATAGCGGCCATTGACATACAGGCTAGGCGTGTCGGCACTTTCTGTGGTGTCTCTGACAATCTCCGCCTTTGGATCCGACATGTTTATGTACGTATCGCGGATATCCTTCAAATTCTCGGTGATATTTCTTTGGCGAATTGACAAAGCCGAAGACGGTGCAGCAATCTGAAAAACCTGTCGGCCATCTAGGCTGATCCATCCCACCGCCGTCTGATCGCCGCTACCTAGCCCGCTAAACTGAGCTATGGCTGGTGTGGGCATTGTAATTAGGGGCTTTTTGCATAACCCCCCGAAAAGGTAAATTCCAGATTGAGACGAGTAAGACTTACTGAATGGGTCTGTGCATGAGCTGCTGTAGAATCGCCTCCACATCAATGACTTCAGGCGCTTTGTAGAAC
>JBCCOH010000086.1:0-22599 GCA_039111275.1 Cyanobacteria bacterium P01_D01_bin.1 | reverse complement strand
GCGTTTCTATCATTATTCCTACGCTAAATGAGTCAAATACGCTGGCTAGAACGCTGCGGCAGCTAACGGTCCTCGATCCGCCCGTGAAAGAAGTGATTGTTGTAGATGGTGGTAGCCAAGACGATACGGTTACGATCGCCCGAGCACACAAAGCCGCCGTCATCATCACCCAGCAAGCTAGACGCTCAACGCAAATGAATTTGGGCGCTGAGCGGGCAAGTGGTGATATTCTGTGCTTCTTGCATGGCGATACGCTCGTCCCTGATGATGTTGTCAGCGTAATGGTAAAGACTTTAAGCGATCCTGCTGTTGCTTGCGGTGGATTTATCTCACTGATGAGAGGTCCGACAACGACTCGCTGGGTTACCTCACTGCATAACAGTCTCAAGACCTACTACGCACCGCTATTATTTCGACCTCGGCTTTTTTTTCAGAAGGGGCTGAGACTGCTGTTTGGCGACCAGGTGATGTTTTGTCGTCAGCAGGATTTTGCTGCCTGTGGTGGATTTGATAGTGCGATCGCCATCATGGAAGAAGCCGACTTGTGCATCAAGCTGACGCAGAAAGGACGGATCAAGCAGGTCAATCGTACGGTTCAGTCTTCTGATCGGCGGGTGGCGCAGTGGGGGCCAGTGAAAGCAAACTTTATCTACCTGGCCATTGGCTTCTTGTGGGGAATGGGCGTTTCTTCGACTACGCTCAGTCAGTTTTACAAGCACGTTCGCTGAGCGTTGAGCTGCCAGCTATAGGGTAGATGGACAATATTGATGTTCGCTGGCAGGGTTGTCTCTGGCAGATAAAGCTGAATGTAGCTGGCAACGGAGCCCATATGAGCTACAAAATCGTCCTCGTACCATTTGAATATCTTGCTGCAGTAGAGGGTACCGCTGGCTGCATCGTAGTTGACTTTGACTGGATTACGAATGAACCGCTGAGCATCTGCTTCTAGCTGTTCTAAAACTAGATCGGGGGTGTATGCCTCGGCGCGTAGCAGCGGACAGCCCGTAGCGGCGCAAACCAGGGCAAAATGTATCCGCGATTCGTTGTACTGAGCGCGGAGAATGTCGTGCTCGATATTGTCTAAGCTGAGGGAGCGATCGCCTAGCCTGTAGACAGGTTGTTTGAAAAATAGCAAAAAGCTCGCCCAGTTTGGAATTCCAAAAACTTCAGGGCGAATAGAGTCGATGGGATACTTTTGTAGGACTTGCCTGATGACAAGGGCGTTGTAGAGATTGAGAAGGAAGGCGATCGCACTCTTTCTGTCCATAGAATCTAGATCGACAGACTGTACGCGCTCTAACCATTGATCTAGTGTCTTGGCCGATTCTTTTTGCCAGCGGGCGTAGTCCACCTGTCCTTGCGCGACATAGGTTCGCAGCATCTGTGACCAGGGTGTAAAGTCAATCAAAGTAGTCTCCTATCACAAAAAATCATATAAAGAAGGTCTACCATGAGCTGGTTTCCCATTCCTTCAAGCTATGTGCGTAATTCGGCCTGGAGAAGAGTCAAACGCTGGATACGACAGTCTTTTCCCACAGTACCGACAATATCTACTAGGCAACTAGCGAACTGGTTAGACCGCGACTCATTAAATCCTCCAGCTTTAATCGATGCTCGCGAGCCAGAAGAATTTGCAGTGAGTCATCTACCTAATGCGTATCGGGCTCAATCGGTTGCCGAGGTCGTGCAGGCTGGTATCACCAGAGATATGCCAGTGGTTGTCTATTGTTCTATCGGCTATCGTTCGGCCAAACTCGTACAAGCCCTCAACGAGGTAGGCTACCAGGCTACGAATCTAGAAGGCTCTATCTTTCAATGGGCCAACGAAGGGAGAGGTTTAGTCACTAGTCAGGGGAGCAGTCGAAACGCGCAAGCAACTCCGACTCAAAAAGTACATCCTTACAACGATTTTTGGGGCTTATTGCTAGAGCCGAACCACGCCGAGTAGCCCGTAGTATAAGGAGGTAGTGAAGCGACCTGTTCCTATGCCGTTGCCTTTAGACCGTATATCTACTTCTCTGCCAAAACTGCCGATGAATTCAGGGCGGCTGCGGCTGCATGCAGGTGAAGGTGAGCCACGTCGTGCTACCTGGCTAGAGCTATTTTTTGACCTGGTGTTTGTGCTGACGATGTCAGAGCTGGCGAGCCTGCTGTACGGACGTCCAGACTGGCAGGGCATCATCAGCTTCGTTGTACTGTTTGTACCAGTTTGGTGGCTGTGGATTGACTTTAGCTACTATGCTGATCAGTTCGATGTGGATGAGGGCGTCTATCGCCTGATCTACTTTGGAATTATGTTTGGCATTGTGGTGTTAGCGTTGATGATTCCAGAGGCGCTAAGCGTAGGTTCGACTAATTTTGCGGCGGTGTATGCGACGCTGCGGCTGGTGATTATTAGCCTGTATATGCAGGCATGGCGACTGGTACCTCAGTCACGCGAGCTGACGAGTCGATATGCGATGAGCTTTTCGGTAGCGTTCTTTCTTTGGCTGGTCTCAATAGGCGTGCCGGGTCCGGCTCAGTTCTGGCTATGGGCGATCGCGCTTTTCATCGAAATCAGCAACGGCCCGATCACCTACCTCACCATCCGCCGTGTGCCAGTCCAAGAATCACACATGGACGAGCGGTTTGGCCTATTCGTCATCATTGTTCTAGGCGAGGCGATCATCGCAGTGGCTTCGGGCGTTGCCGATACCAACTGGCAGTGGCAAAATGTGCTGACCGCAGCAGGCGGATTCATCGCCGCGGTTAGCTTGTGGTGGATGTACTTCGAGCGGGCAGAAGAGTCCACCATCAACCAGGCGCTGCGCGGTGGTAAGAGGGCGCTGCTTCGATCTTATGTGTATGGCTACAGCCATGTGTTCGCCTTTATGGGAATTGTAGCCACTGGAGTCGGTATTCAGTTTGCGATTGAGGCGGCTTCTGGTGAGGCATTTACTCTACCAATGCAAAGCATACTGTGCGGCGGAATTGCTATCTTTTTGGTAGGGGTGACCACATTGCAATGGGCATCGCCGACTTGCCTGCCGAGAAGGGCAATTTTGGCGCGATCGCTACTAGCTATTTTCTCTCTTTGTTTGACCTTTCTTAATTTCCTAGTTTCTCCTGTTGCAATTGTGGTGCTGATGGCTGCCCTACTAGTAACTCTCAATAAGATAGACGGAATGCCTCTAGTAAAAGGATAGCTAGCGATTGTTGCGACTAACTGTTGTCAGGCATTTGGCTCATCTTTTGCAAGTCGAGAACTTCGTTCAATGTGGTTTCATCCATAAGTTTATTTTCTAAGACGAGCTGACGAAGCGGCTTTCCTGTTTCAAGCGATTCTTTGGCAATCGCCGCCGCGTTCAAATATCCAATATGAGTATTTAGCGCCGTTACCAGGGCCAAACTCCCTTCTGCATAGCCCATACATCGCTCAGGAAAGACGGTAACTCCTTGCAGACATTTTTTATCTAACGCTTCGACGGTATTTCCTAAAATTTCGATACTGTGGATGAGGTCGTAGGCAATTAGCGGCATCATCACGTTAAGTTCTAGCTGTCCGGCTTGAGCGGCGAGGGTGATCGCACTGTCATATCCCATTACCTGAAAGCACACCATCGAAGTCATCTCGGCCATTACCGGGTTGTACTTTCCTGGCATAATCGATGAACCCGGCTGTACAGGTGGTAGCTGAATTTCTTTTAGTCCAGTTTTTGGACCAGAATCGAGCAGGCGCAGATCGTGAGAGATTTTTACCAGGTCTTGGGCAAGGTTACGCAAGCTGCTGCTGACAGCTACAAAAGGGGCCATACTCTGCATTGCAGCCATCAGATGCGGGGCGCTAGTCACAGGCTGCTGTAGGTATTCGCTCAAAATCTCAGCCACCCGAAAACGATACTTCGGATGGGTGTTGAGTCCTGTTCCAGTCGCACTGCCGCCTAATCCGATGGTGGCCAGCTCAGCGGCGGCAGTTCTAATCCTTTGCTGGTGACCACTTAGGATATATTCCCAGGCGCGAAAGTTTTCACCGAGCCGCACTGGAACGGCGTCTTGCATGTGGGTGCGGCCAGAGCGGACAACGTCTTGGAACTCGGCGGCTTTGGCTCTGACGGTGGCGATCACCTCTTCTAGGGCTGGGTACAGCGAGTGCTCTAGCGCCAGAATGCCGCCGACTCGAATCGCGGTCGGAATCACGTCGTTAGTTGACTGGCCGTAGTTCACGTGGTCGTTCGGACTGACTCGGTCGTAGTTGCCTTTGGCATCGCCTAGTATTTCCAGGGCGCGGTTGGATAGCACCTCGTTCACGTTCATGTGGTGAGAGGTGCCCGCACCAGCTTGGTAGATATCGACGACAAACTGGTCGCGTAGGTCACCTCTGAGGATTTCGTCTGTAGCTTGGACAATGGCATCGCCAATATTAGCTGGGATGCAGCCTAGTTCTTTGTTGGCGATCGCAGCGGCCTTCTTAATCAGCAAACAACCATCGACATAGGCAGGCAGCGGCTTGAGTCCACTGATTGGAAAGTTCTGCACTGCTCGCAGCGTCTGAATACCGTAGTAGGCACGTTCTGGAATCTCTAACTCCCCCATAGAGTCTTTTTCGATTCGAGCTTCACTAGAAATAGGCTTAGCATCGGTCATGGCAGAGTTAGTAGACATAAGATAGGACTCCTCAGATTTTAGATCGCTAAGCCCCTGACTCTGCCTATGAGATGCGTCGGTGGGTTACCCACTTTCCCACGTCAGTACCTGCTCTCTAGCAACTTCAGCATAATTTTTTTGTAAACAAGATACCGCTCTTAGTAGATACACGGACTTTTTCTTAAAGGCTGTGTAATCACCCAAAGCAACAGGAACTTACTAAAACAACACCTGTTCAGATACTCATAACAGGGTCTGCCGCAATTCTTGTTAGACGCATTCAGTAAAGATTGCGACATCAAAGTCAGCTCCACTTACGAACTTCCCTTCGCAGGACTCATTTGCTGGGAAGTCATCTTCCGTGCAGTCATCTTCTGTGGAGTCATCTTCTGTGGAGTCATCAACGACCAACGAACTGACCTAAGCCTATTCCTACAAAAATATGAACCGTCCCATAATCATTGAAGCAGAAGATCTGAACTTCGACCGCGATACCGAAGTGAGCGCCATAGATAGCAACGCCTCCGGTGGTCGAATTCTGCGCGTCCGCTCGGGTAGAAGAGATGCCGATGCTAGAACCACCTTCAACGGTGCTGACGGCACCTACAACCTGACGCTAGACGCCTATGACGAGAGCGACGGTCGTGGCGGTATCAGGGTCTTTGTCAACAACAGACTAGTCAACTCCACCACCCTTGACCAAAACCTAGACTCTATTCTTCCTAACGAACAAACCCGCGTCCAAATCGAGATCAAGGACTTAGCGCTAAGCCAAGGGGACCAAATCAGGATAGAGAGCAGATCCGATCAAGGAGAGCGTCCAGGATTAGACAAGATCACCTTCACCCCCCAAGGCGGACAGCCACCAGTTATCCCATCTCCTAACGGCAGCACCTATCGACTGACCAGCCAGAGCAAAACCTGGGAAGAAGCCCAGGCAGAAGCTGTAGCCGCAGGTGGCAATCTAGTCACCATCAACGACGCCGAAGAAGAAGCTTTTCTAAAACAAACCTTCGGAGACAGCGAAGGATTCTGGATTGGCATCAATGACCGGCGGCGTGAAGGCCAGTTCGAGTGGGTTAGCGGCGAAGCGGTTACCTATACCAACTGGGCACCCGGTGAACCCAACGATGCGCTCGGTAACCAAGACTATGGCTGGATAAACTACAGCAGCAGCAAGCAGTGGGACGACGCATTCTCAAGCTCTCAATTCCGTGGCATCATCGAGATTAATTCGACAATTCCGCCTGTTGTACCGCCTGTCACGCCTACCAGCATTGTCATCGAAGCAGAAGACCTCAACTTCGACAGTGACTTTCAAGTGAGCACTATTGATCGCAACGCCTCCGGTGGTCGAATTCTGCGCGTGCGCTCCAATAGAAGGGATGCTGACGCTAGAACCACCTTCAACGGGGCTGATGGCACCTACACGCTCACTCTAGACGCTTACGACGAGAGCGACGGGGAAGGGGGATTGCAGGTGTTCGTCAACGAAATCCTAGTCAACTCCACCATTCTCAACCAAAATCTAAATAGCAATCGTCCCGATGAACGTAGCCGAATTCAAATCGAGATCAAGGACCTAGCGCTAAGCCGAGGGGACCAGATCAGAATCGAGAGCAGACGAGACCGCGGAGAGCGTCCAGGCTTGGACAAAATTACCTTTAGCCCACAGGGTGAACAGCCGCCTGTTACACCTACCAGCATCGTCATCGAAGCAGAAGATCTGAACTTTGATCGCGACACCGAAGTGAGCACCATTGATCGCAACGCCTCCGGTAGTCGAATTCTGCGCGTACGCTCCGGTAGAAGAGATAGCGAAGCCAGCACTACCTTTAACGGCGCTGATGGCACCTACAACCTGACACTAGACGCCTATGACGAAAATGACGGCCGTGGCGGCATCAGAGTCTTTGTCAACAACAGACTAGTCAACTCCACCACCCTCAACCAAAACCTAGGCTCTAATCTCCCTAGCGAACAAACCCGCATCCAAATCGAGATCGAGGACTTAGCGCTAAGCCAAGGGGACCAAATCAGAATCGAGAGTAGAGCTAACCGAGGAGAGCGTCCAGGGTTAGACAAAATTACCTTCACTCCCCAAGGTGGAATAACGCCTCCACCTCAGGCGGATGTTGCTATTACTAGCAACGGTGGCGGCGATGTAGCGACTATCAACCTAGTTGAAGGGACTACGGTTGTCACCGATGTCGACGTGAACGTAGGTGATGAGAATGTTTCTTATCGCATCAACGCAGGCCCCGATCGAGACCTGTTTACTATTAACGAACAGACAGGCGCTATCTCTTTTATCGACGCACCCGATTTTGAAGCGCCAGCGGATGCTGATGGTAATAATGTTTACCAGTTCAACATTCTCGCGCTTGGTGCGACAGCAGACAGTCAGTTTGTTTCAGTGGTTGTAGACAATGACGCTGTAGACGATCCAGAGCCCGAAGACGTTGAAATTATCAGCGATGGCGGTCTGGGTACAGCTAATATCAGCGTGGTCGAAGGGACAACTGCTGTTACAGATGTCAACGTAGCTGCGGGCGATGACTCTGTCTCCTATCGCATCAACGCAGGCCCCGATCGAGATCTGTTTACTATCAATGAACAGACAGGCGTTATCTCCTTTGTCAACGCGCCTGACTTCGATTCGCCCAGCGACGCCAATGGTAACAACATCTATCAAATCAACGTACTGGCTTCTGGCAACGGAGCATTTGATAGCCAGTTCATTCAGGTGGCGGTAGTCGAAGACGCTGATAACCCTCCGCCCGATCTAGAGATAGTCAGTGATGACACAGGCGCGGCGAACAACGGTTTCACGACTATTCGGGTCAGTGAAGGCGTTCTAGGCGTCACCGATGTGAATGTAGCAGGCTCAGAAGAGAATGTCACCTACAGGCTCAATGCTGGCGATGATATTGATTTGTTTAATATCAACTCGTCCACCGGGGCCATCTCATTCAAACAGCAGCCTGATTTTGAGAATCCTCTGGATGCAGACGCCAACAATATTTACCGAATCAACGTGCTGGCGACTAGAGGCAGTCAGACTGACCGACAGTTTATCAACGTCATCGTGGAGAACGAGGTCGAGCCTCAATCAGCGCTCGTGCCTGTGTACTTGCTAGCCGGACAGTCTAACCTGGTCGGTGCAGCATCCGTTAGTAACCTGTCTGACCCAAGCTTTGCTCAGCCGTTTGCTGAAGCCCAGATTTGGAGTCGAACAGCGCGCGAGTATGTTGATCTGCAACCTAGCTTTGACGGTCGGAGCGATAGGGTTGGAGCTAGCCTCAGCTTCGGTCGCCGGGTGGTCGAGAATACTGGTGAGGATACTTACCTAATCGAATATGGGTTGGGCGGAACTTCTCTAGCAGAAGACTGGAATGTTGAAGACGGCGAACAGTTTGAGCTGTTTAGAGACTTTACCGTTAAGGCACTTGACAACCTTATTGAGCAAGGGCTGAATTATGAGGTGAAGGGCCTAGTTTGGTACCAGGGCGAAAGCGATGTTTTTGATAATAGCTTTGCGAACAGCTATCAAGACAATCTACTAGGTTTTGTTGATGGCATCCGCGATTTCTATGGCGAGAATCTAGACATTGCTGTGGGTCTGATCCGCAGCGACATTCCGACTAGCTTGACTGGCAATATTCAAACGGTCAGGGAAGCTCAACGAGCAGTTTCTATTGGGGATGCAAATGTCTTTGCAGTAGATACCGATTTGCTAGGGGGTAGTGAAGCGGTTCGCCCTAATAACACTATTCATCTCAACGCAGACGCGCAAGTTGTTTTGGGCGGTCGGTTTGCAGATGTATTTAAGCTGTAGATAGACGGTTAGAGATAGGCAGTTGGTATGCGGTCGTTCGACGCTATGCTACAGACATGGCGCTGTGCTTAGCGTCGAACGATTCTATCTGCATGTCTAGAACTCCAACCCTAAAATTTGATCGCGGGACGCTGGTTTTGCATCCACCGCCGAGGGGAAAGGCATGGATTGACTATGCCGTTTGGGACGATCGCATTGAGCGCTTTCGGGTACCTGCGGACCAGTATCGGCTGCTGGTATCGGCGCTGCGGGCAGAAGGCGTATGCTTTGAAGATAAGGTGCAGGCGTTCGAGCCGCTGGATTTACAAGATAATTTGACGCTGAGACCATATGAGCATCAGCAAGAAGCGCTTGACGCCTGGAAGCAGGGACAGCGACGGGGTGTGGTCGTCTTGCCGACGGCGGCGGGGAAGACGTATCTGGCACAGATGGTGATGGCGGCAACGCCGAGGCGAACGCTGATTACTGTGCCGACGTTAGATTTGATGCATCAGTGGTATGCGGATTTGGAGGCGGCTTTTCCAGGTGTGGAGGTTGGTTTACTAGGGGGCGGGTCGCGCGATCGCACCCCCATACTCGTCGCCACCTACGACAGCGCCGCCATCTACGCCGAAGACCTCGGCAGCCAGTACGCGCTGCTAATCTGCGACGAGTGCCACCATCTGCCCAGCGACTTTCACCGCTGCATCGCTGAGTATTCAATCTCGCCCTATCGGCTAGGACTGACGGCCACGCCCGAGCGAACCGACGGTCGTCACGAAGATTTGAATATTCTGCTAGGTCCGGTGGTGTATCGGCGCACAGCAGCGGAGCTGTCGGGGACTGCGCTAGCGCCGTATCAGGTGGTGCAGCTAAAGGTGCAGTTGAGCCAGGAGGAGCGCGATCGCTATGACCACTTACAACAGCAGCGCAATGACTTTCTCAAAGCATCCAACATCTGGCTGAGCAGCGCCCAGGGCTGGCAGAGGTTCGTCCAAGCCAGCGCTCAGTCTCCTGCAGGTCGCCGCGCCATGATCGCCCATCGAGAAGCCAAGAACATTGCCTTAGGCACTGCTGGCAAGCTCTCTTTACTGGAAAAAATCCTCAAGCAGCACTATCCAGAACGCACGCTAATTTTTACTAACGACAACGCCACCGTCTACAAAATCTCTCAAGATTTCCTGATTCCAGCGATCACTCATCAGACGCCTGTCAAAGAAAGACACACCATCTTGCAGAAGTTTCGCAGCGGCGACTATAGCGTAATTGTAGTTTCACATGTGCTAAACGAGGGCGTTGATGTGCCCGATGCGCGAGTTGCCGTTTTGCTATCGGGCAGTGGGTCCACCCGCGAGTATATTCAGCGACTGGGTAGAGTACTGCGCAAAGGTAGCGATGGGAAGGTAGCACTGCTGTATGAGGTCGTGGCTGAGCAGACGAGCGAGGAAGGAGTTTCTAGGCGTAGAAAGCAGCAACCAATCGCCGAGTCAGCATCGTCAGAGCCCCGGCAGCTTTCTTTAGTACCTGATTTAGCAGGGCGCGATCGGGCTAACCAAGATAGGTCTAGGGTGCGATACCCAACCAAAAGAAAAACCCAAAAAGACGCTTTGCCAATCGCCGCCGAAGATTCTCCTACGTGGCCCGACGGCGAATTAGACAAAGATTAGCCGACTGCGAAAGTCGCAAACTCCTCAACTACTGCCATTCATAGATCCTATTCATACTGTCAGTCGCCTGATAAAAAGCGGCTATTTGCTCAGCAGAAAGCACTTTTTGCCACTTTCGATTGAGCCTAATACCAAAGCTTTGACTCGGTTGCGCATCGTTTTGATAGTTCTGAACAGAGGCGCGAGTCCCGCTATTTCCCGAGATGGTGTGATGCTGATGCTTCCAGTAGCTGAGCATATCCGGCTGAAAATCGATATTCAACCAGTTACAAAGATTCCGCGATACCGTCTCTGAATTGGTCGCAAACTCCTCGTATCTGAGCCTGATCTTCTTACCAGCAAAGCTATCGAAAAAGTTATTCTCATTGGTCACTCTCTCCTTCCAAAGCTGTCCAAACTGCTGTCCAAACTGCTGCGGCGTCAGCCCGTGATACTGCTTTCGCCTAGAATAGGAACTCATCACGGCTCTGCCGTCTCGAATTAAATGAATTAGATAAGGTGAGAGATTTTCATCGAACTCTCTAGCCGCTAGCTTTTTCTCTAGCCACCACACTGTCTTAGTAGAATCTATCAGAACCTTCTCTTCTACCCTAGAAGCAATTAAAGAATAAGGATTAAAAACGGCATCTGTTCTGAGTAATCTGCGAATCTTCTTTTCAACTTTGAGGGGAATAAATCGATGTAGTCGGCGTTCCGCAAACCCCCGAGACAGTAGCTGTAGATCTTGGTTAGAAAATTGGCGGTCCCACAAGCTACATTCGCCCACACACACTGAACAAATTGGTTTATTTCTGCGATAGAAATCGGGCAGGTTGCTGATTTCACCTAGCGACAGACAGTCGGAGTGGCTGCCTAGAACCAGTGTTAGCAGGGTAGAACCGCAGTGCGCCGTACCCATAATAAAGACTACTTTCTTATTCGACTTAGCATTCGCTTTTGCAATCTGCACTATCATTTCCTACAGCGACTTCCCACAGCAGGTTTCCCATATCTGGTCTCACTGACGATACAATCGACACTGTCCATTCCCAATCAAGCCTTGGCCAAACAGCGTATCGACACCCTTCTAGTAGAGCAGGGTCTATGCCCATCACGGCAGCAGGCTCAGCGGTTGATTAGAGCTGGAGAAGTGAAAATTGCTCAGCAGATTATCGATAAACCTGGCACTCTAGTTGCCGCCGATTCCGTAATTGAGCTAAAGCAAAAGCCACCCTTTGTCTCTAGAGGCGGCGAAAAGCTAGCCAAAGCGCTAAAGACTTTTGATATTCAAGTCGAAGGAAGAGTTTGTCTAGACGGTGGCATTTCTACGGGAGGCTTCACTGACTGTCTGCTACAAGCGAAGGCAGAGCGGGTCTATGGTGTTGATGTTGGCTATGGACAAGTCGCTTGGGAGATTCGTCAAAACCCTAGAGTTGTACTGAAAGAAAGAACAAACATTCGGCATCTGACGTCAGCAGAGCTCTATGGCGATGAAGTGTTAGCCACTCTGGGTGTGATGGATGTTTCTTTTATATCTTTGGTGAAGGTGTTACCTGCTTTTTGGTCTTTATTAGCGTCTCCTAGAGAGGTCATTTTGCTAGTCAAGCCTCAATTTGAGGTCGGTAGAGAAAAGATTGGCAAAAAAGGCGTTGTCCGAGATACGAGAGACCAAGCAGACGCTATCTTTCAGGTGGCCGAGTCGGCCAAGCACATAGGCTGGCACTACCAGGGACTTACCTGGTCAGATACGGTAGGCCCAGCAGGTAATATCGAATATCTGCTCTGGCTACGAGCTGATGAAACTTTTAAGAAAGCGGGCTGGCCAGCGATTGAGGAACTATGCGACTTGACTCTGACTGCTAGACAGACCCTTGCCTAAGCATAGCAATCTATAGCTTTCTGCCCTTAGCTCAAACCACTCTCAGAACCGGTAACCCTTATTCTATAAAGAGCTAATGGCATAGCGGCGGTAGGACCTCACGTCGTCTCTCTCATTTCTCAAGGCACAAAAATCTAACGCATCGTCAGCCGACGAAGGTTGTTAACTGCTGCTTGGTTACTAGGGTCTGCGTCTATTGCTCTTTCGTATGACTCTATGGCTTCAGGAATTCGTCCTAAGATTTCTAGCGTTCCGCCTTGACTATTCCAAGCTTGGGAATAGTCAGGATCAACTTCTAAGGCTTTGTTAAAAGAGGCGAGCGCTTCTTCGTAACGTCCTAGCCTAATCAACGACTGGCCTCGATTGCTCCAGGCACGAGCAAAGTCAGGATCAATCTCTAAGGCTTTGTCATAGTTTGTAAGCGCTTCTTCGTGGCGTTCTTGTAGAGCTGTCGAGATGCCCCGGTTGTTCCAAGCTAGAGAATTTTCAGGATCAATTTCTAAAGCTCTGTCCAGATTTGCGATCGCCTCGTCGTATTGCCCTAATGCACGCAACAGGTGCCCTCGGTTGCTCCAAATATTAGTGTCGTCAGAATTAATCTCTAATGCTGTATCAAAAGAGATAAGCGCCTCTTCGTATTGCTGTAGCTCCATTAGCAAAACGCCTCTGTCACTCCAAACTTCAGAATAGTCAGGATCAATTTCTAGAGTCTTATCAAAAGATGCGATCGCCTCTTCATAACGCTCCAAGCCAATCAATGAATTTCCTCGTCCATACCAAGCTTCAGCATCATCAGAGTCTATCTCTATGGCTTCGTCGTAAGAATTGATCGCCTCTGCGTGTCGCTCCAGCCGTCTTAGAGAATCGCCCTTTCCAAACCAAGCTTCTGACTGCTCAGAATCCTGTGTGATCGCCTGCTCATACAGGGTGATTGCTTCCTCGTATCTTTCCGCTTGCGTTAGCTCATTTCCTCTCTCTACGAGCTGACCGACGCTTTGCCCATCCTCTATAAGCTGACTGACACCTTGCCTATTAGAACAAGCAGATAGAGACACGGCTATTAAAATGAGTCCTGCTGAAAATAGTCTATGTCTGAGGTTTTTCCATTGCTGTCTCATTGGCCTCGCACGGTAGTTTTCCATGTATCTTTCCGCTTGCGTTAGGTTGTTCCCTTCTCCTATGAGCTAGCTGATGTTTTACCCATACCTATATCTCGAACGTGAAGGGAATTTGAGAAAAATATCGCTCGAGTGAGTTGCTAACCGAGGCTTACCACTACGTTTATTCGGCTCGACTGTGATACGGACGACTTGGAGCTAGCTTTTTGATTGTATCTCAACCAATAGCCTCCGCAATGGCTCCTTTCGTATCTAGCTTCAGGCAGTAAGCCTTGACGGTAAATTTCTGGTTTTCCCAGGCTGTTTCCATTGCTTCGCGAACGGACTCGGCGGCATCAGAGGGAGTCAATGCCAGCAGTGTCGGCCCGGCGCCACTGATCACCATTCCCCAGGCTCCGGCTCTAAGAGCGGCGCGGCGGACGTTGTCGTAGCCGGGGATGAGCTTTTTGCGATAGGGCTGATGAATGCGATCGCGCATCCCCCCACTGATCCAATCCCCATTTCCTGTAGCCAAACCGCGTAGCAACAGGCCAACATGCGCCGTATTGAAAATCGCATCCGCCCGGCTATACTGCCCCGGCAGCACTCGCCTAGCATCGACTGTTGATAGCTCAAACTCGGGGATAATCACTACGGGCACTACCGACTCGTGCCACGGCAGATCGCAGATTTGTAGCTGACCTTTGGCGATCGCACTCAGCTGAGCCCCGCCCAATAGCGCAGGCACCACATTATCTGGATGTCCTTCTAGCTCGTTAGCTAATTTCGCTAGTGCCGCTTTGTTCAGAGGAGCGCCCGCTAACGTGTTGGCCCCAACAATGCCGCCGACAATTGCAGTCGAAGAACTGCCCAATCCCCGAGAAAGCGGGACAGCTAAATTAATCCTAATATGAACTGGCGGTGCGGGTTTGCCGATGCGCTTGTAGCATTTGAGATAGGCCCGATAGACCAGGTTGCTAGCCCCCGTATTCACTCGATTAGCTTCAGTGCCTTCAACTGTGATCTGGAATGACTCGCTGTCAGAAAGCGGCGTGAACGGCGTAAAGTGAAAGCGATTGTAAAGTGTAAAGGCGGCGCCGAGACAGTCGAATCCGGGGCCGATATTAGCGGTAGTTGCAGGAACGGTGACTGTGACAGAAGAGGGCACGAAACTATCCCAAGCCAGGTTGGGGATTAGACGATTCCCGCCATTGTATCGGTATTGATGACCTCACCGATAAGAAGCGTATGCTTCAGCGCTCTTTAGAACACATCGACTCTGTACGAGACTTCTATGATTTCACCATTTTGGTCGGAGATAATTTGCGCCGTTCTAGCAGAGGCAACCTCGTAGGCAATGCCCTCCGCAGGCAAGCCAGCCTCGAAATAGCTTTCTGTAATTGTGACTGGCTGGGTGCGATCGCTTTCACTATTATCCATCACCTTGCTGTCCTCGAAGTCAATTACGCCATCCGTATCCAGCATCCGAGCGTAGGACAGCGCCTGCGATTTGGATATGGACTGATGAGGAATTAGAGCCGTCTTGGTAGAGCCAAACTCACCGACAGTAGCCACCATCAGTACGTCTTCAAATAGGTATTTAACATCGCCGCAAGTACCTGTAGCTAGGCAGTAGTAGTCTTCTTCTAAAATTTCGGCGTATAGACTGCCGCTAAAATTTTGCTCTGCATAGGTCGCATTGGCCTCTAGCCAGATCTGGCTGTCTGCTTCGGTTGCCTTCGTTTCTGGTGCGGCTACTTCTTTCGCAACGGCTATGTTTTTCTCAGAAGCTTCGGGGACAGTAGCACAAGCAGTGGCCGATAGACCAATGGTGAGCGCAACTAATCCTCTGACCAGTTGCTTGCTTGCAGAGCGTGGTTGGCAAAGCGCATCCTGATAGTAACGGCAGAACAGACTTCGAGAAAAGGAGTACATAGAAAGCGTGTATTAATCAGAACACTCGCTCGCGACTAAATGTTGGATCCAAAGGTCCGTTTAGAAATCGCTGCGGGTCTTGAGGGCAGCTTCTAGGCGGTCTAGGACTTCGGGTAGAGCGATCGCGCCCAAATCTCCGTCCTTGCGCGTGCGAATGCTCAGAGTATTCCCCTCAACTTCCTGATCGCCAATCACAGACATCACTGGAATCTTCGCCTTCTCAGAATTGCGAATCATTTTGCCTAGACGTTCGCCGCTCTTGTCGACCTCCACGCGAACGCCCAGCTTACGCATCTCTATCGCTGCGCTGTCCGCATACCCCCAGTGGCCTGCTGTCACAGGCAGCAGGCGAACCTGCTCAGGTGCGAGCCAAAGCGGAAAGTCTCCGGCATACTGCTCAATCAAGATGCCAATCAGTCGCTCTAGAGAACCAAACGGCGCCCGGTGAATCATAATCGGCCGCTGACGCGATCCGTCTTCTGCTACATATTCCAGGTCAAACCGCTCCGGCAGGTTGTAATCAACCTGCACAGTCCCCAACTGCCATTCCCTATCGAGCGCGTCACGCACAATAAAATCTAGCTTCGGGCCGTAGAAAGCGGCCTCGCCGATGCCTTCAAAATGATCCATCCCCATTGTCTCTACCGCCTGACGGATGGCACTCTGCGCTTTTTCCCATGCTTCATCAGAGCCAATGTACTTACTCTTGTTTTCAGGGTCGCGAAAGCTTAACCTAGCGCGGAAGGACTGGTCCATCTGCAGCGCTCGCAGCGTCGTCTGAATCAGATCAACCACCTCTAGAAATTCATCGTTTAGCTGATCGGGTGTGACGAATAGGTGAGCATCGTCTTGAGTAAAGCCACGAACCCTAGTAAGGCCGCCTAGTTCGCCCGACTGCTCGAACCGGTAAACGGTGCCAAATTCAGCCAGCCTGACGGGTAGCTCTTTGTAGGAACGCAGTTGACTCTTGTAGATCTGCACATGAAAAGGACAGTTCATTGCCTTTAGCACAAAGCCTTCGTCCTCGCGATCGCCCATCATCGGAAACAGATCGTCACGATACTTTTGCCAGTGACCCGAAGTTTTGAACAGGTCCACGCGGCCTACGTGCGGTGTCACCACTGGCAAATAGCCTCTAGCCACCTGCTCAGCTTTCAAGAAGTCTTCTAGCGTAGATCGAAGAATAGTTCCCTTAGGCGTCCACAGCGGCAGACCTGGGCCCACCTCGTCAGAAAAAACAAACAACCCTAGCTCTTTTCCAAGCTTACGGTGGTCTCGGCGCTTAGCTTCTTCTTTTCTGCGCTTATATTCTTTGAGTTCTTCAGGCGTTTCCCAAGCGGTGCCGTAGATTCTTTGTAATTGCGCTCTATTCTCATCTCCGCGCCAGTAGGCCCCGGCGACACTCTCCAAATCGAAAGCTTTGGGATGGAGATCTTTAGTTGTTTCGATATGGGGTCCTGCGCACAAGTCCCACCACTGATCGCCCAGATGATAAAGCGTAATCGGCTCTTCTAGCCGCTCTAGAATTTCTAGCTTGTAGGGTTCGCCTAGTTCTTCGATGCGGCGTTTGGCCTCTTCTCTACTGACTTCCTCTCGAATGACAGGCAGTCCTTTTTTTATGATCTTGATCATTTCTTTTTTGATGGCCTTGAGATCCTTATCTGTGAAAGGCTCAGGCGCATCAAAGTCGTAATAAAAGCCGTAGTCGATAGAAGGACCAATAGTGACCTGCGCCTTTGGAAAGAGACGCTGAACGGCCATGGCCATTACGTGAGAAAAGGTATGGCGGATTCGCTCTAGTTTTTCTGACTCGTCGGTGCGCAGCAGCGTGATAGGAGGATCTGCTGGTGAGGAGACTTCAGAGTCAGAAGCAGTTTGCGAAGGGGATTGAGAAGCCACCATAAGAAAAGCGCGATTGAGAACGTAGTAAATAGTTGACTGGGTAGGTAGTTGATCGGGTAGGTAGTTGACCGGGCCATGTACTGAAGTAGTCTAGCGTGAAGACTTCTGTATCGATACAGTTCTATCGATACAGTTGAAGAACATAATCGCCCAGTAAAGGATATTGTTTGCTATAGTAGGACGGCTGAAGTGAAAAGGGTCGTTTTATCCTTGTTCGACTGACTAATGTCTTAGGGTAGATGACCTGAACGGCCCGCCTTCCATATGCTTTTCTTACAAAAGATTAATAGCATTGGAAAAGGTTGCACTCATCCGATATAACTTGTAGCGACCGATGCGGAAGCTGCGCTATAGGTTTGGGGTTAGCTAGAAAGTAGCTAGCCATAGCTGTTAGCAAAGAAGCATAGCTGCATGGCAAAGAGGCGTGGCATCCGTTACGACGTTTCTTTCTCAGTGGCTGCCTAGAAATAGCTAGGTAAACGACTTTGCCCTTCCGATCCGAACTTTTGTGGAAAGTATTCTCTAATCAAAATTTATGACAACTCAATCAACTGCTGCTGCGCCGCTAACTGGTTCAGTGGCAAGTCAGCCAGTCGCCGATCATCCAATGGTCAAATTTCAGCGAAAAGTGCGATCGCTAGTTGATACCAAAGCGATTCAGCCTTCTGATAGTCTGTGGAAAATTGCCTTCATTTTCGGTGATAAGTGGGCTCATTGGAAATCCGAGCTAGAATCATTCGACTTCACAATGCAAGATTCCATTGGCGATCTGCTAGCTGTGGACTGCTGGGAAGAGGAAGAATCTTAAGATTGTATTTTGCTTTCTTGGTTCACCTTTACTCATTCAACTTTGCATCTGTTGCTACGCTCCAGTTTTGTGGATGAGCTGGTCTAGATTGGCTGGGTCAATATCGTAAGCCTTGCCAAATCCAAGTACAAAGCGGCCTGCGCTAGGTCGAAGCTGAAATATGCGGAAATCGGGTAAGTCTCGCAGCAGTTCGATAATGTTGCCAAACTTAGTCTCAAACTTTTGTGCGATCGCCCGCCACTGTTCGCTGTCTCTTTCTACTAAAGCGGCTGTGCAGTCGTAGTTTAGCCGCTTTCGAGCAAACATCTGAGTTGTTTGCGATTCGTCCTCTATAAATAGGGCACTAGCTTTGCCTGACTTGGTCAAATTTTGAGTGTGTGCGGATAGTCCGCTAACAAAGATATAAATATTCTTAGCTTCATCAATGACACAGGGTGCATAGCTAGCCTGCGGCTGAGCGTCTGCGCTAGCTGTGCCCAGAATCACACTCTCAAACTGGCTGGCAAATGCCTGATAGAGCTGTTGCAGTTTTTCTGGAGATAAGCCTTGCATCGTCATCCAATCATTGCTTGCGACTGCTTTGATGTTAACCGGATATCGACACGTTCAAAATATTGGGTTATTGCATAGCCAGACAGCATGTCAGTCAATTAGTTGGCCTTATTTAATCGCCTCAGTCAATAGATAGTTATCCAGAACCTACGCATCCTGCTACTGTATGTGGAGATGACTTAACATTTCGATACAATCATAAACACACCATAGATTCTCTTATTGCATGACTGCTCGATCTCTGCCTGCTGCCCTGATTAGAGAATCTTTTGTCTCTATTTCAATTGCTTCCTTAATCGTATTTCTATGGTTATTGACTGCCTACATCGCTTTATTCGCGCTGCCTGATGCTAAGAATCTATCGGCTGTAGCAGTGCTGACAGCCATTGTAGTGAGATCGTTTTTGCACACAGGCTTATTTATTTTGGCTCATGATGCTATGCATGGGACGCTGATGCCAGCCTATCCAAAGGTTAATGACTGGGCCGGGCGAATTATCCTGCGAATGTACAGCTTTTTGTCTTTCGACATGATGCAGGCATACCATCATCAGCACCATCGCACCCCGGCACAGAGTACCGATCCAGATTTTTATCTAGGTGGGTTTTGGCCCTGGTACTTCAATTTTATGCGGGTCTATATCCAGGGGGGGCAGGGCTGGACTATTTTCTGGGGAATGTCTGCTTTTTTCTATCCAATGGTATTGTTCATGGGTGTGCCTGTACTCAATGCCGCGCTGTTCTGGTTGCTGCCTCAGGCGATTAGCTCCTGGCAACTGTTTTACTTTGGCACCTATCGTCCTCACAAGTGGCCTGCTGAAGGGCATACCAACATTCACAGAGCCAATAGCAGTAGTGCTACACCCCTACTGTCTTTCTTTAGCTGCTATCACTTCGACTATCACTGGGAACATCACGAGTATCCGCACCTACCTTGGTATAAACTGCCGTCAGTGCATCAGCAGTAGTTATCTATCAGCAAAGTTAAGGGAGTCTGCTATGGGTTTGTTTTCTTTTTCGGGTACGCCGCCGACAGATTTGGGTGTGACAGATGGACGGCTAAAGGCTTGTCCGAGTACGCCTAACTGCGTGTGCTCCTATGCGCCTGCCGACGATACTGAACATGCGATCACACCCTTTCCCTACACAGGATCTGCCAAAGATGCGATCGCCAAACTCAAAACCATCATCGAAGGCATAGAGCGCTCAAAAATCAATACCGTTAGCGACGACTACCTGTACGCCGAATTTTCTAGCAAGCTAATGGGCTTTGTAGACGATGCAGAATTCTATGCACCCCCGGGTGAATCAGTGATTCATACTCGCACCGCTGCTCGTTTGGGCAAATCCGACCTAGGCGCAAACCGCAAGCGAACTGAGGAAATTCGTAAAAAGTTTATGGCTAGCTAGTCAATCTGTTCCGCTTGATACGCACTCGAACTGTAGTATGAATGAAGCATATGGACGCAAGCAACCGTTGCGTGACCGTTGATGGTAAACACTGTTGAAACTCATTCTTTAGTTCCTGAGGCAGGATCACAAGAGACTCCTGGCGATCGGCTGCCTGCGGAGATAGAAGGCGTACTGAATCCCGCATTGCGAGAGCGATTGCGAAATAGCGATCGCTCAGACCTGGTAATAGTTGCCATTGATATCGGCACCAACTCTATCCATATGGTGGTTGTCAAGATCGACGCAACGCTGCCTTCCTTCAACATTATCGGTAAAGAGAAAGATACGGTTCGACTGGGAGATTTTTGCGAAGAAACTGACAGTCTTACCGAAGAAGCGATGGCTAGGGGTATTGCTTCTCTAAAGCGATGTTTGCAGATAGCGGAAAGCTTTCAGGCGGACGATGTGGTAGCCGTTGCCACTAGTGCGGTGCGCGAAGCGAGTAATGGTCAAGTGTTCATTGAGCGAGTAAAAGCAGAAACGGGACTAGCCATCAATCTGATTTCTGGGAATGAAGAAGCCAGACGGATTTATCTAGGCGTGATTTCTACAATGGAGCTGAAGGGCAATCCGCACGTGATTGTCGATATTGGCGGTGGCTCTACAGAAATCATTGCTGGCAGAGGCGGTGCCCACGATTTTTTGAGCAGTAGCAAGGTCGGGGCCGTGCGCCTGAGCGCCCGGTTCGTTTCTACTGATCCGATTAGCAAGAAAGAGTTTGAGTACCTAAGAGCTTATGTTCGAGGGGTGCTAGAGCCAACGGTCGATGCACTGAAAGCCAAGCTAAAGCGAACGCTGGCTGGGACGGAGCATGAGACAACGCCGCTGCAAATGATTGGTACTTCTGGAACGATTGAATGTTTAGCAGTGCTAGCGGCAACGGATAAAACAGGAGTAACACCTGACCCGCTCAATGGCTACGTACTCACCTATGACGAGCTGAATAGCTGGACAGACCAGCTACGTAAGATGTCATACGAAGAGCGTCTGACACTACCAGGAATGTCGGATCGTCGCGCTGAGATTATTGTGCCTGGGTCGGTTATTCTGCGGACGGTCATGGAGCTGTTGAAGATTCCGCAGCTACAGATCTGCGAACGAGCCCTGCGAGAAGGTGTGGTGGTTGATTGGATGCTGATCAACGGTCTGATCGAAGATCGAATGGCATTCCAAGAATCAGTGCGAGATCGATCCGTGCGGAAGCTAGCGAATAAATACCGGGCAAATGGCGATACGGTATCTGAGTTTGCAATTCAGCTATTTGACCAGACCAAGGGTATACTGCACGACTTAGGTCCTCTAGCGCGTGAGTATCTATGGGCAGCGGCAATGCTGCATAACAGCGGGCATTACATCAACCATTCGGCCCATCATAAGCATTCCTATTACCTGATTCGCAACGGCGGGCTGATAGGATTTACTGAAACTGAGGTAGAAATTATTGGCAACATCGCCCGCTACCACCGCAAGAGTCAGCCGAAGAGGCGACACGACAACTACAACAATCTGCCGGGTAAGTACGAGCGCAAGTTGGTGGATCAGCTAGGTGCAATGTTGCGAGTTGCGGTCGCCCTAGATAGAGCACGTAGTCATGCGATCGCCACTGTCAGCGCCACATTCAATAGCAGAAGCAAAACCCTTACCTTGCAGCTCACTCCTTACGACCTAGGCAATGAGTGTGAATTAGAACTCTGGAATATTGATTATAAAAAAGCCTGGTTTGAGGAAGTGTTCGAGGTGGCTTTAGAAGCAGCAGTCTCTACCGCATAGCGTCCAGGATTCAGACACTCTATCATCAACCATTTCATCAATGGAGAGCACTGACGATGGTTTGGAATGCACCTTCTTACCAAGATCAATTCAGCTATGTTTGGCAACACGGCGAAGGACTACTCTCTCAGCTTAATCCGCAAGCCGGAGAGAGAATCGTGGACTTAGGCTGCGGAACTGGTCAGCTCACTGCTCAGATTGCAATGAGCGGAGCAGAAGCAATTGGCCTAGACTATGACCATGACATGATTGCTCAGGCTCAGGCCAACTATCCACAGCTGAATTTTCAAGTTGCCAATGCTGAAGACTTCCGAGTGCCTTCTCCTGTAGATGCCGTTTTTTCTAACGCTGCTCTCCACTGGGTACAGCAGCCTGAAGCAGCGGCTCGCTCTATTGCAGCGGCGCTTAAGCCTAAAGGTAGATTGGTAGCAGAATTTGGCGGTAAGGGAAATATTCAAACTATTTTGACTGCCTTAGAAGAGGTAAGCGGTCAGAATAACCTGAGCCCCTGGTACTTTCCAAGTGTAGGAGAATACTCAGTCCTGCTGGAGTCTGCGGGGCTTGAAGTGATTTATATCAGCCTTTTTGAGCGGCCGACTGCACTTGGAGAGGCCGGTTTAGCAGGCTGGCTAGAGATGTTTAGCCAGCGTTTATTTTCAAATTTGTCACCATCAGAATGGTTTGAGCTAGTCAAAGCGGTTGAGGCAAAAGTACCTCAGCTTTATCGACTAGAGAGCCCGCTGGAGGACCGGAAAGCAAGACCAACAGAAGACAGAAAAGTAAAGAATCAGAAGGGTGGTTGGATAGCAGACTATCGGCGATTGAGGGTTGTAGCGGTAAAGATATAGTAGACGGTCAGGTTGGTTCTTGTGCGATCTGTTCTATCTCTTCAATGCTAAGGCCAGTGGTTTGGCTGATAGTTTCTACAGGTAGTAGGTCGAGCAGCGTGCGGGTGATCGCAATCTTCTCTTCTCTTTTACAATGCTCCGGACAGAATTAGGAGACTAGAATCCCATAGTCACATAGCCTTTGATAGTTAGGGTGAGATTTAATCAAAGTCTCGTCCAAATCAAAGTTGTGAATAAACCTCTCCAGCAAGTGTAGATTGAGTTTGCGCCG
>JBCCOH010000085.1:0-22665 GCA_039111275.1 Cyanobacteria bacterium P01_D01_bin.1 | reverse complement strand
GCTGCGAAGTCCCGCCTGCGTGGTAGACCGCCATTATCTTCTCTCGAAAGTCTAGCGAGTATGCTTTCATGACTACTTTGGTTCATTCCTGAAGAGTACTGCTAGAATCGTACCTCACTCATTCGGGAACCGCTATATATCTCAAAACTTAGCCAGCAGTATCCCACCGTTTGTAAGACAGTTTTTGAACGTGGAGACGGGTGACGACTTCTGGCATCTAAGCTGTCTTACATTCCCCAACAAAAAAGCTCCGCTCTTTAAAGAGAGTGGAGCTGGAGACACTAAACTATTACCTATGCTTGATGGCAAGTTGCCAAAGGCTAGCGACCGACGCCAATGTATCGGAAGCCCGCTGACTCTAGCGCTCTTTGGTCGAGGAAGTTGCGACCGTCGATCATGACTGGCGCGTTCATCAAGCTAGCCATTTTGCCGTAGTCCAAGTTCTTGAACTTGGCCCAGTCAGTCACCAGTACTAGCGCATCACAGCCGTCTGCTAGACGTTCGGGATCGGTCTCTACGATTACGCCAGACAGCCCCTGGCTAACGCCGCTTTGTGACACAATCGGATCGTAGGCTTTGACCTTGGCACCGAGACGATTCAGGTTTTCGATCATGATTAGAGATGGGGCATCGCGCATGTCGTCTGTGTCTGGTTTGAAGGTCAGACCTAAGAGACCAACTGTCTTTCCCTTTAAGATTTTTAGCTCCTTCTGAAGTTTTTCAACGGTGAGCAGGCGCTGGCGAGTGTTGACGTTGATGGTGGCTTTTAGCAGCTCAGCCTCGTAGCCGTAGTCGTCAGCGGTATGTACCAACGCCGAGACATCTTTGGGAAAGCAAGAGCCGCCCCAGCCGATGCCAGCTTGCAAGAATTTGCTGCCGATGCGAGAGTCTAGGCCGATGCCAGCAGCGACTTGGGTGACGTCTGCGCCAACGCGATCGCAAATATTAGCGACTTCATTGATAAAGCTAATCTTAGTCGCTAGAAAAGCATTAGATGCATACTTCACCATCTCCGCAGAGCTAAGATCGGTCACGACGACTGGCACTGGCGAGGCGGAATTATCTTCGGAAAACTGCCGCTCGACTAGGGGCGTATACAGCTCTTTCATCATGCCGATGGCTTTTTCGCTATTGCTGCCTAGCACAATTCGATCGGGGTTGAAGGTGTCATAGACCGCCGATCCCTCACGTAGAAATTCAGGATTGCTGACGACATCAAAAGCCGCTTCGCTCCCCTCACCCTGCTGACGCTCGTTTAGGCCATCTAGCACAATCATCCGCACCCAGTCACCCGAGCCGATTGGCACCGTTGACTTGTTCACAATCACCTTGTAGCCACCGTTCAAGTTCTCACCAATGCCCCTAGCGACCGCCTCTACGTATCGCGTATCACTTTCTCCTGTTGGCAGAGCAGGTGTTCCGACCGCAATGAATAGAATTTCACCATGAGTCACCCCTGCGTTTAGATCAGAGGTGAATTCTAGATTGCCAGATTCCATTGATGACTTCATCAGATCAGATAGACCCGGCTCATAGATCGGCGACTGGCCAGACTTCATCAGCTGAACTTTCTGCTCATTGTTGTCAACGCAGATCACATGGTGACCAATATGAGATAGACAAACTCCAGTGACTAACCCTACATAGCCCGTTCCAATGACACAAACACGCATATCGATACAACTCTTCTGATTACTTGGTTAATGAATTACTAGTTACTTGGTTAATGAAGACTATCTGACGTGATAACTAATCCGAGTCGCTATGGTGGAACCATAAGCGATGCAGCTCATCTCGAAGTCACTCAGACTGTCGCTTTTAGGCTTTCACTCAGCGTGCCAGCGGCGTCCATTCGACTTCTAAAGTCCGCAATTGTTTTTTCCAGTCCGGCTTCTAGTGCTACTGTCGGCTCCCATCCCAAGAGCTGTTTGGCTTTGGTAATATCTGGCTTTCTGCGTTTGGGATCGTCTTGGGGCAGCGGCCTGTACTGAACTTCTACCTCTGGGTTCACCATTCTTTGAATGGTTTGAGCTAATTGAAGGATAGTATACTCTCCAGGATTTCCGATGTTGATCGGACCTGTGTACTCACTGTTCATCAGTCGAATGAACCCTTCTACTAGATCAGAGACGTAGCAAAAGCTGCGAGTTTGTGACCCATCGCCGTATACGGTCAAAGGCTGTCCGCTAAGCGCTTGAACAATAAAGTTACTAACTACGCGGCCATCGTTTTCTAACATGCGAGGGCCGTAGGTGTTGAAGATGCGAACCACTCGAATTTCGACATCGTTCTGGCGGTGATAGTCAAAGGCAAGCGTCTCGGCCATGCGCTTGCCTTCGTCGTAGCAGCTACGGATGCCAATAGGATTGACGCTGCCGCGATATTCTTCAGGCTGCGGATGCACCTCAGGATCGCCATATACTTCAGACGTAGAGGCGAGGAAGAAGCGTGCCTTTACCCGCTTTGCCAAACCCAGCATGTTAAGCGTTCCTAGTACATTTGTCTTGACAGTTTTGACGGGGTTGTACTGGTAGTGAACGGGCGAAGCAGGACAGGCCAAGTGATAAATTTGGTCTACTTCTAAGCGAATGGGCTCGGTGATGTCGTGACGGACGAGTTCGAAGTAGGGATTGTCCATCCAACGCAAGATGTTGCGTTTGTGACCGGTGTAGAAATTATCCAGACAGATGACTTCATGGTCTGCTGCCATTAGTCGATCGATCAGGTGGGAGCCGATGAAGCCTGCCCCCCCAGTGACTAGAATTCTCATAGGTTTTGGTGTCTAAAAGGATGCTGAGCTTTGGGTTTGCGTACGCTGTAAGCTGCGTAAGTGCCGATTTTTAAGACCAGAAGCTTGTGTCATGAAACTTCCAAAAGCCTCGTCAGGAGTTGCCCAAGTTGCCTAAGAATGTATCAAAGATTTACTAAAGGCTTTAACAATGGTTTTAGGTTTCACTAAAACTTCAATTGATTTTATCAATCCCCAAAACGACTATCTACCGATCATGAATGCATAAAAATCTGTTGTTACAAGGCTTGCGCGGTGATCCTTTCATCCCAGCCGTTAGCAGAGTCCCTACCATTATGTGAAGGAGTTTCTGATGTCGATTCAGTTGACTCCCAATTACTCTCAGGCCAATCTCTTTAGACAAATTTTTCCCTATGTCAACTTTAAGACAGCCATAAAAGCTTCTTGTGGAACATCGACTGTACCAATTGATTTCAAACGCTTTTTCCCCTTGGCCTGTTTTTTTAGTAGTTTCTTCTTCCTTGAGATATCGCCGCCGTAGCATTTGGCCAAGACATCTTTACGCAGCGCCGGGATGCTTTCGCTAGCAATAATGCGGCTGCCAATAGATGCCTGGACTGGAATTTTGAACTGATGGCGGGGGATGAGCTCTTTTAGCTTTTCGGTGAGGGCCCGGCCAACGTAGTAGGCTTTGTCTCTGTGGACGATAGCGGCTAGCGGATCGACGGTGTCGCCGTTGATTTTGACGTCTAGCTTAACGAGGTTGTTTTCTCGGTAGCCGATCAGCTGATATTCCATGCTGGCATAGCCACGCGATCGCGATTTCATCTGGTCAAAAAAGTCGGTCACTACCTCCGCCAAGGGCAGCTCATAGACCAGCGTCGTCCGCCCCGGCGTCAGATACTTCATGTCCTGAAAATCACCTCGACGAGTCTGACACAGCTCCATCAGCGTGCCGACAAATTCTTCGGGCGTGATGATGTCCACTTTTACATACGGCTCTTCGATCTTTTCTCGATACTGGGGGTCGGGTAGCAGACTAGGATTGTCAATTTCGACGACTTCGCCCTGAATGGTGTAGACCTTGTAGATTACCGAAGGCGCGGTCGTAATCAGATCGAGATTGTATTCGCGCTCCAGTCTTTCTTGCACAATTTCCATGTGCAGCAGACCCAAGAAGCCACAGCGGAACCCGAAGCCCATCGCGCTAGAGGTTTCTGGCTCGTACTGGAGAGCGGCGTCGTTGAGTCTAAGCTTGTCTAAGGCTTCTCTTAGGTCTTCGTACTGGTCAGAATCAGAAGGAAATAGTCCACAGAAGACCATAGGCTTTGCTTCTACATACCCATCTAAAGGCTCTGCCGCAGGGGCTTTGACCAGCGTAATCGTATCGCCAACGCGGGCATCTTCTACGGATTTGATCGAGGCTGCGATGTAGCCGACCTCGCCTGCGTGCAGCTCGTCTACCGGAATTTGGTTGGGCGAAAGGATGCCGAGTTCGTCGATGTCGTATTCTTTGCCAGAGGCCATCAGTCGGATGCGATCGCGATTCTTAATCACACCATCCATCACCCGAAAGTACACAATCACCCCGCGATAGCTGTCGTAGTAGCTATCAAAGATCAGCGCTCGCACTGGCTTCTGGGTATTGTTTATCGGCGGGGGCACTAGGTAGGTAATCGATTCGAGGATCTCTGCGATCCCAATCCCTTCTTTGGCAGAGGCGAGCACCGCATTGCTACAGTCGAGCCCAACAACTTCTTCTATTTCCTGCTTGACTCTTTCGGGATCAGCACCGGGCAAATCCACCTTGTTTAGAACCGGAATGACCTCTAGATCATTTTCTATGGCCAAGTAGACATTGGCCAATGTCTGCGCCTCCACCCCCTGCGAGGCATCAACAACCAGTAGCGCTCCTTCACAAGCCGCCAATGACCTAGAGACCTCGTAGGTAAAGTCTACGTGACCAGGCGTATCGATTAGGTTTAGCACGTATTGCTCGCCGTCTTTAGCGGTGTAGTTCATCCGCGCGGCCTGCAATTTGATGGTGATACCTCGCTCTCTTTCGATATCCATCGAGTCGAGAAACTGCGCCTTCATATCACGTGCGCTAACTGTGCCTGTCTCCTGTAGCAGCCGATCGGCTAGCGTAGACTTACCGTGGTCGATATGAGCGATGATAGAAAAATTGCGCAGCCGTGAGACAGGTACGTCGGTCATGAATGAGCCAGTAGGAAAAATATAGGTGAAAGCAGGATCTCAGCAAGGGGGAAAGCGCCAGCTGAAAAAAGAGGTTTAAGCGGAGGAAGAAACCAAAAAAATTAGTTAAGTGAACCTAACTTATACTAAGTCTTACTGCCTGTGTCTGAAACCTGTGATTGCTACTCGATAGATTGCTACTTGATAGATTTCTACTCGATGGATAGAGGCGATGGTTTGAGTTAACGATGGGGCCTTCCCTGGGCTTTCTAAGTATATGACTTTCAAAACGCGGCTTTTCAAAACGCGGCTTCAAATGCGGCTTCTCAAAATATGCCTTTCTAATACGGCCTCCTAATCTGTTAAACAACTAGCCTTCTATCTTTAGAAGAACACCCTGCAAAATCAAGCATTTGCTCCGTCTATAATGTCTCGGTCTGCTCGCCCTACCTCTAATTTGACTGATCTGGCTGGGACGCCTGATGCTGATTCGATTGCGCCAGCAAATGAACCTACTGAGCAATCAAATACGCTAGTTGTCGTGCACACCGTAGAAGGCAAGATTTTATCTATGCACTGGCCGCAAGCGGTTGACTGTGCGGCATGCATGAGTGTTGAGGGCTATGTAGATCAGCCGATTGAACTGCTGTTTGGGCCGGTGGCTGTTGTTCCCTATATGGAGTATGTCCGGCAGGTTGTCGAGCAGCAGTCGCCGCAAGAATTTCAGTGCGTTGTGCGCTGTGGTCAGCAGCCAGTTGGTTTTGATTTTTTGCTTAGCCCACTGCCCACTCAGTCTCCTGCGGCGCCTTCTCCACTAGAAGACGCGGAGGGTAATTGGGAGGAAGTGGAGTCCGCCGCACTGCCTGCTGTACCGCTTGCCGCGCCCGAGGTTGCAGGTGTAATTGGTGTGGGTCGCCGCATCGTGCCGCAGCCAGTTCAAATCACGGCGACTAGGTCGATGTCTGGCAATGGCGACAGCAGCTACTACGCGCTGTTAGCAAGTGTTGCTTCTAATATCCGTAAGACGTTAGATCTAAAGACAATCTGGCAGCAAACAGTCAATGGCCTAGGCAATTTGCTAGCTCTAGATCGCTGCCTAGTCTGCGACTATTCACAGGCCATGCAAACAGTCACTGTAGTGGCTGAATACTATCAGCCTAGTTTGCATCCTTGTTTGGGTAGGACTTTTGATCTATCAGAGAAGTCAGACTTTTTGGATACGCTGCGAAGCTTAGAGCCGGTGATTTCTGATTTTGGACAGAGTGAAGGTGACTCGCCATACACGGTGCTGACGATTGCTACCTGCTATCGTCAGCAGCCTAATAGTATTCTGGTCTTGCAGCAGCCGCCTGGACAGCCTTGGCAAACTTTCGAAATCGATTTGGTTCGAGAGCTGACCGACCAGGTTGGCACTGCGATCGCCCATGCCAAACTTTTCAGCGAAAGCGAAGCCATTACCCGTGAGCTGCGCACCAAATCCAAAGCCCTTCGCCAAACCAACCAAGAGCTAACCCGCAAGCACCAAGAGCTAGAAGAAGCCAAACGCCAGGCCGAAGCTGCTTCTCGGCGCAAAAGCGACTTTCTTGCCAATACTTCCCACGAACTCAGAACGCCTCTAAACGGCATGATCGGCTTTTTGCGTTTGGTCTTAGACGATATGGCCGACGATGACGAGGAACAGATCGAATTCATTCAAGAATCGCACAACTCGGCCATTCACCTGCTGAACTTGATCAATGACGTGCTCGATATTGCCAAGATCGAAGCAAACAAAATGGAGCTAGAGCTAGACGCAGTCAGTCTGCAAGAACTCATAGAAGAGATCAATAACTCTCAGCGGACGCATATTGAGCGTAAGGGGCTAGAGTTCAAGATATCACTACCGGCAACGCTCGATGAGATCAAGCTGTACGGTAACTACCAGCGATTGAAGCAGGTGCTGCTGAATTTGGTAAGCAATGCTAACAAGTTCACCCACGAAGGCAGCATCACAATCACAGCTGAAATAAAGCCTCAGCTGCTGAAGTTTGATGGTCAAACGTGGCCGGGACTGGTCAAAATCAGCGTGGCAGATACTGGAATTGGCGTTTCGTTAGAGAAGCAGGATCGGCTATTTCAAACCTTTAGTCAGGTGGATAGTGCTCGAACTCGACAGTACGAGGGCACGGGGTTGGGACTTGCTATCTCTCAAAGGCTAGTGGAGGCAATGGGTGGCAAGGTGCAGTTTATTAGTATGGGCGAAGGGCTGGGATCGACGGTGACATTTACGACGATTCTGTATCAAGAGCCGGTGATGGAGCTAGGTGCGGCGTGATGGCGAAATTCTAGAGCCCCTTTTGATTCTTGTTTGATTCTTGATGACATGTCTAGTGGGACGAGACTAGACATAGTGCTCTCTGGAGAGCTTAGTTTCCTGTAGTCGCCTTTCTAGCGCTTGCCAGTTTTCTATTTCTAGCACCTGGATGATTTGATCAATTGACTGCCGGTATCGTTTGAGTGATCGCAACACTTCATCTCGATTGTACTGAGCCATCATCAGCCCCAGTTCTGGGTTGCCGCCGCCGACTCGGCTAGTATCTCGAAATCCAGAGCTAGCAAGCTGTTCTGCTAATTCTCTAACGGTTGAATCAGGTTCGTTACAGACAGCTTGGATCAAGCTGGAGCTAGCCATGACGGGTAAATGCGAAATCCAGGCAACTGCTCGATCGTGCGCCGCTGGCGTGCAGCGATAGATGCGTGAACCGAGCTGCGTAGCGAGCTGTTCAACTAGGGCGATCGCGTTCTCGTCCGTCTGCTGCACTGGCGTAATCACATAAGAATTTTCCTGGAACAGCCCTACTTCTGCCGCCGCTAATCCCGCCTCGCTCTTACCACTCATCGGGTGCCCACCGACAAATCGAGGCCAGCGCTGCGTTGATATCTCCACTACCGCAGCCTTTACAGACCCTACATCCGTAATCACAGTGGTCGGTTTCAATACCTTCGCTAGCGCGATTACCGTGGGTACAATCGTGGCAATCGGCGTACAAATGAACACAATATCGCAAGGAACCAAGCTATCAAGGTGGGTACTCGCGTAATCAACCATGTTCCAGCCGCGAGCCTGCTGACCCGTCTCCGCTCGCCGGGCCACCCCATACACCTGATGTCCAGCCGCCTTAAGATCTATCCCAAGACAGCCTCCAATCAGCCCCAATCCAACAATTCCGACCTTCATTCCCTTCTCCATTCATCCTTCATCTTTGCTGCCTTTTATTCACCTTTCATCCTTCTGGTTTCATCCCTCAAACAATCTGGCTTCATCCCTCAAACAATGTGTCACAATAAAACCCACCTGAAGACTCGCATTCCCAGCCAGCTCTATACTCCTGCACCCTTACGCATACGCCCGTGATCGAAACAGAAGTTCACCAGCGCCTTCGGGCCTATCTGCGAGAGCAAGGGCATACCCAATGGCCTCATCATTTGACTATGGCCCGGCTGGTTGCAAGAGCGCTAAGAGTAGGACGTAGCGCTTTGATCCAGACGGATAGTCTGGCTGCTTATCGAGGAACACATCGCCTTAGCTACTTGATTCCAGCCTTGCTGTGGCCGGAGCCGGCAATATTGGCGCTTCCTGATGATCTGTTGGAGCAAGTGGTACGGCAGGATATTCCAAATTTGCAGCAGAGTCTGCCGGTGATTAAGCCTGTTCAAACTGGGGATAGCTGGCCGGGTGACTCATTTAGAGGGCTGCTAGTGACCTCGGCCCAGAGATGGCTAGGTGATCGCCTTGATAGCAGCAAGCCTTCAGTTCATTTGCAGACAGCTAGCCGCTTTCCTGCACATATTCCAACGATTATTGACGGTGCTGGCGATCTAGAAAAATGGATTAGAGCCGCGCTGAGCATTGCCATAGCGCCTCAAAATTGGGAGTCGCTGATGCTGGCCTATCCCGGTGATCGCGAAAATATCCGCGACCTGCGCGTACGTCTGACGCATGCTATCTTCCAACATCCAGAGAATCCCTATGGCTGTCATCTGATCGATGCGCTTGAACATGCGCTGCTGCACGAACTGCGCGAGCTGCTGGTGATCGACGGGGATAGCGATCGCCTGCCGCACCCCTGGCAGAAATTCTGGCAGCAGCTTGCCCAACCTAGCCAGCTAGCCTGGAGTCAGCTAAATCGTGAACTCGGTAGCTTCATGCTTTGCTGTGGTCCAACAGATATCAACGACGTGCTGAGGCCAGTTTGGCAGCAGCAGCCCGTTGTCTTAATCGGTGCAGCGCTAGATGCGGATACTCAAGCTGTGCGGTATCGCGATCGCCTAGGGCTAGGCGATATGACCTGTCTACGATTCGGCTCTGATCGTCATCATGATTTGGTCCAGCTATACCTGCCTGACCGGCTCCCGCTGCCAAATACCAGCCACTTCAAGGCGGCAGCGCTAGAGGAAATAAGACGACTGCTAGGCGCTAAGCAGAGGATGGATGCCAGTTTTGTGGCTGGTCCTACTGTCGTAATCGTGGGGGATGTACCTCTGCGATCGCAGTTTGCTTCAGTGTTAGCTGCTGAATTCGGCTCTAGAGTGCAAGTCGAGTCTGTCGTAGATAGCTCACAAGGCGTGCTGATTACAGGCTGGGAATATTGGCGATCGCACCAGTCACAGTTTCCGCCTCCAAGTCTGATGATCATCTCGACTTTGCCTATTCCTTCTCTAGAGAATCCCCTAGTGGCAGGGCGAGTGGCTATGTACAAGCGTCGCCAGCAGGACTGGTTCAAAACGTACTTGCTACCAGAGGCACTGAGCGTGCTACAGCATGCTGTAGCTCCGGTGCGATCACAGCGCTCGCGCAGCAACCTTGACGGTAGCGGTATCGCTGCTCGTCAATCGTGGCACAGCGTAGCCAATGGCGTGGTTGCCATCTTGGATAATCGGATCAACCACCGCAGCTATGGCAGACAGGTGATAGCTGCGCTTAGCCCTGCGGCGCGCAGTAGTTATTTGGACACTAGCTGGTTTTTTCCCTATGCAGATTGTTCAGAACAGCTCTTCTAGAGCGAGGATGCGATCACCCGTTCCTTTGTTCGAATACTCTAAACAAATGCTAACTTGGCGGGCACCTGCAAAGGCGTAACCAGCGAGACCGCTATGATGAAAGAAAGCCACTGGCTATGTAGAAGCCGATAGACCTATGGGAGAATCTAGACGCCGCAAAGAAGAACTCGGTGAGAAGTACGGAAAACCCGAGCCCATTATGCGGGGTGTGCCTATTAGCAAAGAAACTGCCGCCAAATTTATCACCTGGTCTAGTCGAGGTGCCTGGGCGGGCATTGTCATAATGATTGTAGCTTGGTTGACCATTCGCTTCATTGGTCCTGGCTTTGGCTGGTGGACTGTCGCAAATTAGAGAAAAGACTATAGACAATAGCTAGAAATTCACTCGGCATTCATAGACATTAGTGGTGTGTATGTCAAGTTTTGTCATGATTTTCGATCCCTATCGCTCTAATCCCATCAATTGAACATAAGTGCGTTAGAACGAAATAGCAGCTTTTGTAGGAAGCAGTTCTATACGTCTTTCGACGGATTATCCGGGCATCGCTCTGCAAGGCTCGTTGTTTTGGACTAGGATACAAGCGCTACAAGTTAACATTTCTTAAACTGCTGAGCGTAACGTCAGAAGCTGGGTGTCAGAAGCTGGGGCCGAAAGTTAGCGTTAGGAGCAGCGTTAAAACTGTACTTGGCGATAGGTAGTTTGGATTCTAGTTTGGGTAAGGTGCATATCAGGTAATTTCAAAGGCTACGAAATTTATTTGATGCCTGAAAAGCTAAAGCGGTCCTAGTATCTCTTATCAAGATCGTTCGCTACCCGAAATGACCTTGCTGAAAACGTTAAAAAAGTATTAAGCAAACCGTGTAATATTATTTAGTGGTGTAGGAGACAGTCAATGTTTATCAGACTTGCAGATCAGCACCGTCAGTTTGTTCAAGATCTCGTATTGAACTTGAAGGCAATGGCGTTGGTTCTAGAGAAAAGAGGGTATTTAGCTTCTTGCTATACCTGTGGGGACGAGCTAAACAGCGCCTCTTTTATGGTGAGCCTAGGTGGGGATCATTTGATTCGATTCCTAGTATCCGACTATGGAATCACTTGGACCGAGATGCGCGATGACAGAGAGCTAATGAAGCTAGAAGGTGCTGAAGCTATCAATCAGCTTCAAGAGCTTGCAAACTTGATCAAGTATCAAGTGAGTCCTGCTGAGTGCGAAGTGGCTGTATAGCGCGTAAGCGCCGAACCGCGCACTTTGAATCGCGCATGCTGGGTCACGTGTTATTTGTCTTTCGCCCAGCAGTCCAGCAGTACAAACCAACCAGCCCAGCAGTCCAAATGGTTTGCTGGGCTTACTCATGGGTTTGGTAGTGCTAGCCTATGGCGATTTGAGTACGTATTTCAGATTCTATAGTCTGAGCTATGCGGACATGCTGGGTCAAATATTGCACAGCGTTATCTCTGCCTTGGGCAAATTTTTTATTCTGATAGCTGTACCAAACGCCTCTGCGTTCGACGATGCCCGCTCGCTCTGCTAGATCAAGAACACAGCCTGCCGCCTCGATCCCTGCGCCAAATACGATGTCGAATTCTGCCACTCGAAAAGGCGGTGCGACTTTATTCTTTACAGCGTTGACCCTGACACGCATGCCAATATTGGTGTTTCCTCGCTTGAGTGTTTGGACTCTGCGAATGTCTAGTCGGACTGAAGCGTAGAATTTCAGGGCGTTGCCACCTGTCGTGGTCTCTGGGTTGCCGTAGAGTATCCCGATCTTTTGTCTGAGCTGATTGAGAAAAATAACGGTGCAGCCAGATTTTCCAATGTTCCCAGTGATTTTCCTGAGTGCCTGACTCATCAGGCGCGCTTGCAAACCCATGTGGCTATCTCCCATCTCACCCTCTATTTCAGCGCGGGGGACTAGCGCCGCGACAGAATCAATCACTACGATGTCGACCGCCGAAGAGCGGACTAGCTGGTCGGCGATCTCTAGCGCTGTTTCTCCACTGTCTGGCTGGGCAACCAGCAAATGACTGGTATCGACCCCAACAGCCGCCGCATAGGCAGGATCTAAGGCATGTTCGGCATCGATAAAAGCAGCGGTACCGCCTTGGGATTGAATAGATGCGATCGCATGCAAAGCCAATGTCGTCTTGCCCGCGCTCTCAGGTCCAAATATCTCAATAACTCGCCCCTTCGGTAGACCGCCACCCAGCGCTACATCCAGCGTTAGCGCCCCGGTCGGAATTCTCTCCACCTGTAGTTTCTGAGTTTCACCCAAACGCATAATTGAGCCTTGGCCAAAGCTCCGTTCGATTCGAGTCAGTACATTGCCTAGTGCTTGCTGGCGCTCTGTCCGGTGCTCTGTCCGGCGCTTTTTAGTGAGAGTTGCTGACATCAGTTTAATCTTTAGGCAAAACACATGTACTAATATTTATCCGATTTGTTTGATGCTGTCTAGTAAGAAAAGATATATTTTGTGAGCTGACCCTAACGATAGACATGGTAGATCGAGCCGCTAATGCAACAACCGAGCTAGCGATTGGGGTAGCGGGCCTGACCGACTACCTAAAGCTGCTGCTAGAAGGTGACGAGCGACTGTGCAAGCTTTGGGTCGTCGGCGAAGTGTCTAGCGCCAACAATCATAGGCAAGGATGCTTTTTTACACTGCAAGAGCCAGACGGGTCAGCGGCGATTAATTGCGTAGTGTGGAAGTCGCAGCTATCTCGCCTAGCTACGCTACCAAAAGTCGGCGAACAGGTAACTGTGCTGGGCCAAATTCGTTTGTATCCAAAACGAGGCTCCTACCAGCTGACAGTTTGGCAAGTCCTACCCGCTGGTGAAGGTCTACAGGCGCTGCGATATCGACAGCTAAGGGCGCGGCTTGCTGCCGAGGGTCTGTTTGATGCGGAACGTAAGCGACCGCTACCCGCTTATCCTCAGACTCTAGCGGTGGTAACCTCGGCTCAAGCAGCGGCCTGGGGGGACATTCAACGAACCCTAGCTCAGCGCAGTCCTGGCCTGAGGGTACTGCTGTCTTCAGCAACTGTCCAGGGTCCGCAGGCTCCGGCTTCCATTGCCAAGGCGATCGCCCGGATTATCCAAGACGCCCGGGCTGATGTGCTACTGCTCGCAAGAGGCGGCGGCGCGGTAGAAGATTTAGCCTGCTTTGACGATGAGCGGGTAGTCATGGCGATCGCCACTTCCCCGATTCCAGTCATCACAGGGATTGGTCACCAACGAGACGAATCCCTAGCCGATCTGGCGGCAGATGTCTGCGCCCATACACCAACTGCTGCCGCCGAGCAAGTTGCCCCTAGCCTAGACAGTCTGTATCAAGAACAGGCAAATTACCTACAGCGTGCAGGTCGAATCATGGGAGGGCGGTTACAGCTAGCCAGAGAGCAGGTGCGATCGCTCGAATCTAGACTTCAGCGCCAGCGCGTCGATCGTCAGCTCACCCAGCATCAAAAGTCATTGAAATGGCAACAACAGCAGCTAGTCATAGCCATGCACCAGAGACTACAGCAGGCCCAGTACCAGCATCAGCTCTTGCAAGAAAAACTCACCACCCTAGATCCTGAAGCCGTCCTAAAACGCGGGTATGCACTAGTCAAAAAAGAAGGCCAGATCGCCACAGACGCTAATCAGCTACCCCCCGGCACAGAGCTAGAAATCCAGCTAAGCAAAGGCCAAATCAAAGCTACAGTAACTGAAAACCAATAACCTCCACTCCCCCACTCCCCTCTTCCATGCCTCGCCAACCCAACCCCCCCCTACTCCCCGACGACTGGAGCTATGAAGAAACCATGATCCAAATTGAGGCGATCACTCAGCAGCTAGAATCAGGCGATTTGCCCTTAGCTGAGGTGTTCGATCAATTTGCCAAGGCAGTGAGCGCGCTGCAGCAGTGCGATCGCTTTTTACAAGACAAGCAAAAGCAGGCTGCATTACTGATAGAAACGCTAGTTGGCGAAGACGATCCTCACGAAACGTAGAGAGGCGACTGTCTGCCGGTTGGCAAATGCCTAACGGTCCTGTCTTTGTCTGTATTTTCTTCCAGGCGGCCTTTTGATACGCGGTCTACGTGAGGTAGCTGGCTTGTGCCAGGTGCCGCATATGAGTCAATCGCTTGTGAGTCGGTTGCCTGAGCTGTGCCTGAGGATTGCCCAAATGACTGAACAGGTAGCAATACCTTGAAGCAGGTATTTTGGTCCGGCAGACTTTCGACTATGACTTTACCCTGCATCTTTTGCACTAACGGCTTTACCAGCGCAAGTTCTAGCGTCGCGCTACGGCTTTCGGCAGATGAATAGAAAGCGCCGAAGAGTTGATCGATTTCACCTGGCGGGATAGGACTGCCCGAATCCCGAACGGTGAGGGCAACAAAGCGGTCCCCTTCTAGAGCAGCGCTGACCCATACTCGACCGCCCTGAGCTTTCCTATGAGCCGTTCTATGAATAGCATTCTTAATCAAGTGGATAACAACCTGCTTAAGTTCAGCTTCTAACCCCAAGACTGTTTTGATCTGCTCAGGAACTGTGTACGCCAGTACGATGCCCCGTTCGCTGGCGATGGGCTCGTAGGTGCTGACAATCCCGGGCAGCAGTTCACTTAATTCGATGGGCTGCGGTTGCTTGCTTTGAGTTGTTTGGATCTGTAGAAGTTCTACGATGCTACTGATGAGGTTTTTCTGGCGATCGCACTGAGTTGTGATCATCTCCATGTAGCGCTGACGCTGAATCAGTTTGAGTGTAGGCGATTCTAAGAGCGTCAGCGCTGTTTTGATAGTGGTCAACGGAGACTGGAGCTCTTCTTTGGCCTGTCGAAGAAAATTAGCATCAATTGTCTGAGTGGCAGGTTTGTCTTCTGTTGCTTTGTGGTTAGTGCGGTGTTCATTTATTTGTAATCGCAAGTCTTCCTGAGACTGCATTTGCCAGGCTAAAAAAGCTTCGGATAGCGGTAGAAAATCCTGGGCCCACAGAGTCTTTGGAAACATCCGACCCCATTGGCTGAGCGCAGCAGCGGCAGGGATTGCCTTGTCGTCAGATAAATCTAGGTTCCCTGCATCCTGTACTTTGTCAGGCAGGCTACTTTCGATGACTGCTTTAACCCCGTTAGAAAGCGCTGCAGCTACGCTGAGCGACGTAGAGCCGTATAGCTGCAGCGTTCGCTTGTTAGAAGCGCTAACCGATGCGACTCTGGCCGCTAATAGTGAACCTACAAACTGATCGCAAACGGCCATGCATAGATATTCACGCTTCAGTTCTGCGGTTTGATCAATGGCGATAGGACGCAGACTAGCTGCTAGCGTACTGGGTGGCTTGCCAGTCTGTTCACCTAGGCTGTAGATAGTGCAGCCTGCTGCTAGCTGGCCATATTGCCAAATATCTTGCCACCAGGCATCGTCTTTTGGCAGCTTTAGCCAAAGAGTCGCCTGAATTCGATGTGCAATTAGAAACTGGATAAAGGACTGGAGCGCAGCTTTAAATCCTCTAGGGTCAACCGTGATCGCTACCGGTGAAGCCGGAAGGTTAGCGATATGAGCTTGCAAAGACAGTGGCGGCATAGCTTGTTTGTATATGAATAGCCGCTCAGGAGCGCTGTGTTTCGGACACTTCTGAACTGTGGATCCCTAGTTTGAAAGGTTAGATAGTTTGAAAGGTCAGGTAGAGCCAAAGTGACTAGCCAATGTTTTGATGAAGCAAGACATTGGCTGTCTGATTTGTGCTGTCTGAGTTGTTAGGTAAGCACTGCATAAAGAAAAACTATCAAATGATATCTTTCTTGTAAGCAAACACAAGGCAATAGACTGAGTCGATCTACCTAAATGTGCCCAAGCAATAGGCTATTTCTGCTATGAGTTGGGCAATTTCTCTCTTAGCGAGCTCTCAGGCGTTCTTTGAGTGCTGCTCTAGAATGCTCCCTGTCGTCGAAATGAATTTTCTCGGTTCCAAAAATTTGATAATCTTCGTGTCCTTTGCCAGCAATGACGATGCCATCTCCTGGTTTGGCATTGAGAATGGCCGTGCGAATAGCGGTTGCGCGATCACAAATTACCTGTTCGTCCTCCAGAGGGCCATCAATACCAGCGACCACATCTTGCAATATCTGCTCAGGTGCTTCGGTTCGTGGATTATCAGAGGTGACAATTGCTAGGTCCGAGCGTTCGTAGGCAATCCGACCCATTTGTGGCCTTTTGGTGCGATCACGATCGCCCCCACAGCCAAACACACAGATCATCTGTCCGCTAATAAATGGTCTGGCTGCCTTCAAGGCATTCTCTAGACTATCCGGCGTGTGGGCGTAGTCCACAATTACGCTGATATCCTGTGCATTCATATCCTGCACTTTGATATCGGGTGTCGTAGCAAAGACCTGCACCCGCTCCATTCTTCCAGGTACACCCGCAAAGCTAGGTAGTACAGCCATCATTTGTTCTAGGGAAACGTTTAGCTGTAGCGCCGCACCTACTGCTGCCAGCAGATTTTCTAGATTAAACTGGCCCACAAGCGGCGAGCTAAAACTAGCATTGCCCTTCGGCGTATGAATCATCCCGCTAACACCAGCAGAACCGTACTCAAGCTCAGACGTGTAGAGGTTGGCGCTATTATCCTCGATGTCATAGGTCCAAGTTTTGTCCGCACCCAAGCGCTCAATCAGCTTCTGACCGTAAAGGTCTTTTTGGTTGATAATGGCACGCCCTTTCAAGTAATCGGGGCTAAAGAGCAGCGCCTTCGCTTCAAAATAGTCCTCTAGATCTTTGTGATAGTCGAGATGATCTTGGGTGAGGTTAGTAAAGACGGCTACTTCAAAGGGAATTCCCCAAGTTCTTTGCTGAGCAAGCGCGTGAGAGCTAGTTTCCATAACCACATTTTGGCAGTTAGCCTGCCGAGCGCTGGCGAGTTCTGCCTGTAAGTCAATCGAAAAAGGCGTCGTGTGGACAGCGATTTTCTCGTGGCCGGGCCAGCGGGTGTAGAGGGTGCCGAGGATGGCGGTTTTTTGCTGAGCCTGATTAAGGAAGTACTCAATTAGATGGGTCGTCGTGGTTTTGCCATTGGTGCCAGTGACGCCGATCATATTCATCGATCTGGCCGGATGACCGTAGAAGATAGACGCCAGTTCGGCGCAGGTTTTGGGAATGTCGCTGCTGGTGAGGGCAAGCGGTGTGTCATGGCTGGGTTTGGTGGCGAGGGCGGCTGGAGAGATGAGGGCGGCGATCGCACCTTTTGCGATCGCCCCCTGCCAAAACTTGCTACCATCCACCCGCGTCCCTGGCATACCAATGAACAGCATGCCAGGCGTGATTGCCTGGGAATTAGTCGACAGGCCAATGACCTCTTTTGACCAGTGAGGATGATCGGCGAGTTCTGCCGGAATCTGAAATCCTTCCAATCTAGAAAAGAGATCTTTAAGCAGCATGATGAAACGTCCCCTACGCCGATTGAATGCTGAAATTATGCCTCAGAAATCATGCCTCAGGAATTATGCCTCAGAAATCGTGACTCAGAAATTAGAACTCAGAAATTGTGACTTAGAGACTACGACTCGAAGTCGCCAACATGCGTCTGTATCATCTTTGCTACCTGCGCGGCAGAAGCCCGAGGCGAAACGCGAGGCAAAGGAATTTCTAGGGAGGAGTCAACAGCGCCTTTGGCATAGCAAAGGACCGGAATTTCGTACTGATACTTTTGAAACCAGTCTTGGTTTTGAGTAATGTCTCTAACCTCTAGCTGGACAGGCAACGTCGCTAATTTCTCCAGGAGTCCTTCGCAGAGGTGGCATCCGGGTTTGCTGTATAGAATCAGATTTTTCATGAATGAGGTGGCGAGTGAATGAAGAGGTAATAAATGAAAGAGGCAGCAAAGTCGGTTTATCTATTGTCGGGCTGAGATCCGCTGATTGACCATACGAATTCTGAGAGGTAAGTCAAGAATAGTAATGTCCGGTATTCCGATCGGGATAGGGGTGTTTATTGAGATAGGATTATGAAGAACATTTGAGCAAACCACGGCACTTAGTCGCGGTTGAACACTATGATTCAGTGCCTAGAAAGCCAGCGCCTAGAAACGCCTACAGCTAAACTGTCTGCAACCGAGCTAGGACGACTCGTTCAGCAGCTCGACCTAGACTCGCTTAACCGCAGCTTCGCTAAAGCGACCCCTCAGGAAATTCTGGCTTGGTGCGTGGCTCACATTCCGCAGGGCCTAGTCCAAACAACGTCCTTTAGCTTCTTGGCTATTTCTCACATGCTCTATGAAGAGCTAGAGCATCCGGTCCCTGTTGTTTTTCTAGATACGCTACACCTGTTCGACGAGACCTTGATCACCGCCCACGAAGCTCAGGCGCACTACCAGCTAGACCTTCATACATACACCGCTGTTGGTGCGAATTCTCAGGAGTCTTTTGCTGCCCGCTACGGTGAAAAGCTATGGGAGCGCGATATCGATAGATTCTACGAGCTGACGAAAGTAGAGCCTTTGCAGAGAGCTTTGAATGATTTGGACGCAGTGGCTTGGATTACCGGCAGACGTCGCGATCAGTCGGAAACGCGTCAGGATTTGCCTATCTTCGAGCGCGATGCTGTTGGCCGACTGAAGATTAATCCGCTAGCTAGCTGGACACGCAAAGATCTTTGGACCTATGTCTTCAAGCACGATGTGCTCTACAACCCTTTGCACGACCAGGGCTACACCAGTATTGGCGATCAGCCGCTGACGACGCGCACGACAGTAGGCGAAGATGAGCGGGCAGGCCGCTGGCGTGGTACTGAAAAGACAGAATGTGGCATTCATCTATAGACTGCTGCTAGCTACGCGCTCCTGTCTGCTGAGATGAGAAAAATGCCTCCGAAAACTAAGATAGCGCCGAGGATGCTGACTGTGGGCAGACTTTCACCCAGGAAGATGGTGGCGATCGCAGCTGCAAAAATCGGTGTCAGCAAATTGAGTGCTGTTGTCAAAATCGGTGAGAGATGCTTGGCCGCATAGCTGTAGCAAAAGGTTGGCAATACGGTAGAAACAACGCCAAGACCTAGAACGATCGCGATGGTTCTAAGATCGGCAGTAGCTTTCATATGAAGCTGCGGGGAAGTGGCGATCGCAATGGGTAAAACAGCCACCGTCCCAATCGCAAACGTAGTAAAAGCCACCACGACTGGATCAATAGATAGTTGACGATGCGACTGCTGCCGGAAAAGCGCCGCGTAGCTAAGTGAAACGCAGGCCGCAAGCAGCGCGAAGAACAACCCTATGATGTAGATAGAACGGTCGGCTGTCCCGCCTTGAAGTCTGGGCAGTACGAACAAGAAGAGCCCTACAAAAGCAGTAATTGCGCCGATGAGTTCTCCTTTGCTTAGCGGTTTTCCAGTTGTCGCTTTGAAGCCCAGACCCAAAATAGGAGAGAGCCCGACCACAAGCGTAACGTCGCTAACAGGCGCTAGCTGAAAAGCACGAACGGCAAACAGGTAGTAAAGCACCATCAAACTCGCAAGCAAAATGCCAAGTGGCTGACGAACTAGCTTGTAAGCTTGGGTCAATATTCGAGGCTTGACTAGGCAAAGGCAAAGTGCCGAGACCAGAGCTATAGAAATTCTGAGCGCTAGCACTTCGAGCGTTGTGAATTCTGGTAGCAGCTTAATAAACGTGCCAGTAAGTCCCCAAGTCAGTGCGGCAATACCGCCCACCGCTAGCGCTGTCGTCCGAGATGAGTTAGCCATGAGTAGTGTTGATAGAGCGTTGCCATACAATCTATATCGGTTCACTCAATCCGTGATACATCTTGTCTGTTAATCAGCCGCCTAGTAACAAACTGCCTAATAACGCTTTTATCGATCCGAGCGGTCGCAATCAGCTAGAGATCGAATCGCTGCTGCACCGTATGGTATCGCTGTTGGTTGAAGAGATGACGCGAGCTGAGGCGCGATCGCCCTTACCCGCCCCGCTACCGCTTGAGCAGTTTCAGCAGTGGGCACAGATTCCCGAGCAGTCGGTAGGGTTTGAGCAGCTGCTAGAGGACATGCGATCACACCTGGTTCACTCTATGAATGCAGCCCATCCCGGCTACATCGGTCACATGGACTCCATTCCTACCACCGTGTCCGTGATTGGCGACCTGCTAGCGGCTGCCTTGAACAACAACATGCTGAGCGTCGAAATGTCGCCAGTTTTCTCTCGGCTAGAGCCGCTGGTCATGCGGCAGATTGCTGCTCGCTTTGGGTTGGGGGAAGGCTCGGGCGGCGTCATGGTCAGCGGCGGCAGTCTGGCAAACTTGCAGGCGCTAAGCGTCGCTCGCAATCGAGCGTTTGACGCGGTAAAAATGGGTGTGGTGGGTCTAGCTAAGCAGCCTGTGTTTTTTGTCTCGGAAGTCGCACATACCTCTATGCAGAAGGCGGCGATGGTGATGGGATTGGGGGCAGAGAGTGCGATCGCCCTACGCACAAACTCAAACTCACAAATTGATCTCGCAGACCTCACCCAAAAGCTCGCCCAAGCGGAGTCAGACGGTCAGCAACCCTTTGCCATCGTTGCTACTGCCGGGACCACCGTCACGGGTAATATCGACCCGATTCCTGAGATGGCCGTGATCGCCAAAGCTCATAGCCTTTGGTTTCATGTGGATGCGGCCTACGGCGGGGCGGCTATTTTTTCTAACGATCATCGCCATCTGCTATCGGGTATCGACCAGGCCGATTCCATTACCTTCAATCCTCAAAAATGGCTCTACATTGCTAAGACATGCGCGACCGTATTGTTCAAAGATTTCGATGTCTTGAACCGTCACTTTCGCATCCTAGCGCCCTACATGGGTGACGACGACCAGTGGCCTAATCTAGGTGAGCTGACAGTGCAAGGCACTCGCCACGGCGACATTCTCAAGCTGTGGCTATCTTTACAGCACATTGGCGCCATTGGCTACGCCGAGATTATTCGACACAACTACCGTATGACCGAACAGTTCATCCACTGCGTGGCTGCTAGACCCTATCTTCAGATAGCTAGTCAGCCACAGATGAACATTGTTTGCTTTCGGTTTGCTCCAGAAGCGCTACAGCGCGACCAGTGGGACGAGCTAAACGTCAAACTACAGCGCTATTTGCTAATTGAATCTACAGACCCCTCAGATGCAGTTTTCCTCTCACTGCCCAGATACAAAGGACAGCGCTGGCTAAAGGCTGTACTGCTTAATCCCTTTACTCAGCTAGAAACTATTGAAAGATTATTTGCCCGCATTGACCAGTTTCATGGTTTCTATGTCACTGCTTCTAATCCATAGTTTGGCTAGCAGTTTGACTGGCAGTCTGACTGGCAGTCTGACTGGTACTTTAATCGGCGCTGTCACTAGCAGTCTGACCAGCCAGTAGCAGCGCTTTCTTCTGCATCGTCTTGAAGATGTTGTAAAAGCCATTTGCCCGAGAGGGCGTCAGGCTCACATCTAGCTGCGTCTCCTTGATAAAGTCTGGAGATAGCTGGGCGATTTCCATCGGCGCGAGACCATCTAAGGCCGCAATCAGCATTGCCAGCAGTCCTTTTGTAATCTGCGCATCTGAATCCCCCTGAAAGTGGACTTTATCCTGGTCTAGCGCTGCGGTGATGTAGACCTGCGAGACGCATCCTGGCACCTTGTTTTCAGCGATTTTTTCTTCTGGGGAAAAGTCTTCTAGCTTTTTGGCGTACCAGAGTAGCTGCTCGTATCGACGCTTGGGGTTGTCGATGCGGGCGAAACGTTTGACTAGTTTGTCTAGTTGGGCAGGGCGGGCGGCAGTACTCATGCGAAGGTGCGAGAAGGAGAGAAGAGTGGCAAGAATAAGTGTAGATTGCGCTACGTCTACCATAGCGTGCTCAGCCATAGCTCGCCTGAGAGGAGAAAGTCGTTCTATACGCCTTCTCTGCTAGCTTCTCTCAAGGTTTCTCTTTGGCCGACGAAGCGGTGAGCGACGGTTTCCGGCTGTATGGCTGACAGGATGATATGGTCAGAGTCAGTAATAATGACGGCTCTAGTTCGTCTGCCGTACGTCGCATCGATTAGCTGACCGCGATCACGTGCGTCTGAAATGATCCGCTTGATCGGTGCTGATTCTGAGCTAACGATGGCGACAATTCGGTTCGCAGAAACAATGTTTCCAAACCCGATGTTAATAAGCTGCATGTCTCTATAAAATTGTAGTGGAATCGTTCTGTAATGATGCTTTTAGGATCTGGCTAAGAACTGAACGATGTCTCTCGTTGAGATCAAACAGCTGGATGCTTTTGGCGTTGATCAAGGATAAGAAGCATGCACGTACGACAAAGCTTGCTAAGGCGACAGGTAAAAGCTGTGATGCTATCAACGACTGGGTATGGATCTTAGCCGAAAAAATCAGTCTTAAACTTTATCGTCGCGTCTAGCTTTCGGTGCAACCTCTGTTTTGGCAGGCGTATTTCTCGTTTGAATAGCGTTTCTTTCTGCCGGCTTCTAACTTCGCACAATAGTCTGCGCGCAATAGCGCTTTGCCTGCTGTTTCTATCTTTATTGTTGTTGTTTTTAGAGGTGCTTCGTGCAGCCAGTTGATTACACTACTCTGTCAGCCGCAAGCGTTGGGTTGCGTACTCACTGGCTACCCGCTCGCTGCGAACAGGTTTATCAACGCGACAAATACACGCTCTTTATCGGGCTCAGAACGATTGAAAAGAAAGGCTGGCTGGCCAT
>JBCCOH010000084.1:0-22934 GCA_039111275.1 Cyanobacteria bacterium P01_D01_bin.1 | reverse complement strand
CGAGAGGGTAATAGCAGCGCATGACTTTGACGCCAGATGTCAAGAGGCGGGGCAAAGCCACCGAAGCGGATCTGAGACTGTAGCCCGTATAGTTGCACTAGGTCTTCTAGCTGACGTTGATTGCCGTGGTCCTGTCCCCAGAAGGTCACTTCGATAGGGCGATCACGCCACTGAGGTTGCTTTAACACCTCTAAAATTAAATCCTGTCCCTTTTGCCAGCAGCCGAGCCGAGCGACACAGGCCAAGCGAAAGGGCTGGGATGAATCCGGCCAGGGCAGCGGCTCAGCCGGGTTGACCTTGAGAGGATTTTCTACCACTTGAGCCTGCGGTAGAGCAGCCGCTAGATGCACTTCTAGAAGATCACAATTTTCTTGTGAGACAAAGTAGCACTGCTGCGCGTTTTGATAGGTCTGTCGGTAGCGCTCTAGCGCCTCACCTTCAATCCAGTCGCGCGTACTGGCGCAGTGCACTAGGGTAGCGAACGGAATGCCCATCTGATGAGCAACGCTGCCGATGCTGACATCATCGGTGTGAGAGCCCGCCGAGATTAAAAAGAAGTCAGGCGAAAATTTCTCTAGCCACTGCCGATGACGCTTTTCCCAAGGCAGTTCGCCCGTTAGCTTGTTTCGCACCTGATCGATCGGGCCGTATCGCCAGAAGAGGTTGCCACCGTGCGATCGCAAATCCGCTAGCGGCTCCGGGCATCGCCACTGCCGCTGAAAGTTGATGCCGATAGTGTGACCTCTCTGCTGGAGCATCTGAGCTGCCTGGGACCAAAGATACTCACTGGCTCCCCAGGAGATCCCCGTCATTGCCGAGTAGAATCCAATTCTCATAGTTTTAGGATCATAGTCTTAGAGTCATGGTGCTAGGTCACGAGTTTAAGGGATAGAGTTTGTCTAGCTCAGTAACAAACTCGCCAACAGGATCGCTGCTGTAGCGCTGCTGTAGCCGTTCGGCTGCTAGCGCTCCCATTGCCTGCCAGTCCTGTCGATGCTGCCAGGCTCGTTCCATGGCAGCGTCCAAGTCTTTCACCGTAGGAGCCGCTGCTAGAAACCCAGTTTCACCTTCATCGACCCACTCAGAATTGCGACCACAGGCGGTGACAATCGCAATGCGGCCACACAGCATCGCCTCAGCTGTGACCATTGGCATCCCTTCAAAGCGCGACGGCAAAAGTAGACCGTGACTTTGAGCCCAGATGTCGGTAGGCGATTGGACATATCCTCCGAACTGAATCTTGTCACGAATGCCGTACCAATCGGCTAGATCCTCTAGCTGACGCTGGTTGCCCTGGTCTTTGCCCCAAAAGACAATTTTGACGGGGCGATCGCGCCACTGCGCCTGGCGCAATACCTGCAAGATCAAATCCTGCCCCTTCGAGCGAAAGTGAATCCTGCCGACGCAGGCAAGCTGCCAGACCGGGTCAGGTTCAGACCAGGGCAAAGGCGATGCCGTTCCTACATCAAGCGGAACCTTGAGCGGATTGTGAACCGTCTGGGCCTGTAGAATTTTGGCCGCTAGCAGGCGCTCCATGATGATGTGATTAGCCTCTGAGACAAAAAAGCTACGGTCGGATCGTGTATAGGCATTACGGTAGGTTTCAAGATTGTGAATAGTGATCCAGTCGTACGTGCTAGCGCAGTGGAGCAAAGTGGCAAAAGGAATGCCGTAGCGCAAACAGGCATTGGCGATACTGACATCATCCGTGTGATAGCTGATCGAAATCAGCACAAAGTCTGGCGCAAACTGCTGCAGCCACAGGTCGTGATAGCGCTCTCCAAACTGCAAGACTTTATCGGTAAATCGTCTGGCCAGCCGAATCGGTTCAGGGCCGGGGCGGTTACGCCAGAACACAGAGCCACCCTGCGCCTGAATCTTAGCTAGCCGCTCCGGCACCTCAGGAAACCACTGATAGTTGACGCCAATGGTGTGCCCTTGCCGCTGTAGTACCAAAGCCGCCTCTGACCAGAGATATTCAGACGCTCCCCAGGGCAGACCGTCAACAGTTGAATAGATTCCTAATTTCATCTTCCTAGTCTCACATCTCAGATCCCCACGGCTAGATTGTCTTTGCTAAAGGTCTTTGCTAGAAGCCTTTACTAAAATCTTCTGCATTAGCTCAGGTCCAAACCGGCAAACCTGGTTATTAGCATAGTAGGCACTCGCATTTTGGCGGCAGCGCTGCTGCCAGGCTCGATACGCCACTTCGTCGGTGCAAAGCTGCTCGATGGTGTGGCGCAATGACTCGACATCGAGAAACTGATCGTCACAGCAGGCAAGATCGCGAGTGTAGTAGCCATTAGCCGTTTTGATAAAGAATGACGGCAGTCCACTTGCCGCCGCTGTGACCGATGCGCCACTGAAGATGCTAACGGCGATCGCGGCTCGACCCAGGTCGTCAGCCAGACTCTGAGTCTTGGGCGAAATTCCGCACCGCTCAGGAAACCGGGCGGCTATCCGCTGCCACTGCTGGCTATCTATCGAAGCAGGATGAGGCCGAATCACCACTTTTTTTACCCCCTCAGTTGCCTCGCACAAGCGTGTGACTAGCTGGATCAGCGCTGCCGTCTGCTCTTCTAGTCCGTACAGGTGGTTGGCCCAGCGAGTGGACTGGCCTAGCACCAGCACAGTCCGCTGATCGAAATTGTCGGGTAAGTCTAGGATTGGATCGAACAGCGATCCCGCAGGCACATAGTCTTCGCAGACAGGACTCCACCCAGTTGCTTTGGCGAAGGCTGATTCCATCTCTCTAGAGACTTGCCTTGAGCTGCTGCCAAAACACAGGTACTGGTGCGCCAGAAGCGGTACGTCTAGGCTATGACCGATGACTCCCTGCTGTAGCGTCACAGCTTTCTTGTGCCGGGCTAAGGCGGTGTGGGCAACTGCACTACACAACGGTAGCCAGTGACATCGCACCAGAGCTGTCTCAAACTCAATAGACGGAGCCCATGCTTCCCATTCGGTCAGCCGCGCCGCCGCCCATTCAAACTCGGGCAGGGCGCTAGCCTGAATGTGAATACCACTTCGGGCCAGCAGCCTTTGGGCCTGGTCAAAATCAGCATGGGCCCGGTGACGCGCCACGCCTAGCCCAAAGCGAGCATCCAAACGGCCAACGCGCCCAGCCGGGTCTAGAAAATGAAGCCTGTTCAAGCTGGCCGGATCGACCGCCGACCGTAGCTGCTGCTTGATGCGATCGCCCGTCTCCTCGTGCAGCAAGCACAGAACGCTAGCGCCTTGTGCCAGCAGGTTCTGTAGCAGCCGCGCCATCAGCTCGTCCTCTTGCCGCCGCGCCCATAGCCAGATACCGCAAACCAGCACATCCACCTGATAGCGCCGTTTAGGAACCCGCCTAGCCAGCGACTGAGCGCTGCGGGCCAAAGTCGCTGTCGATGATAGCCACGGCGATACTGGATGCTCTAGTGGGCGCTCTAGTGAGCGCTCTACTTGTGCCTCAGACTCAAAGCTGACGTGCTTTTGCAGGCTATAAAAGTAATTTTGAAAGTGAGGCGAAGCCCGGTACAGCACAATCTGGGCCTGAGCAAAGGCTTCAGCAACGCCTCGGCTGGGAAAGTTGAAATTGGCTAGCACGATAGCAAAGGTTTCACTCGCTCTAAGATTTCACACGCAGAAGTTCATGCTCGTATCGTTGAGGACGGCAGTATGACCTGACACTTAGAACGCCTCAAAGCTCAGGATACGTCTCTAGCTTTTCTAGTGCAATCCAGAAGCCTTCTCCTTGATTCTTGTGCCCCTGCCAGATTTCAGGAATAAACGAAGCCGTTGAGTTCATTTGGCTAAGCGTCCTGGCTAAGGCAAAAAAGTCGATCTCGCCTTGACCAATCGGCAGCCCTTCGCCGTCAACGTCCTTGGCATCGGCGATATGCATGTGGGCAGTGTAGGGGACCACATGCTCTACAAACGATTGAAACGACCAGTCGTGATGGTTGCAGGCTAGCTTGGAGTGAGACACATCAAAGCAGACGCGATAGCCGTTAGCTTCGCAGAACCCAGCGATATCGTCTGGGTCAAGAAAGAGATTGTGATACTGCTGCCCGCCGAAATGCCACGGAAAAGGCGGCATCGTTTGGGGAATGATTTCGATCCCTTCTGCATCTACCTCGGACAGGCTTTGGGTCAAAATGTCGTAGCGCTTTCGCCGATGCGCGTCTGATAGCGGCGCATCGGTCGTAAACCCACCGACATTGGTCACGATCAACGGGCGCCCGGTTTTGAAGAAGGGCTTGATCTGCCGCGTAATATCAACCACCTGCTGTAGATACGCCACTGACTGGCGGCGATAGGATTCCTGCTCTGAGCACAGATCCAAGATGTGGTCATTAGCGAACAGTTCGGGGCTGTGAACCACTAGCCCTAGATCGTAGGCGTGGCTAAAGTACTGACTCAGCTCCTCGTCCATGTCTTTGTAGCTAAGGTGGAACTCCAGTAGGGACGGGTTGGTTTTGGTGGCGATCGCATCAAAGTCGTGATACCGCACTGGAATTCCCCAGGGGCGCTGAAAGCTGTAGGGCCGCGCTTGAACCTGCTCAAGCTGCAAATCGCTGGGAAAGAAAAAGTCTCCTGGCTGCAAAGCTCGTCTGATCGATAGACCAATCAGCTCAGCCTTGCGATTGGGCTGTAGCCCCTGGCCTGGGCTTCTAACATCAATCATCTCAGCTGTGATCACATCTCCTGGCTGTAGCGCACACTTAGCGACCAGACTCTTTGCCAAGGTCTCACGGTTCATACTCTCGCCCTGAGTCATCTGGCGCGTACCCGCTGATCCCATGGCGGATTCCACCTGGCGAATCCCCGTCATCAGCTCCTTGAACTCCTCTGGCAGCAGGCTGACCTTATGATCGTTGCCTTCGGAGGTCTTGTCGTCAGTCAGGTGCTTTTCAATCACCTTGGCACCCTTGGCAACCGCTGCGATCGCCACGTGCACCCCGCGCTCGTGCCCCGAATAGCCCACCGGGCAATCACCCAGCTCTTTCAATCGGTCCAGATAGTTAAGCTGTACATCTTTAAAGGGAGTTGGATAGGTAGAGTTGCAGTGCAGCAGCACGTACAGCCCTCCTAGCGACTTGAGCAAACTAACGGTCTCTTGAATCTCGGTCTCGGTAGACATCCCGGTCGAACAGATCATCGGCTTACCCGTTTTGACAATCGCCCTCAGCAGATCGTGGTTAGTCAAATCAGCCGAAGCGACCTTGTAAGCTGGCATACCGTACCCTTCCAGCAGCTTCAAGCTCTCAGCATCCCAGGGCGTACAGAGCGGCAAAATACCCCGCTGCTTGCAGTAGTCAAACGCCTCCAGCATCTCCTCAGCGCTCAGTTGAAATTTGCTCAGCAGATCTAGCGTGTACTGAGAGCCCAGATCCTCACTGGCATCTCCAGGGTTACCCCCGTTGCGATAAAGCGAGGCCATGTGCCGCATCTGAAACTTGGCGCAGTCGGCCCCAGCGGCTACTGCCGCATCGATTAGAAACTTGGCTCTATCCAAGCTACCGTTGTGGTTGTTACCAATTTCCGCGATGACAAACGCGGGGGATTGGGCATTGATGACGAACTCGCCAATTTGAATGCCGCCCGGACGACTGCGGGCGATCGCCACTAGACGATGGTTGCGATCCAGCAGCGGAATAAACTCAACTTCATCAGAAAAGCTAGCCTGAATCTTGTCGCGATCCTCATCGGCAAAGCAATACTTAAAATGTTTATTTGAGACATTAGCAACCGGCTGATTGAGATCAATCGTCGTTTGGTTCACCAGCCAGCGGCGAAAATCGCCATCGGTAACGATCCCCTCAAGGATGCCGGACTCGGTCACAGAGAAAATGATTCTGCTCTTATTTTGACTAATTTTTTGCAGCCCATTGACGATGCTGTCTTCGGAAAATACAACGTATTTTTTGATGCTTTTGTCGATGATCATATTCAAAGTCTCCAAAGCCTCAGCTATCTTTGTTAGTCAGCAATAACTCTAAAATCTTCCAGTCTAGTAGAGAATCAATTTCCCAAGACGCCTCCTCGTCCATTTGAAATAAGACAACCTTACCGCCTAACCGATTGTTCAGATTCTTCAAAACCCACGGCTTGAAGATATATATGGAACCATTTTCGACATATTGAGGAGCCAATTCCTGTCGGCGCTGCCGATGTTGATAATCATAATTAATAGAAATAGCTTCTCCGGCTTTGTCTTGCCACAAAAAGCGATGAGAGGGCGAGACCGAAAGCAATGAATCAGCGCCAGCAGCCTGTAGCTGACGAACTGCTCGATCAATATCTTCACCTGTTCGAATGGGAGAGGTACATTGCAAAAAAACAATCAGATCGGGCGAAAAACTAGCTGCCTCAATCTCTTCTACCGCATGCCTTAGCGCTGCTTCTGAGGAAGCATTATCTCCAGCTATCTCTGCTGGGCGATGAATAACCGTTGCCCCATACTGCTCAGAGATATGGGTAATCTCTTCATCATCTGTAGAAACAAATACCTGACGCACCATTTGGGAATCTCGACAGTCTATGATCGAATGGGCGATCAAAGGGATGCCAGCGATCGGGCGGATATTCTTACGGGGAATACCCTTTGAGCCACCCCGAGCAGGAATAATTGCAGCAATGTTCAAAGATGGTTGTTGCATACTCATAGCAGATCGCCTTGAAGCGTACCCTAGGAACCCAAGCAGACTCTTTCGTGAAAAGTTGTTGACTCAGTACCAATACCAGTAGGTATTCTTAGAGGTACTCCTTAAGTTGATCACAGCCCTAGCCTAGACAACTCAAGATATGTAGCGTCAGCTGTACAATCCCTTAAAATCATTGCTGAAAATCCACAGCCAAGCTTCAGTTCAGAGCCTCAAAAAGGGCATTTATAGTACATATTCTGACCATTTCCAAATGCAGCAGCCGAGGCTAATCTATACGCTGGTTTTAATATTATAGTGTTGAAATATAGCAGAGGCGACGAGCATTACTAGCCCTACTATGAGTTGTTTGTGAAGCGTGTTTGTAAAAAGCATATGGAAGCTTTATGGCGTTAGTCTCAATCATCGTTCCTGTTTATAATGGCGCATCAACAATCCGAGAAACGCTTGACTCAGTTCTACAGCAGAGTTTTGATGCTTTTGAACTAATCGTAATTGACGATGGTTCTACTGATAACACCTTAGAAATCGTTGCCAGCTTTGACGATCCAAGGCTGAGCGTCTTTTCGTACCCAAACGCAGGTGTCGCCACAACCCGAAATCGAGGCGTTGCCCAAGCCTCGACAGAATACATCTCATTTATTGATGCGGACGATCTCTGGACACCCGACAAGTTAGCGCGGCAGCTTGATGCACTCGAAAGTTCTTCAAATGCTGCCGTTGCCTATAGTTGGACAGACTATATCGATCAATCAGGCCGATTTATTGCGAGCGATCAGCGGGTTACTTTTAGTGGCAATGCGTACGGTGAGCTACTGCGCAGGGACTTTTTAGAAAGTGCTTCTAACGTCATCATCCGCCGTAAAGCATTTCTAGACGTGGGTGGGTTTGATCCGTCTCTATCTGGAGCAGCTGATTGGGATTTCTTTCTACGCCTTGCAAAGCGCTACGATTTCGTCGCGGTGCCTCATCTAGGCGTGCTCTATCGAATTTCGAACAGCTCAATGTCAGCTAATCTTTCTATGCAAGAACAAGAATGCATAGCAGTGCTCGAACAGGCATACGAACAGGCGCCAGCTCATTTGCAATCATTGAAGCCACAGAGCTTTGGCCAGCTCTATCAGTATCTAAGCTTTAGCGCTATGCGAGGGCCGCTCAGTCGTGACAGCGGCTTGATGGCACTGCACTACTTGCGGCGATCGCTGGCTCATAGCCCTAGGATAGCGGTACAACGTTCCAGTTTGACCTCAATCTTGATTCTAAAAATTCTGGCTGCTCTGCTACTACCCACCCAGTCACAGCGATTACTCGATCAGTTGCGGCTAGCGACCAGTGGTCAATCGACTCGATAACGCCCAATTATCACTACGCCCGATTATCACTCAGGTAGTGCTCAGCTAACAAAAGGAAGACCTGTTAGATCAGATAGGGCTTTCTCGGAGGTTTTAACAGGTAATTTAGCATCGAGTAGTTTGGCGATCGCAGTTTGGTCGGGCAAGACGTGCTTGCGCTCTTTAGAACGCAAATCTTTGGGACCTAGAGAGGGACGCCGAGAATACTCGTAGCCACCAGTAGAAAGAGAAATTCCAGACAGTATTACCTCAGACGCACCCTGATACAGGGCAAAACAAACAGCAAAAAGACCCGTAGATATTTTGCGGTCTCTGGATTGGGTCGCTAGATCCGCTCCTGTAATTTGCAGAACGATTTGCGCTCGCTGTTCATGCGTAAAAACCGTTGCTGTTTCATAACCATAATTAAGGTCTCTAAGCCGCACCTCGGCATCAGCAAAAGTGCATCCCCTGTCAATCCAGACAAGCTCCTTCGTTTTTAGTCCCCTGATGGCGGTTCGCGTAGTCTTTTCTACATCATTTTTGGGAGGAGCTGCCATGTAGCCACTCATAATCGTCACATCGGGGACGGGTAGTCTAGACTGGCTGGCAACAACTCCTGAAGCATTCACACAGACAAGTACCGAGTCAGCAATTTTTGAGCGTGGGATCGTAGGGGCTGGAGCAGATCCCAAGACCACCCATGTTTTTTTGCTATTTTGAGAAGCCGGTTTTTCTATCAACTCATTCATGGCGTAGTCATATACTTCTAAGCTATCTTTCAAACATCTATTTACCTGCCAATATCTCAAGAGTGCTCAGCTAGAGCGACTAATCAGAGCGACTAATCAGAACAGTTAGTCTTGCAACTGAGGAAGAACTTGGCAGCTAGCACTTCAAGCTCTCGACAATCTCCACTGGGGAGCGATTAACTCTACCGATAGCTTGAAAGATATCCCGTCGAATATGTCCCATTCTCACTTCAGCTTTGACAAAGTCCTTCTCGACGAATTTCTCTCTTAGAGCCTCCTTGAGCAGTGATAGAAAAAACTCTTCTTGATTCGGGTCAGAATGCTTTCTATATACGCGCGGCTCTCCGGTAACGGCGATATTTTTAGCGGCTCTTAGCATTTTCAAAGTACCCTTACCTCTAAACTCCAAAAGTTTCTCGAGTGAGGTTTTTTCTTTCTTTTTATAGAAGTTGTTCATGTTTTCTAGCTTGAAGGGCAATCCAGTTTTCCAAGGCTGCGTCTTTTGGCTAGTGTTGTGGAGTAGTTTTGTATCCTTATCTAGTCTGTCGTAGTCATTCCACTCTCTTTCTAGCTCTCCTACGGCTTCCTCCGGTTCAAAACGCAGCCGAATCAAGTCCTGGAGATCAAGCCTCTTTTGAAAAACAGCTTCCATCATGTCATTCCACTTCCAGTGGGGCAGCTTCTCGCAAGCCAAAAGCATAACACTTGAGTTAAATCCATCGCCTTTTCCAGGACGACGGCTAAGGACTGACTTATCTCCCATATCCCGGCTTAGAAGCTCCCAAACATCTGCGGTCGCAAAGATATCAGGATCAGTTAACAAAGCTCTGCCCTGGAATTCCATCAGCTGTGGAACAATAAACCTCAGAGGAAGGAAAGACTGGGGAACATCTTTGTACCAAGCAGCTTCTTTCCCGTGCCGGAGAACGGTGCTGCCATGACGAGCTATGAACTCTGGATAGTCCTCTATACGAACTACTTTTATATCAAAAGCGTCCAGGCTATTTGAGAATAGAAGATGAGAAAAGTGAGCTACCTTTGCTGAAAGAATCTCGTGGCTACTCGTATGGATAAAAACAGTTGGCTTCATCATCATTAGTGCCTCACATTCCACGCTACGGGCTGATAAAATAGCGAGCGATTCATCGCTTTGCGACTATCGACAGAAAACATAAATTTCTCGACATAGTCTAGTGTGGATAGAAGAGATTCTTTGATGATAATCTTCATAGAATACAGACCTGGTCGCAAACCTAGATATGGCATATCTAACACTAGCTTGTGCTCTCCTGACGATAAACAATAGAAGTTGTTCTCTACGGCGCTGTCGATCGATAGGATTAGATCGCCTTCTCCTCCTATCTCTGAGACCATCAGATATACGTTTACCTTGTCCGTTTCCCGGTGAACTTTGCAGCCAATAACAAAAGAAATCGGCTCACCTGTAAAAGGAGTTTGAATCAGGCTATTGCGCCTATCCTTAAAGGAGAGAGAAGTGATGTCAAGCCCATGACTCTCGTCAGGATGCTTCTCTTTAAAGTATGCCGCTCCTAGCTGCTCTGGCACACTATCTAAGAACAAATCTCTCTCGTAATGATTGATGATCTCACTCACGCCGCCAACCGAAATCAACTGTCCTTTTCGCAAGTAAGCCGCAGAACGACAAGAGGTAAAAATAGCCTGCGAGTTGTGGGAAACGAGCACAAACGAAGTCCCGTTTTCTCGTAGCTTTGCCAAACGCCGTGCGCACTTCTGGCGAAAGCGAATATCTCCAACCGCTAAGACTTCATCGACAAGTAAGATATCCGGCTCCGTGTGAATTGCACAGGAAAATCCTAGTCTGGCTGCCATTCCAGAACTGTAGGTTTGCAAGGGCGAGTCGATAGCTTCATATAGCTCTGCAAATTCAACCACGCTGTCAAATCGCTCGCTAATTTCCGCTTTCGTCATGCCCAAAATGGACATATTGGCATAGATATTCTCTCGCCCAGTCAGGACCGGGTTAAACCCAGCGCCCAAAGCAATTAGAGGCGCAACACGTCCATTTATTATGACCGTACCTACATCTGGCTTGATCAATCCTGCAATGATGCGCAGCAGCGTCGATTTACCGCTACCGTTCTTACCGACTAGCCCTAGTGCCTCCCCACGCTTCAGTTCAAAACTGACATCCTGTAGTGCCCAAAACTCTTTCTGTCTGAGCTTTGTATTCTTGCCGCCACGCAAACCTGTTAATTCGGCGCTAATGTCAGCGATTCCGTAGATCAAAGAACGCCGAAGATCCCGACAAAATTTCTTAGAGATACCTTGCACAGAAAGCAAAACATCGTCACCGCTCTGAGCTTGCTCTACAGGCTGTTTAGGTTCTATCGCTGTCATTACGAACTCAGCCTCTCAATCGCATACGGTAGCCCTAGACGATAAACCAACCATGCCAGCCCCAACCCTACAAAAGTAAACAGGCTTGCCAACCAAAATCCCAATGGATCAGACACCGCACCTGTAGTTGCCAGTTCTCGCGCCGTTACTAGAAGCGGCGTCACCGGATTTAGATTGACAAAGATTCCAAATAGGCCCTCTCCACTTGGAACAGGATAAACAACTGGCGTTAAAAACAGCCAGACACCCAGCAGCAAAGGTACGCCTTTGACAAAGTCTTGATAGAGTGCGGTCAAGGGAGCTAAAAGCATTCCAAAGGCGGTCCCTATCAGCACTAAGTGCACCAGCGCAACTGGTGCCGCAATAATGCTAGGGGAGACTGGCATCTTAAACCAAAGGAACAGCGCAATGATAAGAATCAGCTTGATCGCAAAGTTGAAGAACACCTGTCCTATGCTGGCAAGGATAAGGGACTCGCGAGGGAAATTGATCTTGGCTAACAGCATTTTAGACTGAGCCATGTTTTGCATCGGTAGCGTGATTGACTCTGTGAACGTTTGCCACAAGGACGTACTAAACATGACATAGGCCGGGTAGGGAAGATCGGTTTCGCCAATATTAAGCACATTCGAGTTAGCGGCGAACGTAAACCCTGCCGCTGCGACAACGGGCGGAATAATTGCCCAGAAGTAGCCCAGGAACGACTGTCTGTACTGCGCACTAATATCGCGTTTCATTAGCTGAAACGCGAGCTCTCTGGAGCTGAGAAGATCTCGCCACATGTTGTGAAGCAGCTTGAGTGGGCGCTGCATCTCACTGTGGGGTCGATACACTTTACGAGAGGCCATGTTGCTCAATAATTGACTGCTTTTCTCTCTAGATAAGGGCCTAAGAAGATTGCGTGACAGCGTATTTGTACCAGGAGCACTTGAGCACAATCAAGTGCCTGATAGACATTTTCTTATCAGTTAGGTTAAACAGGTAAGCTAAACAGGAGATTGCCATACAGACCGGGCATCGGATCAAGGCTGCTGCCGAAAACTTACAGGAGCGACTAAAACAGGATTAACTAGAAAGCGAAGCTCCTGCCACTCTTGGCAGGAGGAGAGACAGACCGAAAGAAAAGAGGTCCATGCCTTACCAAGCGCTATGCCAGACACGGATGCTATTCCCTACGGGTACATTATTTGTGCTGAAACATAAGAGTACCCAATCTGCACCGCAGCAGGTCTTCAACGTCTCCATATTGATCAATATTTACACGCCCTTCATTTAATATCCCCAACATTAAACTTTGACTTTACATGCGTAGGATAATATGTCTAAGCGACAACCGAATTGTCGAGAGTGCTTTAATATCTGTAACTTGATATCTGTAACTTGATCGGAGCTAAGCTTAATCAAATCTAACAAGGTCGATTGTAATTATTTTTGATTTACAAAATTTAGTTCTTGACAATTAACTCGAATAGCGTTTATGGCCCTGAATCTTGTGCGACTATGAGCAATGTAGCTTTCGTAGTGGGTACTGGAAGGTGCGGCACTCAGTTCTTGTCTAGAGTCTTAGAACTAGAAACCAGCGTCGCCTCAGTCCACGAGCGCAATCCGTTTAATGAGACCTTTCACCGGTACTGTAAGTGGTACGGGGTTCCCGTAGACCACGAAGGTTTCTTAGAGGCGAAGGAAAAGGAAATTCAGGCTGATCTCAATCGTTGTAGTTTTTCGATTGAGTCTAGTGCTCATCTATCGCTTTCTATTCAAGAGCTGTACGAGCGCTTCAACGCCAAGTTTGTTCTGCTGGTCCGCAGGCCCGATCAGGTGGTCAATTCCTATCGCTACAAAGGTTGGTATAGCGAGGCAATTATCCGGACACATAGTCACTTACCGCCAAGCTATCAAGAGAGTCGTGAGCCTCATCATTTTCTGGGGCGTATTGTTCCATCCGGAGAGACCTTTGATCGCTGGCAGGAGCTGACGCAGGTTGGAAAACTTGCCTGGTACTGGAGCGCACTAAACAACGAGGTAATAGAGCAATTTTCAGCAATTCCTCGAGAGCATTGGCGCATTCAAAAGCTAGAGAACCTATCTTACAGTAGCTACTTAGAGATTGCTGAATTTATTGGCTTCCCCTCAAATGTTTCTAGAACTGAGTATCAACAGATTACCGAGCGTCGTCCCAATGCTAAGAATTCTAAGCTAGTACAGAAGCAGACGGATGAAAACTCTGGTAAAAAGCGTTCTTCTTTGTTCACTGTTGATACATGGAATCACACAGAGATAGCTGAATTTGAGTCAGAGGTAGCTGATGTTGCAACCAGGCTTGGCTATTCCCACTCGGTAGCTGTTCTACAGCAAGATAGTCGGGAACAAAAGAGCGATAGGCATGCAACAAAATTGGATAAGAGTACTGATCCTATCCTCTCAGCGAGCAACAGTACTCTTACCGCTTCCACAGCGAAAACTCCTACAGCTAAGACAAAAGCAGCTAAAATAGAAGACTTGATATACATCTCCAATGGCAATCTGCCTTCCAAAATGGCTCACACGATCCAAGTGGCCAAGATGTCGCAGGCGCTGTCTAAGCAGATCAAATCCTTTGCTTTGATAACGGGAGGAGATATTATTTCGGCCATCCGAGGCATGGACGAGGTATTTAAAGACTGGTATGGCATCCGCACACCGTTTAACCTGATGCGGCTTCCAGTTCATCGAAAAGTTGAATATCCTTTTCCTGCCGATTACGCTAGCAGAGCTTTCTGTAGGTTTGCTTCACTTTATACCTATCTAAAATATCCTGCGCTTGTATATACGAGGTCGCCTCAAGTTGTTGACTTTATGCTAGCGCTACAGGTGCCGGTTCTGTGGGAGAGCCACGAGCCGTTACCTACGCCCTTTACAGATAAACTTGTAGATCGATTGACCCATAAAGACTTAGTTGGCTTTGTTACTCTCTCTGAAGAAGTTGCTAGAAACTACGTACACGCTGGCCTTAGTTCTGAAAAGGTGCTGATTGCCCACAGCGGGGTGGACCTGGGGAATCTGCTGCCTCATCAGGAAAAGCATGTGGCTCAGACAAAGCTAGCGCTATCCCCGGATAAAAAAATCATTCTCTACTCAGGGCATCTATATGAGTACAAGGGCATTCCAACGCTGATAGAAACCGCTCGGCTGTTGCCCGAATGCCGATTTATCTTAGTAGGAGGCTGGCAAGAGGACATCGATCGGACTCGCGAACTGTGTGAACAAAAAGGGGTTGATAATGTCTCACTTATCGGTCATGTAGAACAGTCAGCATTGGCGACCTATCTGTACGCAGCCGATGTACTGGTCATTCCTAACAGCCGTAGCTGGAAATTGGCCAATACAACTAGTCCTCTGAAGCTGTTCGAGTATATGGCGGTCAAGCGGCCGATTGTGGCCTCAGCGCTGCCCAATATCACTACTGTACTGAACGATCGCGAGAACGCGCTGCTAGCCGAACCTGACAACCCTGACTCGTTTAAAGATGCGATCGCCAAACTATTAGCGGATCCTGACCTAGCTGAACAGATTGCCAGCCGCGCCGCTGAGGATGTGCAGCAGTATACCTGGGAGAAGCGAGCTGGGCGGGTTCTCGAATTCGCCAATGAGCAACTACGGCAAATGAAGCGATCGCACCACACATTCATCTATCGAATCCTAGTCGTCTTAAAAATCCTGATCTTCCATTAGCTTGCGTCCGTAGGAGAAGTAAAGATCGTGCCCAAACCCAAAATGCGGTCAATTTTCGTGGTGTCTCATCACCGCACTGGTGGCGGTTTCCCGCTCGACTCGCTTTGGTTTTCACAAGCGGCCTGTCGTCAGCACGGTCTCCGGCTCGAGTTTGTATGGAATGGCAAGCCCAACAGCCTAGGCAAACTCCTACCTGCCCGGCGGGTGATTTTTGATAGCATTGGCGCGCTAGCTTTTTGGTATGGCCCTAAGCTCCATGCTCTAGCCAAATTTTCGGGCAAAAAGATAGCTGTTTACTGGCACGAGACCGAATGGGAGATCGAAGCTGGCATCGAGAAGTGCTCGCGTCTCTATCCATCTGTGAAATATGCGCTCCAAAACCGACATGTCAGACATTTTCACGTTTGCCAAGCTGGCTTAGACACCCTATCAAAGCGGTATGGGGTGAGAGCAGAAAACCTCTACTTGCTCCCTAATATTTCTAATTCTAGCCCGATGCTCCGCTATGCTTTGCCTTTGCCAAGCGAGCCTCAACTCTATGTCGCCTGCGGCCGTGTCAAGGCTAGAAAGGGCCCAGATTTGTTCTTGCAGATTGCTAGACAGACGCTCGTACACAGCCCTGAATCAAAATTTGTTTGGGTCGGTGGCTTTGAGCGTAGCGGTCAATTCTCAGAAGGCGCGATCGCAGCCGCCATCCACGAGCAGAACCTAGAACACGCCGTCACATTCACAGGTGAGCAGGCAGATCCCGCATCGATCCTTGCCAAAGCTAGCGCCTTTTTGCTAACTAGCCGCGACGATCCGTTCCCCAAAGTTCTGATGGAGGCACTGGCGCTAGGAAAACCCTGCATCGCCTTCGCTGTCGGTGGTGTCGCTGATCTTTTGGGAGAATTTGGCACGACTGTGTCCCCAAATGACGTCCCTGCCTTTGTCCAAGCGTTGCACCAACATCAGCAGGCACCTGTGAGCAGCGCTGACGAACAGCAGCGCCGTCGGCAGTGGTACCTAGAACGCTATACGCCCGAAGCCTTTAGCCATCGATTTGCTAAAGCCGTTGATTGGTGGGCGCATCCAGTGCCTAGCAGGTAGCCTCTAACAGGTAGCCTGAATGGGCGATCGCACACAGTCGTTCATGTTCATCAGCTTACCTTGAGCAACAACCTATTTACCCAAGTAATCAAATGGCTGGTCCTACCTTTATTTGTATCGGCGCTATCAAAAGCGGTACAACCTGGCTACACTACAACCTTCAGCAGCATCCGGGCGTTTGGCTGCCGCCGATCAAAGAATTACGCTATTTCAACGAACCTGAATACAACCTGTCAGGGCGACTATTTGGCAAAAATAAAAAGCGCTATGAGTACTGGCGCATGCAGCTCAGAAATTTTCTGCATCACAAGCGAGCATGGCTACGTCCTGGCTATTTTGGGTGGCATCTCAATTATTTTTTGCGCCCTCGCAATGCTGAGTGGTACGAGTCCCTATTTGCGCCTAGCAAGGACCGGGTTGCAGGCGATGTCACGCCTCTATATGCGCCTATGGACGAGAGCCAAATCGCAGCTATCCAGAAAGATTTTCCAGATTTAAAGATCATCTATATCCTGCGCAATCCAGTTGATCGCACCTGGTCGCATATTCTCCTTAGGTGCGTCAGCTTAGTGGACTGGCAGCCCGAAAATCTGACTGAAGAGCTGGTTCGCAAAACCGTATTTGAACGTGATCTCAACGATAGGTGGCTATTTACCAATGGATACTACACAGAAAATCTGAGTCGATGGGAGAAGTACTTTGCGCCCGAACAAATATTCGTCGGCTTTTACGACGATCTCAAGCAAAATCCTCAACAGTTTCTAGAAACAATTTGTAAGTTCTTGGGGGTGAAAGGCGCCCTAGATAATCAGACTAGACAGTTAGAGACTAGATACAATCAAAAACCGATTCAGCTAGCGATTCCGGCTGATATTGAAGCGATATTTTCTAATATCTATCTAGAAGAACTTCAACTTTTAGCCGAACGTTTTGGTGGCGTGACGACGAACTGGCTGGATAGGGCGCGTCTTGTGCTTGAAGATTCGTCTTCTACCGAGTAGATAGCCAAGGGGCGCAGCATGTACCTGTTTAGCGTCTCGCTTAGGGGTTGACATTTTGAGAAGTCCAATTTTCTTCTGCTAGATGATAGACCATCCGATCCTGTGGCTCTCCTCGCAAAGACAAGTAATCAACTTCGTTAGGCACTAGCAAGAGGGCGCAGAAGGTGTCGAGGGGCGCTTGAGGATTGGGTGCTGAGGGGGCAAAAGCGTCGCTATTCTCGGTTCGGGTGGCTTTGGGCTGGGGCCAAGCGAACTGAAGTCGGGCGTTGTCTGAGATTTTTTGCCAAAGATGTCGGCGGGCTTCGAGTAGGGTTGCTGCGGTTGTGTCAGCTGTGATGGCGCTTAGCTGGCCGCGCAGTCGGAACTGTTCACGGGTTTTGGTGAAGTACCAGCAGGCTTCTGCGTTTGGGTTTTGCTGGATTTGGTCTATTTTTTCGCTGCGGCGATCGCAGATAAACATCAACTGATTCGTCTCGGCCCAAAAGCCTCTGAACACAACTGTCCGGTTGGCGGGCCAGCCGTCTGGGCGAATGGTGGCCAGCTGCAAAAAACGGCAAAAGGGCTGAGCCCGGTTGCGATGCAGCGCTCTAGCAAGCGGCGGTCGCCAAGGGGCAAGCTCGGAAGATGAAAGTTCAAAACTAGACACAAGTTAGACGCAGATTGGACGCAAATTAGCTATATTCTATGGCTAGCTACATCCTATGCAAAAACCGCTGCAAAGGCATGCACCCTTGCAACTACCGTGGCTATTCTCAAGTAATTTGATATAAGTGAGAAGGCGCCAGCGCTGGATTCACAATTGCCAGAGCTCTTGGAAAACTACAGCACCTATGAGTATTTTTACGGTTGTTTTGTTGGTGATGGGCCTGGCTCTGCTGGTGTTAGGTGCAGAGTTTCTGATTCGAGGTGCTTCTAGGCTAGCTGCCACAGTGGGAATTCCCCCTTTGATTATTGGTCTAACGGTAGTGGCTTTTGGGACGAGTGCGCCGGAGCTAGCTGTTAGCTTGAATGCCAGCTTGAACGGGCAAGCCGAGATTGCGCTGGGAAATGTGGTCGGCAGCAACATCTGCAACGTGCTGTTAATTTTGGGAACGTCGGCGTTGATTGCGCCTTTGGTGGTAGCACAGCAGCTAGTGCGCCTAGATGTACCGATCATGATTGGCGTGTCGGCGCTGCTCATGTTCTTTGGCTTTGACAATCAGATTAGTCGCTCGGATGGCATCATTCTGTTTTTGGGGGGGTTGGTATACACAATCTTTTTGCTGCTACAAAGCCAAAAAGAGGAAAACGCGATCATCGAGGACGACTACATCGAATCTGGTACGCGATCGCCCTCTATTAAACAGGTTGGTCTAAACGCGGGTCTGTTTGCCCTCGGCATGACCATGCTGGTAGCTGGCTCTCACTGGCTGGTCGAGAGCGCAGTGACGATTGCCACGTTCTTGGGGGCTAGCCCGCTGATCATTGGCCTAACGGTGATTGCTTTTGGAACTTCGCTGCCAGAGCTGGCAACCTCTATGATGGCGACCTTTCGAGGCGAGCGTGATCTGGCCGTCGGCAATGTCATCGGCAGCAATATCTTCAACATACTGATCGTCCTAGGTCTAACTAGCGCCGTCTCAGAAACGGGTATCTATATCTCGAATTCAGCGCAGCGGTTCGACATCCCGATCATGCTGGCTGTGGCGATCATGTGTCTGCCGATCTTTTTCACTGATAATCAGGTCTCTCGCAGAGAAGGCGTGCTGCTGCTAGGCTACTACGCGCTGTACATAGGCTATCTAATCGCCAACGCCACACATCCAGATTCTATTTGGATAGGCTCAATCAATCTGGTTGTTATCCCGCTAACGCTTTTGATGTTGGGTCTTTTAGGCTGGCGCACCTGGATGGCATTTCGACGCAAGCAAAAAGAAAAGGAAAGGGCTAAAGGATAGCTTTCTGCAAGGCCAAATCGAGATTTTGAGCGAGATGCATTGGGTCTACACCTAGGATCGTTCGGCTTTGGCTAGCAGAAATCGCGGCTTGTGAATGCCACCATACCGCGCCCAGTGTTGCGCCTAGTGCCGCGCTTAGTATCGCGTCTGATGCTGTATCTAAAACGGCTGATGTCAGTGGTTGACTATTGCTGCTAGTTTCTTTTGCTGTGCTAGCGAGTAGTCCACCCATGAGCCCAGTCAACACATCGCCGCTGCCACCTCTGGCGAGAGCGGGCGTGCTGTGGGGATTGAACCAGAGCCGATCGGGAGAGGCGATCGCACTTCTCGGCCCCTTTAGCAAAATGACTGCGCCGCTATCGATTGCGGCTTGATGGGCGATCGCGCCGGGTAAAGAAGACTGCCGGTCTGAAAACAGCCGTTTGAATTCTCCTATATGCGGGGTCAATATGGTGGGCGCAGTTCTCGCCTGAAGCTTTTTGACTGGGGAGTCTTGGGCTAAAAGATTGAGCCCATCAGCGTCCAAAAGCAAGGGACACTTAGCGGCTAGTACCGTTTCTAAAAGTGTAGGGTTGGTCGGCGTTAGGCCAGGGCCGAAGGCGATCGCATCATACTTATCTAGATCAAACTGTTTAGAAAACGCTGCGATCACGCCGTCATCAGTCTCCGAGCAGCCAATCAGCAATGCCCCCGGCAATTGTGGCAGTAGCGCTAGCCGAATCGACTCGGGGACTGCCAGTGTCAGCATGCCGACGCCGCTAGCTACAGCCCCCAACCCCGCTATCAGCGCTGCTCCCGCGTAGGTACGCGATCCAGCCACTAGCAGCAGATGACCAGCGGTGTATTTGTACGCGGTCGCAGAACGATTGAGCGGCAGGTGGGCGATCGCCTGCTCATCTGTCAGCCGCTGCACCGCAGGACTTTCTCCTAGCACCGCCACGATATCTGCCAGCGGAATATCAAAATCAACCAGGCCGCTCTCACCCAGATAGGCCAACGCCTTCTCCTGCATGAATCCTCTTTTCCACAGTCCCAGACAAGCCGTGTAGCTCGCCTTAATCGCAGCGCCCATGACCTCGCCTGTATCGGTGTGAATGCCAGAGGGCAAATCGATACTAAAAACTGGAATGCGCTCTCGATTGAGCGCCTGAACATCAGCGGCAAGCTCGCCCTCAATTGCTCTTGTCAGCCCAAACCCAAACCACCCGTCAATCATTGCATCGCAGTTTGCCAAGCCCTGCAAATCATCGACAAAAGCGATGCCCAAACTTTTTGCATACTGGGCATGCTGCGCTGTCAGCGGCTTCAGACTAGAAAATGGCTGATAGATCTGCACCCCATAGCCCAAAAAGTGCAGCTCGCGCCCTACGACTAGCGCATCACCGCCGTTATGACCTGGCCCGGCTAAGATTCCAACAGTTCCTTTTCGCCGATTAGTGCAGTCTACAAACCACCTGACAAACTGCTGGGTAATTCGCCCCGACACCTTTTCCATCAGCGCTGCTACCGGCATACCACTATCGAAGATACGCTGCTCGATCTGCTGCATTTGTTCAGCAGTGACTAGATAGTTTTGAATGGACTGGCGGGGCGTCATTGCTTGTCTAGTGGCTGATGGAGGCTAAATCAAGCTTAATCCATAAACATTTTTGGCTTTAGAAAGCTAACTAGCTTTGCCGATTTGGCTGGGAGTGTCTGCCACGATTGAGTCTCAAACCAGAGCTGAGCGTAGCCGCAGGTAGGCAGATTTTCGATAGTGCGATCGCTCATCTCGTTGATAAAGTCGGTCATTGCTGGGTTGTGTCCAATGATGACGATTTGGGCGATCACATCATCTAGTCCCCGGCACCATCTCAGCAGATCCTGAAAGTCGAAAGTATACAGCGCATCATCCACCTGCCAGTCTATCTGTCGAGCGGCTAGAGCCTCGCCAATCTGTTCAATGGTCGAGTGCGCTCGGACTGCCGGACTGCAAAAGACATTCGTAAAAGGACAGCCTGCATCCGCTATTTTTGCCGCCATCGCCTGACAAGAGCGCATACCCCGTTCGTTCAGCGGCCGGTCAATATCCGCAAGATAGCTATTGTTCCAGCTAGACTTGGCATGACGGATCAGGTGTAGCTTTTTCACGCTATTTTCTGTCATCGGATGGTTGCCAGCTAAAAGGATCTAACTGTTCTTTTTATCGTTGTAGCTAGAGATACTCTCGTAGACGCTTTCAGGAAAAGTGAGGTCTTGATAGACATTACCCGAATCAGGGTCTTCGGGGTCTGGCACGATTTGAAAGTCCTGCTCAGACTGCCACTCTAGCAGACTATCGCGGCTAGGCGGACTGTATTGTCTGCTAGTGACCTGCTGATAGAGTGATCTAGCCTCTTCCTCACTAAAGTCTTTGTCTTTTTGCAACTGTCCAACAATCTCCTTCTCATCCGCAAAGTACTGCGCCACCATCGCAAAGGTCAATCGTCCGTAATGACCAATATCTTTGCCACTATCCAGCGCTTCTAGAATGTGAGCCATTGTGTTGTTCTTTCGCAAATCGTCTACAGGCATAATAGAAATAGAGTAAACATGTACTATCCAACTATGGTGCTTTGTATTCGATTTGGAATCTGCCTTATGGATAGGATTGAGATCTGCTCTAGATGAAATACGAAGGGTGCAGTATGCTGCGAGCAGGCTTACAACACTGCGCATACTCATGACTGGCTCTGAATTTTTGATAGGTGCGGCGGCAGAGGGCATTGCGGCGCTGATTACTGATACGACGAAGGCGGGAAGCAGTAGCGCCATTGCCAACACAATCAAAGGCATCAAAGATAAGAGCAAGCAGACGATCTTCAACGCTTCTCGTAAGTATATTGAGACGTACCAGAAGCGGCACTGTCAGCTAAAGGTGTTGGGAATGCGGGAGCCCGTGGATTTGGCTTCTGTGTATACAGGGGTAAAGCTGCTAGATAGTCGAGATATCTTGCAGTTTGATCCAGGCGCTTTGGAAGAGACTTTTCGGCAGGATCGTTTGCGAGGGTATAGCGGTAGAGGGCGTGAAGAGAAAAAACAATCTGGTATCGGTATAGCGAATGAAAAACAGTATCTGATGGTGCTGGGTGGACCAGGTGCGGGGAAAAGTACTTTCTTGCGGAAGGTGGGACTAGAGGCGCTGCGGACTTTTTACTATGAGAGAGCTACCTACAGACCGCGTGTGATTCCGGTTTTGCTGGAGCTAAAGCGGTTTGAAGCCAGTGATGTGGATATTGATAGGTTCATTACGGCTGAGTTTGAGACCTGTGGTTTTCCAGAGCCAGAAGCGTTTATGGAGAATGCGCTGGCGCAGGGAAATCTGTTGATCATGCTCGACGGATTGGATGAGGTGCCTAGTGCCAATTTAGACAATGTGCTGAAGACGATTCGAGATTTTGTAGATCGCTATGATAACAACCGCTTTATTGCATCTTGTCGAGTAGCAGCGGCTGGCTATCGTGGTAGTGCGTTTCAGCGTTTCAGCAATGTAACAATGGCCGATTTCGATGATGACCAGATTTGGCAGTTTATCAATAACTGGTTTAGCAGTGAGCAGGATAGAGAACGTGAAACCGCAAAGAAATGCTGGGAAGTGTTGAAAAAGCCGGAGAACAAAGCCTCGAAAGAGTTGGCGCATACGCCGCTGCTGTTGACCTATCTATGCTTGGTATATGGCCAGTCTCAGCGATTTCCGAACAATCGCAGCAGTCTGTATAAAAAGGCGCTGCGAATATTGCTAGAAGAGTGGGCGGCTGAAAAGAGAATCTTGCGTGATGACATTTACGAAGGATTGAGCATAGAGCAAGAAGAAACTTTGCTTTCCGAGATTGCCTATGACGGCATGGAGGCCGATCAGCTCTTCTTTGATAAGCGATGGCTGTCTACTCAGATTAGAAACTTTATAGCTGGCAACCTAAACGCACCAAAAGGTCTAGATAGTGAAAAGGTGCTAAATGCGATAGAGGTGCAGCAAGGCATTTTGGTAGAGCGCATGGAAGAGCAGTATTCTTTCTCGCATCTGACATTGCAAGAGTATCTGGCTGCTCAGTATTTGATTGATAAT
>JBCCOH010000083.1:0-23167 GCA_039111275.1 Cyanobacteria bacterium P01_D01_bin.1 | reverse complement strand
TGGAATGGCGTTGTAGTCAACGGTGCGAGTATCGCCGCAGATGTTATCAACTGCCACAATCCCCTGTGCAGAGGCAGAGTGGGCTAGCATCATCTTGCCGTTGGCATCGCCGATTGCATACAGGTGTGGAACTGGCTTACCGTCGCGCAGTACCGCTAAATTCTCGTCAACTGGAATAAACCCACGTCGATCGGTCTCTACAGCCACCATGTTTAGGTCTAGGTTCTTTGTCGCTGGAATTCGACCCGTAGCCACTAAACAAGCGTCAACTTCTAACGTATCAACGGTTTCCATTGTCTTTGGATCGGCCAGTTCAATCACCACAGGCGAACCAGGCGTAATCTTCTTGGCTAGCAAGCCTACGCGAGTCTCAATATCGCGGGGGGTGATAAGCACTCTCTCAGCCTGTTTGGCAATATCAGGATCGAATGTGGGCATTAGCTGATCCATCGCCTCGATCATCGTCACCTCTGAACCGAGCGCGGTGTAGACATCAGAAAATTCCAGGCCGATATAGCCGCTGCCGATGATTGCCACCCAATCAGGTAGCCAGTCTAACCGCACGGCTTCGTCACTGGTATAGACCGTCTTGCCATCTGTCTCGATCCCTCTGGGCACAAACGGAACAGAACCAGGAGAGAGAATAATGTCTTTGGCGGTGATGACGCGCTTGCCGCTTTCATCTTCGATAGAGACTTTTTGACTGCTGGCAATTTTGCCCCAGCCTCTGATAATTTCTACGCCAAGCCGAGTCAGACTGCCAGTGAGATCGCCCTGAATTTTGCCGACTAGATTCTTGGCATGGCTAGAAATTTTCTCACGGTCAAAGCCGACGCCCGCCAGACTAATTCCCATCGCCTTGAGGTGCTGTTCATCGCGCATTTCGCGCACCTTACCCGATGCCGCCAGCAGCGCCTTGGAAGGAATACAGCCCCGGTTTACGCAGGTGCCGCCCATATCGCCTGCTTCAACGATGGCCGTCTTTAGTCCACGCTGCACGGCATGTAGCGCCGCGCCATGACCGCCTACCCCGGCACCAATAATCACCAAGTCGTAATCGAATGCTGAATCCACTGCGCTCTCCTTATATTCTCTTTTATTTTCAACCGAGAAGGGTACTTTGGACAACTTCGGTTTTCCGCTGGTGCCCTCTTTGGCGCTTTGCCTCGTACAGCAGCAGTGCTGTCGAAATTGCCACGTTCAACGACTCCACCTCTGACACTACTGGAATCTTTACCGTCACCGATGCAGAAGCCATCAAATCGTCTGAGAGCCCGGCGCCTTCATTTCCCAGTAGAAACACAGTGGGCTGACAGAGGTCTAACTGCCAATAGTCCAGCTCGGTGGCAGCAGTCGTTGCGACTATCTGCACGTTGTTTTCTTTGAGCGTTTTGACCTGTTCTATGACGTCAACTGCTGCCATCGGCGTCCGAAACCACTGGCCTGCGGAGGCTCTCAATACCTTTGGATGGTCTAGGTCTACGCTGTCGTGACTGAGCCAAAGGCCATCACTGCCTGCGCCCGCTGCGGTGCGGATGATTGTCCCCAGATTGCCTGGATCTTGAATGGTCTCTAGAATGACGCCCAGGCTGACAGCGTCCTTCGGTTTACTCAGTTCTGATCCCCAGACATTGCGGCGAGGTGCTGCGGCGAGCACGCCGTCGGGTGAGACAGTGCTAGCGATCGATTTGATGACTTCTGGGGAGACGAGTTCTGCTTGCGTGGAGAGTGCGATCGCCCGCTCACAGATCAGCTCATTCCTTGCCTGCCAGTCTTCAGTAAAACAAAGTGTCTGTAGCGGATAGTGAACCTCACAAGCCGCCTCGATTAGGTTAGTGCCTTCTAGCAACAGCGCCGCCTGCTTCTTGCGCTCTTTGGGCTGCTGTAGCTTACGGAGCTGTTTAACCGTTTGGTTTTGCAGACTAGTAAGCATAGAAAATAAATGCGGAACCCGGGACTTGAACCCGGAAGTCCTTGCGAACACTAGAATCTGAATCTAGCGCGTCTACCAATTTCGCCAGTCCCGCATGAGAGGCAGCCTTATCCTCTTGTAGAAGATAACCATGACAAGCAACGCTTAGCTGCGATTAACAATAATCTAGCAGCACGGTCCATCCGTCAACAATTGCTTGTGCTTCTTATGTGCTCGTAGGGGCCAGTTCTGCCGTAAAAAACCCATAGTTTGTCGTTGTTGTCCTCCGGCGAAAGTACGTTTTTTTGCTTCTTCGTCACGAAAGCTTCAAATTAATCCAAAGAAATTACGGAGTTTCGGGTAGAATCCATACCAAATTCTCACAGTCAATCTTCATTAACCCACTGTCAATCTTCATTAACCCACTACGGAGGGCAACCCCATCGTCACTTCTAACCGATCGGCTACCAGTCTATCCACCGAATCGCGCTCAGAATCTGTTATCGAGATTTGGGGCAATGCCAAGCTAAGCGGTCACATTCCTATTAGCGGAGCAAAGAATTCTGCTCTGGTGGTGCTGGGCGGTGCGCTCCTGTGTTCACAGACCTGTCGTATCCGCAACATTCCTGATCTGATGGATATCGGTCGAATGGCTAGCGTCTTAGAAGCCCTTGGCTTAAGGGTTGATCGCAATGGCGATACCTTGGACATAGACGGCAGCCATATCAGCCATTCCAAAGCCCCCTACGATATCGTTAGCAAACTTCGCGCTAGCTTCTTTGTAATCGGCCCTTTGCTCGCTCGTCTGGGCGTTGCTCGGGTGCCTTTGCCTGGTGGCTGTGCAATTGGCGCTCGTCCGGTGGCGCTTCACATCCGTGGCCTGCAAGCACTTGGTGCGCACGTTCACATGGATCATGGCGTAGTACACGCCTATGTTCCCGGTGCTCAGGGCAGACTCAAAGGTGCCAAAATATATCTGGACTATCCCAGCGTCGGTGCGACAGAAACCCTGATGATGGCCGCTACCCTAGCTGAAGGGGAAACTACTATCGAAAACGCAGCTCAAGAACCGGAAGTTGTCGATCTTGCTAACTTTTGCCGTGCTATGGGTGCCAACATTCGAGGCGCAGGGACGAAGACCATCACTATTACGGGTGTCTCTAGCCTCCACGCCACCGACTACAGCATCATTCCAGACCGCATCGAAGCCGGTACCTTCTTGATAGCAGGGGCAATTACTCGCTCGGAAATCACAGTCGGCCCCGTTGATCCAAGCCACCTCACGCCGCTGCTTTCAAAGCTGCGTGAAACGGGTTCAAGAATCGACATCGAAGCTAACAACAGTATTCGGATCCGCCCTGGAGAGAAAACCGCGCCTACTGATATTCAGACGCTGCCCTATCCCGGTTTTCCAACAGACATGCAGGCTCAGTTTATGGCGCTGCTGACCCTAGCCGCAGGCAACAGCATGGTGACAGAAACCGTATTCGAGAATCGGCTACAGCACGTCGCTGAATTCAACCGGATGGGCGCAGACATCAAAGTTAAAGGCGACTGTGCGATGGTGCGTGGGGTCTCGCATCTGTCTGGTGCACCCGTGACGGGTAGTGACTTGCGCGCTTCTGCGGCATTGGCGATCGCAGGTCTAGCCGCCGAAGGTAAAACTACCCTCTACGGCCTCCACCATCTAGATCGCGGCTATGAGAGGTTCGAGGAAAAACTCCGCAATGTCGGCGCTCGCCTACAGCGAATTCCGCTCGCCGAGGCTGACGTCGCAGCTCAACCTCAAGTAGAGTCTTCGCCAGTTGCAGCAGCCTCAGCCGCGATTCCCGCCGCAGGGGCGTAGCATGTGGGACGTGCTGTAAGGTTGCGCCCCTACGGGAAGATGGGTTTATTTATCGGATTCTTCGGCTTCGATCTTCTCACGAGATTCACCCCAGTAGGCACTGTAAACCCACTCTTCTCGGCTGCCTTTATCAATCGTCTTCCATCGGTAGATCACGCCTTTGTTCGGATTGACGCCGACTTCTAATAGCTTGGCACCCATATAGTATTCGGTTTGCTTCAGGGTGCGGGTGCGAAAAAACTCGCTCTCTCTTTTGGAGATCATTTTAGAGATGTGGGCTTGGGTTGGCTTTGCCATGATCCGTATCTTGGGTTCTGCTGCTGAAATTGAATTGTTCTCTATATTATGCTGTTGTGCCCTCCATACTCCTCTATTGGCTCTTGACTGGAGCTAATACTTTCACTAAACACTGCGTTTAGTAAACATTGATGGCTGAATGTAAATAAAGCCTGCTGAGCACGTGGACCCAATCGACAGATCTCTATACTGAATTCCTCAGCCGATTTTGCTGTCCTAAATTTTCTTTGCGCATTTTTTGGTTTTCTTAAAGAAAAACAGCCTAAAAAGACATGCAAAAAGAAGCAAGGTAGCTTGCTGATGCTTATGCATACAACTGTTGATACAAGAGCGAAGACCCCAGTATGGCGCTAAAGGCTTGCACAGATAATCCAACTGCTAATCCAACTGCCAACGCTACGCAGACAACTCTGACGAAGACAGTGAATGCCGATCTACCTGTTCTTAAAGAACGCGGCCAGAGAGAAGTCTTCTGCGGATTGACGGGTATTGTTTGGCTGCATAGAAAAATGCAGGATGCCTTTTTCTTGGTGGTCGGCTCAAGGACTTGTGCGCATCTGATTCAGTCGGCAGCGGGAGTAATGATTTTTGCTGAGCCTAGGTTTGGCACAGCTATCCTGGGCGAACGTGATCTGGCGGGCTTGGCCGATGCCAACGAAGAACTAGAGCGCGTTGTCGAAGAGCTGCTGGCGCGTCGCCCCGATATCAGTACTTTGTTCTTGGTGGGATCGTGCCCTTCTGAGGTAATCAAGCTAGATCTAGCGAAGGCAGCTGAGAAGCTGAATCATCGGCATTTTCCTAAAACTAGAGTACTTAACTATTCCGGTAGCGGGATCGAAACTACCTTTACTCAAGGAGAGGATGCCTGCTTGGGTTCGATGGTGCCGGTGCTGCCGAGCAAAGAAACAGATGAGCCTGCCTTGATGGTGGTGGGCAGTTTGGCGGACGTGGTAGAAGATCAGTTTCAGCGGCTATTCAATCAGATGGGCATTGGCCCTGTGTCATTTTTTCCACCGCGCCGGGCGTCGGCACTACCGAGCGTAGGGAAGGGGACCAAGCTGCTGGTCGCCCAGCCATTCTTGAGTGAGACGGTGCGACTGCTGATGGCTCGCGGCGCGGAGCTACTGCCTTCGCCCTATCCATTTGGTATTGAGGGCACAACTGCTTGGCTGAAGACGGCGGCGGAAGCCTGGGGCGTAGAGGGTGAAAAGTTTGAAGGGGCGATCGCACCTGCTGTCGCTAGAGCCAACACCGGGCTAGAGCACTATCGCCAGGCGCTCGGCGGTCGCAAAGCCTTTCTCTTCCCCGACTCGCAGTTAGAAATTCCGCTAGCTCGCTTCCTGTCGCGCGAGTGTGGCATGGAGCTAGTCGAAGTCGGTACGCCCTATATCGATCGTCTGCTGATGGACCAGGAGATTGCGCTACTGCCAGAAGGAACAGCGCTTTCTGAAGGCCAGGACGTCGAGAAACAGCTCGATCGCTGTCGGGAAGCTCACCCAGACATTACGGTCTGTGGCCTGGGTCTGGCGAATCCGTTAGAAGCCGAAGGCATGGCGACGAAGTGGTCGATTGAGCTGGTGTTCTCGCCGCTGCACGGCTATGACCAGACGGCTGACCTGGCGGAGTTATTTACGCGATCGCTAGAAAGACGGAAGCGACTGACTGTTTGATATTTATCCCTACTCTCTCAACTTTTATGGAATTGACTCTGTGGACTTACGAAGGCCCTCCCCACGTCGGGGCCATGCGTGTAGCGACCTCAATGGAAGGGGTTCACTATGTGCTGCACGCGCCACAAGGCGACACCTACGCCGATCTGCTATTTACGATGATTGAACGCCGCGATCAGCGTCCGCCAGTCACCTACACCACCTTCCAGGCCAGAGATTTGGGGGGAGATACGGCTGAAATGGTGAAGACCTCCGTGCGCGACGCCTACGAGCGGTTCAAGCCCCAGGTAATGCTGGTCGGTGAAAGCTGCACGGCAGAATTAATCCAAGATCAGCCTGGCCCGCTGGCTGAGAGTATGAATCTGCCGATTCCAGTTGTGAGTTTGGAACTGCCTGCTTACTCTAAAAAAGAGAACTGGGGCGGTAGCGAGACGCTTTACCACTTGGTGAGAAAGCTGTTGCTCTCTAGAGCATTGCCACCGGGTACGAAGCGAGCTGAAAGAGATTCTGCGATTCGACCCAAGGCGAACATCATTGGTCCAACCGCATTAGGCTTTCGCTGTCGGGACGACATTCAAGAAGTGCTAAAGCTCTTAGGCGAGATTGGCGTAGATGCCAACGTGATCGCTCCGCTAGGCGCAACGCCAGAAGACATCATGCGAATTCCTGATGCGGATTTTAATATCTGCCTATATCCAGAGATTGCGCAAACTACCTGCGACTGGCTGAAGCGAAATTTTGCTCAGCCGATTGTGAAGACCGTGCCGATTGGTGTAGGTGCGACTCGCGATTTTATCGCTGAAATTGGTGAAGTCGCCGGGATTGACGTGAGCCGAGTGCTAAATCGATCTAGATCGGAGACTTTGGGCAACTGGAACGTTTCACGGGTGGCCTCTTCTGCGATTCCGGGGGCGTCTCGAATGCCCTGGTATTCTCGTTCGGTGGACTCGACCTATCTCACTGGCAAGCGGGTGTTTATCTTTGGCGATGCAACTCATGCGATCGCCGCTGCTAGAATCGCTACCGAAGAACTCGGCTTTACGTTAGTCGGTATCGGCACCTACAGTCGCAAGTTCGCCCGTCAGGTGCGCGAAGTTGCTAAGCAGCACGGCGTCGAAGCGGTGATCAGCGACGACTATCTGGCCGTTGAAACCGCCGTTGCCGAAGCCGCACCAGAGCTAGTACTGGGCACCCAGATGGAGCGCCACATCGCCAAGCGACTCGGCATTCCTTGCGCAGTCATTTCTACACCCATCCACGTACAGGACGTGCCCGCTCGCTACTCACCGCAGATGGGCTGGGAAGGCGCGAATGTCATCTTTGATGACTGGGTTCACCCGCTGATGATGGGTCTAGAAGAGCACCTGATCGGTATGTTCCGCGAGGACTTCGAGTTTGCAGAAGGCCATATGAGCCACCTGCATACCGCGCCACACCAAGAACCGTCGTACCAAGAAGAACCGCACCAGGACGGCAGTGCGAACAAGCCGGAAGCGCCCGCAGTTGATTCTTCAGCTAGCGCTGCTGACTCGAAACTGATGGGAACTGCTCCAGACAATTCCTCGACAGAGACTAGCTGGAGTGCGGACGGCCTAGCGGAGCTGAAGAAGATTCCGTTCTTTGTTCGTGGCAAGGTGAAGCGGAATACAGAGAAGTTTGCGAGTGATCGCGGCATCACCGCCATCACCGTAGATACCTTGTACGAGGCAAAAGCGGCAATCGGTAAGTAGATTTCGTCAGAGCGCTCACCTCTCAAGCTTTTAAGCATCAAACAGATCAAACAAACAATTAGGAGATCCTACAGTGGTAGTTTCAAACGACCTTCGCCCTAACGTCGCCAATAACAATGTTGCTAACAAAGGCGTCGTTAATAAAGGCGCAGACGGCGAAGGCAGCGTCCAGGTCCATCAAGACGATTCTATGAAAATTGAGTCTGGGGCACTGGTGATCGCTGTGTACGGCAAAGGTGGCATTGGAAAATCAACCACCTCTTCCAACCTCTCAGCCGCCTTCTCTCGGCTGGGCAAAAGAGTCTTACAAATTGGCTGCGATCCGAAGCACGACAGCACCTTCACGCTGACCAAGAAGATGGTCCCAACCGTGATCGATGTGTTGGAATCGGTTGACTTTCACTCCGAAGAACTGCAGACAGACGACTTCATGTTTGAAGGCTACAACGGCGTCATGTGTATCGAATCCGGCGGTCCCCCAGCAGGAACAGGCTGCGGCGGCTACGTGACTGGCCAAACCGTCAAGCTCCTAAAAGAGCATCATCTGTTTGAAGATACCGATGTAGTGATCTTTGATGTGCTAGGTGACGTGGTGTGTGGTGGCTTCGCCGCGCCTTTGCAGCATGCTCATTATTGCCTGATTGTGACAGCGAATGACTTCGACTCTATCTTTGCGATGAACAGAATCGTCGCCGCGATCCAGGCAAAGGCGAAGAACTACAAGGTGAGACTGGGCGGCATCATCGCCAACCGCAGCGAAGGCACCGACCAAATCGATAAGTTCAACGAGCGCGTTGGGCTCAAGACCCTAGCGCATTTCAAAACGGTGGATGCGATTCGCCGCAGCCGCCTGAAGAAGTGCACCGTGTTTGAGATGGACGAAGAGCCTGAAGTACTCGAAGTGCAGCAGGAGTATCTGAAGCTAGCTAAGGGCATGATCGAGGACGCTAAGCCACTGGAAGTAAACCCGCTGAAAGATAGAGACATCTTCGATTTGCTGGGTTTTGAGTAGGCTATAGCCTGTAAGGGCGCTAGCTCTTACGTACCTATTTAGCATAAGTTGCCGACCCACCCCGTCGCTACGCGCCACCCCTCCCCAGAGGGGACTTTCCTCGGCTGTGCTCCTCTAGTTTTCTAAATCGACTCAAACTTTACTACCTGAAGTAACTTCCCTCTGGCGAAGGGTGGCCTTTTTTCAGATAGGCAAAACATAAGACGCAAAAGGGTTTGTTGGTACAGCTAGCAAACCCTTTTGCTATCAGAGGCATATGAATCTCGAAAGTCTACTTTCTCTCTTTTCCGCTATCCAAAGTGCTAGCAAGGCTTATGCTTCTCAATCTGAGCAATCTTCCGCATTAGACGGCTGGTCTCTAGAGGATCGCAATCCAGTTGTTTTAGGGCAGCAGCTACCGCTGATTCAGTGGCTCTACGATCACTATTTCCACGTCACAACAGATGGCTGGGAACAGACTCCCACAGATGAACCGGTGATGTTTGTCGGCTCTCACAACGGTGGGATAGCAGCTCCCGATATGCATATGATGCTATGCGACTGGTGTCGTCGATTTGGAACAGAGCAGCCTCTATACGGGCTGATGAGTCCGAAGGTGTGGGATGCGTTTCCTTCTGTAGCAAGGCTGGCAACGCAGATGGGCGCGGTGCAGGCGCATCCGAAAATGGCGATCGCAGCGCTAAACAAAGGCGCAAATATTGTGGTGTATCCAGGCGGAATCCAGGACGTCTTTCGCCCCCATAGCAAACGTCACAAAATTCATTTTTACCAGCGCAAAGGCTTTATTAAGCTAGCGATCAAAAAAGGCGTTCCGATTGTGCCAATGATTTCTCATGGAGCACATTCTAGTTTCATAGTTTTAGCTGATATCTATCCTCTAATGAAAGCGCTGCACGATTGGGGAATGCCGTGGGCTCTGGGAATCGATCCGGAAGCTTTTCCGCTTTATCTAGGATTGCCGTGGGGATTCTCATTTGGACCGCTGCCGCATATTCCTCTGCCGGTACAAATCCATACGCGCATCTGTTCGCCTATTCGATTTGATCGAGTCGGCAGCAAAGCTTTACACGATAGTAACTATATTGGCGAGTGTTACGAGAGAGTACACACTCAGATGCAGAGGGCACTCGATCAGCTGGTACGTGAACGAGGTTATGAGAAGCTTTGGTAAGGCTTCGCTCTGTTCAACAGAACGCAATGCTATAGCTAGCGATACAATGCAAAAGCGTTTCGCTAAGGAAACAAGGAACCTATGCACGTTCTATTTGCAGAAGATGAGCCAAAGATTGCCAGCTTTGTGCAGGTCGGGCTGCGTGAGCAGGGTTTTGTCGTTGATTATTGCGACCATGGCGACACTGCCTACGACAAAGCCGCCGATAGCGACTACGACGTCATCTTATTAGACATTATGATGCCGGGCAAAGACGGTCTGTTTATTCTCAAACATTTGCGACAGGTAGGCTGCAATACGCCTGTAATCTTGCTGACCGCTAGAAACGAGCTAGACGATCGGTTACAGGGACTAAACCTAGGGGCGGACGACTATATTGCTAAACCTTTCTTTGTAGAAGAATTGGTCGCTCGGATGTATGCAGTTGTGCGGCGCAGCGCTGGCGAGCGGCAAAACCTGGTGACTGTGGGTCCGTTCAAGCTAGATCGAATTACTCGAACGGTAATCTGTCAGACAGGGGAGAATCAGCAGCTAGTAGAGCTGACTACCAGAGAGTTTAATCTGCTGGAATATCTGATGCGATCGCCCGGTAGAGTATTCACCCGTACCCAAATGCTAGAGCATGTGTGGGGCTACGACTTTAACCCCAGCACTAACGTAGTTGATGTGTGCATCCAGCGATTGAGAAAAAAGATAGATATCAAAGGGAGCGATCGCTGGATTGAGAGTGTCAGGGGAGTAGGCTATCGATTCAGGCAGGCGGACCATGATTCCGCTCAGCCCTCGGTATCGGCAGCGGCTGATAGCTGATAGCTAGGCTACCGTCGCTAAGCTACCGTCGACCGAGTGAAGGCGAGGCCACAGCTTTTGTGACTCTATCTAGGGAATTATTAAACCATTACTTCCTTGGATTAGATTCTCCATGTTTGTCAAGACTCGTCGCAGCTACCGCCTAGGCCAGCTTTCTAAGGGACTAGTTAGAGGCATCGCGATTCTCGTACTTGCTTTCTCTTACTATGGTTTAGCCGAGCTGTGCCGCAATCTAGCCTCAACTCCGCAGAACGTTACCCCCATCTGGCCGCCTGATGGTCTTGCTAGCGCTGCTGTGCTGTTAGGAGGGCATTGGATACTACCCGGTATTTTCCTGGGTTCACTGATGGCCAACGCTTGGGCTTTTATTGACCCGACTAACTGGGCATCGCTGAGCCTTTCGCTGCTAGGGGTTTTTCTGATTGCCACTGGTACCATGCTGGGTGCTTGGCTGGGCGCTTCGCTACTCAAACGAGCTTTCAAGTATCCATATCCCTTGACGAAAGTACGCGGAGTCGTCCTCTTTATAACTTTTGTAGGACTAGTCGGGCCTACTATTAACGCAACTTTTGGCGCCAGCGCTCTGGCAATCAGCCAGAAGATTCCCTGGTCAATCTGGGGTACGGTCGGACTGACCTGGTGGATCTCTAATGTCACAGGTATCTTGATCTTGACACCGCTCATCATCAGCTGGCGACAGCTTTTGCAGACCTCTACCAGGTTGAAAATAGGGGCAATTCAACCGGCTCAGATACTAGAAGGGATATATCTGGCAGGTTTGCTAGGCGGTGTCAATTTGATTGCCTTTAAGTATGGCTATCCCGTTGAGTACATGCTGATTCCCCTACTGTTATGGGCGACCTTTCGATTTGGACAATCTGGTGTCACCTTATGTAACTGTATGGTCTCAGCTGTCGCTGTGATCGCCACTGTCCGGGGCATTGGCTCTTTTGCAGAAGAGAATCTCAACCAATCTTTAGGACTACTACAGTCTTTTATTGCGGTAATTGTCATCACTACGCTGATGCTAGGAGCAGTCTTAGCAGAAAGGCACCAAGCAGAAGCAAAGCTGAATCTAGCGCTCGCGACCGTCGCTCAGAACAATGAACAGCTTGAGGAACGGGTGAAGGAACGAACCGCCGCACTCGAAGTTGCTAAATCAGTGGCTGATAGTGCTAACCAGGCTAAAAGCGAGTTTCTTGCCAATATGAGCCATGAATTACGAACGCCTTTGAATGGCATTCTGGGCTATGCGCAAATATTGGCACGAACAAAAGCGTTAGGAGAAAAGGAGCGTCATGGCGTCAATGTCATCTATCAATGTGGTTCTCATCTACTGACACTGATCAATGATGTGCTAGATCTTTCTAAGATTGAGGCGCGCAAGCTAGAGCTGATGCCTACACCACTGCACCTACCCTCACTGCTACAGAGCGTAGTGGAAATGTGCCGCATTAAAGCTGAACAGAAAGATATTAGCTTTGTCTATCAACCAACTTCTCACCTACCACAGGGGGTAGTCGCCGACCCAAAACGCCTGCAACAAGTGCTGATCAACTTACTGGGCAATGCTATCAAGTTTACTGAGCAAGGATCGGTCATGCTCCGGGTTGATTTACTAGACTCATCTAATAGTGAGGTCTCGCTTCGTTTTCAGATAATCGATACCGGGGTCGGCATTGCCGAAGCAGACCTCGTAAGATTGTTTGAAGCCTTTGAGCAGGTAGGCGACCAGAAGAAGCAATCTGAGGGAACCGGATTGGGACTAGCTATCAGTCAGCGGATTGTCACCCTGATGGGAAGCGAGCTTCAAGTCAAAAGTTTGCCTGGTAAAGGAAGCGAGTTCTTCTTTACGGTGGTGCTACCGTTAGCGGCTGATTGGAATCAGCCACAGGCATTTGACTCAAGAGATCGGGTGGTGATTGGATATGAAGGCGATCGCCGACAAATTTTGATCGTAGACGATCGCTGGGAGAATCGATCGGTGGTCTTGAATCTGCTAGAACCGCTTGGGTTTAAGGTGATTGAGGCTGAAAACGGACAGCAAGGTCTTGCCAAGCTAAAAGAGCTGCAGCCCGATTTGGTAATTACAGATATTGCAATGCCTGTGATGGATGGCTTTGAGTTGTTGAAGCAGATTCGATCTACTGATGATTTCAAGCAGACTCTGGTTATAGTCTCCTCGGCCTCAGTGGCTCAACAGGATCAGTTAATGGCCATAGACTGTGGCGGCAACGACTTTTTAGCAAAACCCGTACATACCCAAGACTTACTACAGCTGCTATCGACTTACCTCGATATAGATTGGAAGTATGATTCTACAGACAATGGACTTGGTGCTAGTAGCAGTTCTGCGAGCGAGATGGTGCTCCCTTCTATCGATCGCTTAGAAGTGCTATGGTCTCTAGCTCAACAGGCAAAGCTGAACGAGATTCGCACGCAGCTAGATAGGTTGATTCTAGAGGACATCGTTTATCAACGGTTTGCCAACCAACTCTTATCGCTGACAAAGCAGTTTAAAGCCGAAGAGATTGAAGAATTGTTAGAGCAGTATTTGGCGTCTAAGCGGAGTGAGAGATAGGGATATGCAAAAAGCTCAAATCCTAGCAGTCGATGACATTGCCGCTAACCTAGAGGTGCTAAATGAGCTTCTATCTGCTGCGGGCTATGACGTAATTGCCGCTATCAGCGGAGAGCGAGCGCTAAAAAGATTAGAGTCGCTTACGCCAGAGTTAATTTTATTAGACGTTCAAATGCCCGGAATCGACGGCTTTGAAGTCTGCCGAAAGATCAAGGCAAATTCAAAGACAGCCAACATTCCAGTTATCTTCATTACGGCATTATCAGATGATGCGAGCATCACGAAAGGATTTTCGCTGGGGGCGGCGGACTATATCAGTAAGCCATTTCGTGAGCTAGAGCTACTAGCTAGGGTCAAGACGCATTTACGGGTGCAGAGCTTGACCCAAGACTTAGAAAATCAGGTCGCTGAGCGCACTGCTCAGTGGCAAGCAGCTACTCAAGCGCTACAGCACTCTAAGCTACAGCTAGTCCAGCACGAGAAGATGTCAGCGCTTGGCAACTTGGTCGCGGGTGTCGCCCATGAGATTAATAACCCAATTAGCTTTCTCAACGGCAGCATTCAGAATGCTCGCAACTATGTACAGGACTTGCAGCATCAGCTCGATCTCTATCAGAAACACTACCCCAATCCTGCAAAACCCATTCAGGACTACGCTGAAGAGGTGGATCTAGACTTTGTCTGTGAGGATTTGCCAAAGCTACTGAACTCGATGAAGGGAGCAACTGATCGAATCAAATCGATCAGCACCAGTCTACGGACCTTCTCGCGTGCTGATACAGAATACAAGGTTAGTGCGGATATTCACGAGGGGCTAGATAGTACGCTGCTAATTTTAAAGTATCGACTCAAAGCTAATGAAGCTCGTCCAGATATTGAAATTGTTAAAAACTATGGTGAACTCCCTACAATTGAGTGCTTTCCAGGTCGACTCAATCAGGTGTTTATGAATCTGCTGGCGAATGCTATTGATGTCTTTGATGAAACTGCCCAACACTCGACCTTTACCGAACTCAAAGATAAGCCTCAGATTATCACCGTTAAAACTACCGCACTTCCAGAAGAAAGCATGGCTGAGATTCGGATTCGAGACAATGGGAAAGGCATATCGGACCCAGTCAAAGCTAAAATGTTTGACCATCTCTTTACCACTAAAGCAGTTGGAAAAGGGACTGGCTTGGGACTGGCAATTTCACAGCAGATTGTTGTTGAGGCTCACGGTGGCGCTATAGATGTACAGTCTGAACTTGGTCGAGGTACTGAATTTTGTATCAAGCTACCTTACTAGCAGATAGCACAACCGAGGCCAAAACCTGTAGATCAATCTAACAAATTTCCATTTTTTGTTCGCACCCTTGTGTAAAAATCTTCCATCACTTCAATAAATGAATTATCTTTTTGCCAAAAGGCGGGAAAATCCCCCTGCTTTTTGATCAGGATAGCTGGCACGTTTGTAGGCTGCGGTGCTTCTACCTGATGCGGTAGTTGCTCTTTTCCCTGCCAAAACTCTGATAGGGACATCGCTTTTGACTCAATTTCCTTCAATCCTACTTTTTGAGGTGTAGTGTGCAGACTGTCTACGGGTTCTGGCGGTTCTGGCTCTGTAGTTAGCTCTTTTGCCAGCGCCCTGCCCAAAGGTGTCTTTGCTAGCTCGGCATATAGATCCTCTCTAGAAAGGCCACGCAGCTCAAACAAAATTAGCGGATCGCGATCTAGCTCTGCGGCAATCAAGTAGTAAACGCCAGCAATATGCTTACATGGGTTGCTCCAGTCAGGGCAAGTGCACTGGCTAGTGAAGTCTCCTTTTTTTGGCAGCAGATGCAGTCCCATTGTCTCGAAGCATTCCTCTATATTGTCGGGAATTTCACCAACGAGCAGTCTAGAGAGAATGCTGACTTTTGAGGCCATGATAGCGATTAATGCGGCCCACTTAGCGCGGCTGATCAGCTCGAATTCTATTTCGGTAGTGTAGAGCGGTTCTTTGTAGACGCCGTAGTAGGGATCAACAGAGCCTCTAACTTTGGCGATGACGTGGCCACAGTCGACTTTAAAGGACTTCACCTTCTGGCGGTTGGCGTAGCTGCGCCCTCTACGCAGACGGTTAGTATCGGTGAATTCTTCGAGGGCGCTGAGGAAGGCATCGCCCCACCAGGTACGGGTGAAGTTGGACATAATTCAATCCATGATGGCGTTTTTGTTGAGGGCGATTAACTGCTTGAAGGCGTCGTTGTCTAGCTCGGTGAGCCAGGATTCGTCGGAGCCAACGATGGAACCGGCTAGCTTCTTCTTGTCTTCGATCATCTGGTCAATTCTTTCTTCTAGGGTACCGATGGAGACGAATTTGTGGACGAAGACGTTTTTCTTTTGACCGATGCGAAAGGCTCGGTCTGTGGCTTGATTCTCGACGGCGGGGTTCCACCAGCGATCGAAGTGAAAGACGTGGTTGGCTTTGGTGAGGGTGATGCCGACGCCGCCTGCTTTGAGAGACAAGATGAATATGGAGGGGGCGGTGTCGGGGGACTGGAAGTCGGCCATCATCTGATCGCGTTTTTTACGAGAGGTGCCGCCGTGCAGGTAGTAGGTGTTGTAGTGATGGGTGTGGTGTAGGTACTTTTCTAGAGCGTCGCCAATTTCTTTAAACTGGGTGAAGATTAGCAGGCTGTCGTTGTCGGCGATCGCTTCTGCGACCATCTCCTGTAGTCGGCTGAGCTTGTGCGATCGCCTTGCCGAGAATTCACTGCCATCTTGCAAGAACTGCGCGGGATGATTGCAAATTTGCTTGAGCTTCATCAGCGTAGAGAGAATCAGCCCCTTGCGCCCGATGCCTTCAGCTTCTGTTAATTGCCTTTCTACATCTCTGACGGTGGCCTCGTAGAGCGACGCCTGCTCTTTGGTGAGATTGCAGTACAGCTTCTGTTCGACTTTGCTGGGCAAGTCTTTGATAATTGATTCGTCTGTTTTGACTCGGCGTAAGATGAAGGGTTCGACTAGCTTTTTGAGTACGGCGGACTGGGTGCGATCGCTATTGCGCTGAATGGGCAGCTCAAAGTTTTTACGAAACTGGGATTCTTTGCCAAGATAGCCAGGATTGAGAAAATTGAAAATAGACCATAGGTCCAACAGTCTGTTCTCAATCGGCGTTCCCGTCAAGGCTAGCCGATGCCGCGCTGAGAGCTTCAAGATTGCTTTTGTCTGCGCTGCTTTTGGATTTTTGATGTTCTGCGCTTCGTCTAAAACAATTCGGTGCCAGCTAACGCTATTAAACAAATCGGCGTCGCGACGGGCCAAAGAGAAAGAAGTGATCACCATGTCGCGGCTTTTGCAAAGCTGTTTAAATTCTTTCTTGGTTTTGGCTCGATCTGCGCCATGGTGGACTACCGCTTCTAGATCGGGTGCAAATTTCTCAATCTCTCTATGCCAGTTGCCCAGCACGGAAGTGGGCGCAATCAACAGCGTCGGAGGCAGATCGTTTACCTCTGCCGCTTCTGCTTGATCCTCTTCTTGTAGCAGCCTAGCAATCACCTGCACAGTCTTACCTAGGCCCATATCATCAGCTAGACAGCCGTTAAGACCCAAGCTCTCTAAGTAGTGAAGCCAGGAGACACCACGCTTCTGATATTCTCGCAGCTGACCGGCAAAGCCAGGTGGGTCTTCGACGGGGACTAAGGCGCTAGTGTCGTTGAGCTTGGCCATCATGCCCACTAGGGTGCGATCGCGGCTAAAATCTACCTCCACGTCTTCACCCTGCTGCGCCGCCATCTGCATAAAGTCCAACAGACCTAGTTCTGGATTCTCGGCTCGGTGCTTTTGCCAGAAGGCCATCATCTCTTGCATTTTGGCCTGGTCTAGCTCCATCCACTCGCCGCGAAACTGCACTAGGCGCGCCTGAGAATTTACCAGCGCCTGCCACTCTTTTTCACTAACTTTCTCACCGCCGATTGATAGCTCGTACTGATATTCCACCAGCGTGTCAAAAGAGAAATAGCTTTTTGCCTTGTCCTGTTCTCCCATCGACTTACTGCTGGCCTTCAGCCGCAGCTTCGCCCGCCTACGCCCGCTCGGCGTCCACCAAGAGGGCACAATCACTTTGTAGCCCGCATCTTCTAATACCCATGCCGCCTCGTTAAGAAAATCAAACGCAGCGTCTACATCTAAAAAGATGCCTGCTGGTTCATCTGTTTCCAGCCCATCCCACAGCGGCGGATACATCCGCGCCGCATCGCCTAGCGCGAACAACAGCTCCTGCTCAAAGCTGTCTCCTAGCTGTAGCTTGAGCGCCATTTGCTGATGCGGCTTTAGTCGCCAGTAGTCAGACAGCGCAATCCGTAAGGAGGGATAGGCTTTGGGCGTGACTTGAAAGTTGAGCTGCCAGGCCGCCTCTGGGTTTGCGGGGGACTGAAGCTGGAAGCAGAGGTAGAAGGGGACAGCGCTCTGGGTGCGGACAATGCGATCGCGCCAGGGTCGCCACTGCTTGTACAGCGTTAGCTCAGTATTGGTCTTCCAGTGAGAAGACTTTAGGCAGCTATAGACCAAAGAGCCTTCGATCTTCTTGTAAAAGGTCTGGGGTAGCGGCGTACTAGTCACAACATCGTGCAGTAAACATTCTGAACAATGTCGTAGCAGCGTCTCTGGGTCGTGCAAATGTGGCGCTTCTAATTTCTCAGCAAAACCTGCGCCACAGACAGCTGGCATGTGTTGTAGATAGCGAGACAGTATCTCTTCATAAGCTTCGCTCACAATCTCCCAATGAGGGTAGGTCTCAAATGCTTTTTTGGCCTTGCGGTAGCGCAGTGAGGGAATGTAGTGGTCCTTTAGAATCACTTGCTTAAACGCTTGCGTATAGTGAAACCAAAACAACAAATCAGATCCTAGCTGCACATCTGCTAACTGATACTGGGCGATAAAGTGAAGCTCTTTTAACTGGGGAATGAAGGTGCTGATACCCGCATAGGTTTGATTCCCCTTGAAGTAGTGCCCTATTCGGTAGCAATCTATCTCCCAAGTTTGCCATTCAAATTTTTCGGGTATTTCTGATTCTAGGTAGCGAGCCAGTTCTAGAGAAGGTAACGGCCGCTCTTCTGTGCTGGGCAGGGTAAAAGTGTTAGCGCTGATGTCTTTGCTGATGTCATAAGTGCTAGGTAGAGGAAAGCCTAGCTCTTCTACCAGACATTTTGAGAGCGATCGCTTACCTAGATATCTCTCTCCACTCTCTCTATCTGTTTCTATCCACAGATAGAAGGATCCGGTTTGGACAAAACCCGGATTGGCGTCTGGAATCCAAGTACCGTGAAGGATCTTCATTGGCGATCGTCAACTAAAATCATTAACTTAGATAAAAGCTCTCAAGTCAGTAGGCCAGACCAATAGACCATATTGCATATTAAAACAAAGCGTCAAAGAATCCTAGTTCTGATTTCTATGGCTCTTTCTATGGCTGCTGTGGATTTGCTTAGAGCACTGTCTTCACTGACGCTATATCCGCACTGTCGATAGAATAGTAGTCTGTAAGTGATTGAGCCCACCATGACCTACGCTCTAGACAAGCCTTAGCGCTTTCGTAGTTTAGACGAGCTGATCGCACCAAGGTATTACCTCGTTTTGAACCGTTCCGAAATCTTTCACGCAGTCGCATAAGCCCATAAATAGAGCATCGACTTGAGGCTGCAGTTTTTAGTTCGCAGACGTTCGAGCCATCACAATTTCGTAACGAAATATAGCTTTTAATCTTTAATCAGTCTGAGCTTTGGCAACATCGCTGGCAATTTCACCATAGAGCGGTGCAAACTTATCGATTAGCTGCATGTAAAGAGGTAAGACCACTTTGTAGCGTTCTACATTCTCAGCGATAGGTTCGTGACTGTGTGTATTGCCAATCATCTTGGGCACTTCATCTAAGCTGGAAATGCGACCTAGGGCGTATAGCCCCAAAGCAGCTGCGCCAAAGCTGGATCCCTGGGTACTTTCTGGAAAGAGAACTGTTTGATTAAAAACATCGGCTAACATCTGCCGCCAGAGCGGTGACCTTGCAAACCCGCCAGTCGCTCGAATGTTTGTCGCTGGGCCAACTAACTCTTGTAGCGTAACGGAGACTGAATACAAGTTATACACAATACCCTCTAATACAGCTCGCACAAGGTGAGGCTTGGTATGGTTCAAGCTAAGCCCAAAAAAGCTGCCTCGGGCGTTAGCATCCCAGAGAGGCGCTCTTTCTCCTGCTAAATAAGGATGAAAAATCAACCCTTCTGAACCCGCTGGAACGGTTGAAGCAATCTCTGTCAAAATATCGTAAGCATCTTTTTTCAACAATCTTGCCGTGGCAACTTCAGAATCGGCCAGATTGTCACGCACCCAGCGCAGCACAATGCCGCCGTTGTTGATTGCGCCGCCGACTAGCCATCGATCTTCACTGAGTGCGTAGCAAAAGAGTCTCTCTTGCTCGTCTGTCTTAGGCTTATCGACCATTGCTCGTATAGCACCGCTGGTGCCAACAGTGACAGCGACTGTACTAGTGTCAATAGCCCCTACACCTAGATTCGCCAGCACGCCGTCACTAGAGCCAATGACCACTGGCAAATTAGCCGAGATGCCCATTTCATCTGCCGCTGAGTTTACTCCAACTATCGTGTGAGTTGTTGGTACAATTTGCGATAGCTGCGCCGGCGTAACCCCTGCCAGCGCTAACGCTTCTTTGTCCCAGTCTAAAGTTTTCATATTAAAGAGACCAGTGGCGTTAGCAATAGAGTAATCAACGACATACTGCTGAAACCATCGATAGATGACGTACTCTTTGATAGAAATGAATTTAGCTGCCTGCTCAAATATTTCTGAACGCTCTTTTCGCAGCCAAATCAGCTTTAATAAAGGCGACATGGGATGGATAGGCGTACCCGTACGAGTATATAGGGCGTGAGCATCGCACTGCTGCTGAAGATATTTAACCCAACGGATGCTACGACGATCGGCCCAGGTAATGCTGTTGGTCAGCGGTCGGTTTTGGCAATCAGCTGCAATTAGGCTGTGCATAGCTGAGCTAAACGAAAGGCCAATAAGCGAATCAGCCTGTTTCAAACCGCGTTTTACAACTTCCCGCACGCTACCGATCACCGCCCGATATATTTCGTCAGGATCTTGCTCTTGAATTTCGGGCTGTGGTGACAACAGCGAATAGCCAATTGAATGTTCGCCGACGACTTTCCCAGCGGCTGTAAACAGAACAGCTTTGGCGCTAGTAGTGCCAATATCGATGCCGATGATATGTTCAGAGATATGTTTGGATTTGACCACGTCTAAAGAAGGTTGATAGGAGAAGATTTAGCAAAGGGACTGTTCGCGAGAAAAGATTACAGGAAAAAGCTGATGATGAGAACAACCACAAATCCGACGACGCCTAAAATGGTCTCTAGTACTGTCCAAGACTTTAATGTTTGCTGCTCGCTCATGCCGAAGTATTTTCCGACCAGCCAAAAGCCTGAATCGTTGACGTGAGAAAGAACAGTTGCACCGCAAGCGATCGCAATCGTAATCGCAGCAACCATTGGTGGTGAGTAGTCAGCAAGCTGTACAGCGGGCGCAATCAGCCCGGCTGAAGTCACCATCGATACGGTTGCAGATCCCTGGCTAACGCGAACAGCCGTTGCGATTAAAAACGCCAGTAAAATAATCGGCAAATTAGAAGCCGCCATCACATCTGCAAGCGCCTGACCAACGCCAGTGGTGATCAGCACTCGGCCAAAAACACCGCCTGCACCCGTCACCAAGATAATTAAACCGACAGGCTCAAACGAACGACTAGCAATTTGGCCAAGCTCTCGTCGCGAGTAGCCTTGGCGAGTCCCTAAGAAGTAGAACGCGAGTAGCGACGCGAGGATAAGGGCGACGAATGGATGACCAACAAAAGTAATCCAGTTTCGTAACAGGTTACCTTCTGGCAACAGTACACCGATCACGGTGTTGAGCAAAATCAGCACTAACGGCACCGCAATAATGCCCACAACCATACTAAAGGTCAACGGTTCTTTTGGCTCTCGATCATCAGATGTGACGGACGTAGGCGCAGATGAAGTCAAATCCTCTTCTAAAGGCGCTTCAACATAAATTCTATCAGCGATGTATCTACCAAAGAAGATGCCACCGACAAGCACTGCCGGAATACCAGCAATCAAACCAAAAAGAATAACCCAGCCTAAATCCGCACCTAGTAAACCCGCAACAGCAACCGGACCAGGCGTTGGAGGAATAAAGCTATGGGCTACTGCAATTCCGGCGGTGAGGGGAATACCGTAATACAAAAGCGATCGCCCTGTCTTGCGGGCCATATTGTAGACCAGCGGAATAAACAAAATCAGCGCCACATCAAAAAATACAGGAATCGCGACAATTAATCCTGTTAAGGCTAAGGCTGCGGGCGCATTCTTTTCACCAGACTTTTTCAGTAGCGTATTAGAAATAATCTCTGCACCGCCAGAAGCCTGTAAAACTTCCCCAAAGATTGCGCCTAAGCCAATAATAATAGCGATATAGCCCAGAGTCCCTCCCATCCCTTCTTGGATAACTCCAGCGATTTCAGCTGGAGGGATACCACCTATCACAGCAACAAACAAACTAGCAATGAGAAGCGAAATAAACGCTTGGAGGCGGATGTAAATGACTAGAAAGAGCAGTAGGGCTATCCCTAAAACAGCGATGAAAATAAGCGAAAAAGTAGACATGTTTTTTCCGGCGATCCGGATTAAGTGCAGGCTCTAACCTTAGGCGCATAGCCTCTGCGGTATCCTCTCGCCAGTGGTAGACATTCTCCTGTGTGCAATCTTTCTTAACTTCGGCTCACCATCCTTCAGCTCGCCATACAGAAAGGGAGAAACATTGAAACGTTGAGCTATTACACTCACCCTCTTATTCGCCTCAGTTGAACCTGATTGAACGCTTGTGGAAATTTGTCAGGAACGATTATTGTCTATATTCCGAGTACTACGGCGATTTTGCTGACTTCAAAGCGGCAGTTGATGGCTCTATTCGAAGGGCGAATACGACGCACAAAAAACAACTAGAGACTTTGTTGTCCTTGAACTTTCAATCCTTTAAAGATGTCTATCTCTTGGATATCTAGAGTATATTCAGCTACAGAGTGTTATGATTGCGCTTAGGTTTTCGGTTCTAATAGGAATCAGCTATTAGAGGAAACGGGGAAAGTGTAGTGCAAATCTACCGCTGTCCCGCAGCTGTAAAAGAGAAGTAGTTTCTCTTAAGTCAGAATGCCCGCCGATACCATACATAGCGATTAATTATCTGCGAGGTACAGATATGAATGTTTTGGAGTTTTACGGGCTACAGCGTTCTTTAAAGAGGCGGGTGGTCGCGTGGGTTTTAGCCAGCCTCTATAACGAGTGGTCTTTACGGATAGAAGAGTCTACCTGCTAGGGGTGTAGGGATTTAGCACGGTTGCTCGCAGCGCAGCGGCAATGCTCGAATCTCTTTATTCTTTTACAAGAAAAAATGTCTTTGCAACTGTGGGCCCGTTCTTAAGGCACACCGCTAGGGCACGTGATTGTTGCATCGTTTTTCTGTTTTTCCAGCCAACATCTACAGCCACCTCAGAATCTGTCTGAGGTGGCTGATTCACCTACAACAAGGCAACGACTTTGTGATGTCCATAATTTTCGTTCGTAGACTGCTGACTGTTTTGTTGTTAGTAGCAACACTACCGCTGTGGAGCCTATCAGCCTGGGCAAGCAGACCATTGCAATCACCATTTCGACCACTGAGCAACCCCCCTAGCAAAGCGCTCACTCCACCAATAGCACCGCCGCTATCTGGTAATGACTCGGCTGCTCACGTAGCGCAACAGACCGATGAAGGACTGACCGATGAAGCTCTAGAAGATGAAGTCCTAGAACTAGAAGATGAAGTCCTAGAAATAGATCCTAACTCGCCAAACGGCCCCGATCGCTTGCGGCTGAACGTTACCGGAGAAATTCTCGATCGGCCTGTTTATACCCCCTTCCGTCGAGAAGGTACCGTTAGAGAATCTAGCCAGCCTGTATATGTCATTGACCGCGATCAAATTGAGGCGCAGGGCGCGCGTACGGTTGATGAAGCACTGCAATATTTGCCAGGAGTACTCAGTGATGGCACCGCTGGT
>JBCCOH010000082.1:0-23282 GCA_039111275.1 Cyanobacteria bacterium P01_D01_bin.1 | reverse complement strand
TCGTTGTTGACCGATAGGCTGATGATTCGATCGGCATTGTCTTCTAGGGTTAGAACGTTCTCTTGTCGGGCCAGGTTCCAAACTCGAACGATACCTTCTTGGTCGCCGCTAAATAACAGGTTGGGATCGATTGGATGAAATGCAAGCGCGTTGACTTTTGGACCAATCGCCTCGATTGTGTTGGGATCAACCGCCTCGTTCCCGGACTCTAGTATCCAGGTCTTGATAGCACCATCGCCGCTGCCGATAGCGAGTACTGTATCGTCTAAGCTCAAGGCCACGCTCGTGATTCGCCCTGAGTTGCCAGAGAGCGTAGTGACTAGATCGCCAGAAGGAACGTCCCACAGGTTGATATTGCCGCTGCCGCTGCCGGTGACCAACCGCTGTGTATCAGTGGTGAAAACCAAATCGTTCACTCGGCCTTCGTGCGGGAGCGATCGCACATCCTCGCTGTTGTTTCGATTCCACAGTTTGACCGTATTGTCGTAGCTACCGCTAGCGACCAGCGGGCTAGCCACACCTGCTGCCACGCTCAGGACAGTCGCCGGGTGAGACCCCAACGTCCTAGTTGCGCTAGGCGTAGCAGACGCTCTGTCTGAACTACTGTCAAAGCTAGAAACTACCCTAGAACCACCGTCTAAACGGTCGGACAACAGCAGAAAAAACCCACCAAGACCCGCTATTAGCCCCGCCGACAGCAGTACGGCGAAAAGTGGAAATAGGTTACGATTTTTCGGAGTCATCAGTAAAGCCGTAGGTAGTGCAGAGTGGACAGGCGTACATTAGTCGGTGCAAAAAATAAGTAGCACCCTACTCAAATGTACAGTGTTCATCCGTGGAAACGCTGTAGTTCAGCGAAAGTTCATAGGAGCTACACGAGTGATTTTGGACCTGAAAACTTGAATCTGTGGTCTCTAGGTTAGAAGAAGTATTACAGTCTATTAGAAGTAAGGAAATCAGCTAGCGAACAGGTTATGAGATTTGTAGTCGATCCGGCGATCGCCACCAAAATCGAACGAATGAATCAGCGAGTCCGCTGGCAGCATCCCATTTGGAAAGATAGCGGTATCGACCAGACCCGAATAGAGATTGCCTATGATCAGAAGACAGAGGTCTCTGATGCAGGCGCTGACCAAGACTTTTCTTTTTTGGTCGTTGGTGATAGTGGCACTAGCCGACATGTCAGAGATAGTCCGCAGCGCCGCGTTACCAAGAAGCTGTTGCAGCACTCATCCGGGTGCGACTTCATCCTGCACACGGGCGATGTTGTTTACTTAGTCGGTTCTAGCGAGCAATATCCGGATAACTTTATCAAGCCATATCGAGAGTTTTTAGTGGGTGGAAAAGCCGTCCACAAGATTCGATTCGATAAAATGGTGTTTAATCTGCCTTTTCTACCCGTGCTGGGCAATCACGATTACTACGACTTGCCGCTGGTATCAGGCATTCTTAGCAAGGCATTTACCCCCATTCGTAAGCTGCTACGTCGTCGGATCAACTTTGACGTCGGTTGGCATGGGTCGTATCAAGGGGAGGGATTTGCCAGAGCGTTTCTAGATTTTGTTGAGCCGCTCAGTCCGCGCCAGCTCAAAGCACATCTGCAAGCGCACTACACCGCCAAAACAGATACGGGCTATTGCTTGCGCTATGTGCCCAAAGAATTTACTCGTCTGCCCAACCGCTACTACAGCTTTCGTCGCAACGGCATTGACTTTTTTGCGCTAGACAGCAATACATTCAATGCGCCGCAGCCGTTACCGACAACAGAAGACGGTATCGAGCTGCGCGAAAGATTTGAAAAACAGCGCGACGAGCTAGATGAACAGATGCGATCGCTCGCCCTAGAATCTGCCACGCTCAACGCAGATATTCCTGAGCAGTCAGATCGCTCTGCTAGAATCTACGCCAAGATGGAGCAGATAGACGAGCAGCTTCAAGATATTGACAAGCAGCTAAACGCTTCTCTAGAAAATACGACGATTGACACTGAACAGCTAAACTGGCTACGCGATCACCTAATCGCCTCCTGGCAGGATCCCACCGCAAAGGGCAGAGTTCTATACTTTCACCATCCGCCCTATGTCACAGAGAGCACTAAATGGTTTCAAGGACAGACTATTGCGGTGCGCATTCACCTTAGAGAAGTGCTCGACGAGGTCCAAAGAGAGATTAAAGAATACTCTCGTCCGCTCGTGGATCTGGTGCTAAGCGGGCATGCTCACTGCTTTGAGTACTTGAGAACGCTAGAAACCGGACATGGCGATCGCGATATTCCCTGGATTGTCTGCGGCGGCAGCGGCTTTAGCCTACGCAGACAGCGAAAAGAGGGCGCAGTTCTAGAAGAATTTGGTCAACCTGTGGCCAAATGCCATCTGTTCATTGGCCGTGAAGGCCATGGCAGCCAGACGAGAAGACCCTACACAGCGCTGCGAGTAGACGTGAAGTATGGCCAAGCTGAGGGAGAGGTGCCAGATGAGACTTGGCCAGATCGCCCTCAGTTTGTTCTACGCCCGCTAGTTGCAGAGAAATTTCACAGCCAGTGGAAAAGCTATGACCTCGATCCAATCGTGCTAGGCTAGCGCCAACTGTAGCGCCTAACTGCCAATGCCTTCCCCTTTTCCTGGCATGGATCCTTATATAGAGAACGCTGCCCTCTGGCCAAATGTTCACGGGCGACTAATTGTTGCGATCGCCAATGCGCTCAGTCCGCAACTGCTGCCAAAGTATCAGCCTATTATCGAAGAATCAGTCTATCGAACAGCTTCTGTAGACTCGGTCATGATTGGTCGCCCGGACGTAGCTATTCAGAAAACCGAAGCACTTTCTGTAGAGTACCAGCCTGCTGTCGCGCTCATGTCGCCTGTTGTCTCGCCAGTTGTTGTAGAGCTGCCGATCGCAACTGATATTCGTCAGCGATTTATAGAGATCCGCAACGTGGCCAACCAAGAGGTTGTCACCGTGATAGAAGTGCTATCGCCTGCGAACAAAAAGGGTGACGGCAGAGCGCAGTATCAAAGGAAGCGCGATCGCCTTCTAGAGAGTCAGGCAAATTTAATCGAAGTCGATCTGTTGCACAAAGGCGATGCGATGCCGATGATTGGGCCAACGAACGAAGCTGACATCCTTAGTCACTATCGGATCTTGGTGAGTCCAGTAGAGCTACGACCGCAGGCCCTGCTCTATCCATTTAATCTATCGCAGTCTCTACCCCAGGTCGCCATCCCGCTGCGAGCAGATGACCGAGCCAAGGGTCTCACCCCTACTGTCGACTTTCAAGACTTACTAAACCAAGTCTACGAGGTCTCGGGCTATCAGTTTTCAATCGACTACTCCCAGCCGCCTCAGCCTGGCTGGGAACCTGCCGAATCTACTTGGATAAAAGAAACAGTCAACCAGATGACCAGTAGATAATCGGCCAAAATCTCTAGGAATTGAGCTGCTTCATCTGCCAAGTTGTAAATGTCCCGACTGGGCTCCACAGCAAATACGGCACTAACAGAACCGCTGCCCAGACAGAAACCCTCAGCGTACTGATCGCTAACAACAGCCCAATCACAAATCCTGTACCGCCGATAACAGTCGCTGCCATTAAACTATGCGACCAGAACAGAACCGGCGTAAACGCAATCGTCACCAGCTCTAGCAAGATATACGCTGCCATCCAGCTCCAGGACTGCGATCGCTCCCAAACAATATAGGCAGACCATCCACCACAGACAAACACAGTCGTCCAGATCACCGGAATCAGCTGCTCAAACGTCAGCCACTGTGGCCTTTCTAGCCGCCGAAACCACTTCACATCCTGCGGTCTGATGATATTGGCAAGTAGTGTGATCGCCAACCCCACCCCAGCAATCACCATCCAAGACTTCAGCATTCGCCCACCTTCTTAAACAGTCTTAAATAGTCCAGCACATCCTTCATCCTTCCCCTATTTAGTGGCTGAGCGGAGTCGTAGAGTTTTTCTCTTCTCAAAGAATAGTCACCCCGTCCAAGGCGTCCGAAAAGAGGGATACAGCGTCAGCCCCCCATCGACAAACAGCGTCTGTCCGGTAATATACGCCGCGTCGTCAGAGGCTAGAAACGCGGCCACCGCTGCCATCTCTTCCGACTCCCCAGAGCGACCCATCGGAATGTGACTCTCAATTTCTGCTCTTCTTTCAGGGTTGTCTTTCCAGGGGTTAATCGGCGTCAGGGTCGCGCCGGGTGCGAATGAGTTGATTCGAATGTTGTCGCGGGCGTATTCTAACGCCAGCGTACGGGTCATTGCCCACATGCCTGCTTTGCTCATGGTATAGCCTACGTATTGGGGACGGGGAATCAGCTCATGGACGCTAGAGTCATTGACGATGATGCCGCCACCGTTTTCGAGAAAGTGGGCGATCGCCTTTTGCGCACACATAAACGCCCCTTTCATGTTGATATCAATCATCTTGTCGAACTTGGCAATTTCAATTTCATGAGAGGCAGCTTGAATCTGCATCCCCGCATTGTTGATCAAAATATCTAGACCACCAAAAGTCTCGATCACCTGCTCAAACATCGAGCCGACATTGTCTTCTACAGACACATCTGCCTGCACTTTCATATCCTTTAGCGTGCCAGGCTCGATGCCTGCGGCGGCGCTAGCCTCTCTCATTTGCTTGAGGGTAACGTCGGCTTCTTCTTCGCCCTTGTAATAGTTCACCGCCACATTTGCGCCTTCTTGGGCAAATCGGATTGCGATCGCCTGACCGATGCCGCTGCTTCCTCCGGTCACCAAAACGTTCTTTCCCTTCAGTCCACGCATACCTTTCCTCTAGAAGTAAAGCTGAATTAGTAAAGCCGAATAAAGCCGCCTCGAAACGACCTGAGAGCTACATATAGCATGTGCGGGTTACAAGCGAGCCAATTCGTCAGCGGAAGCTAATGCCCCGACACTTGTCTATCCCTACTTGCCAAAATACATGTCTACTAAAAGAATACATGTCTACTAAAAGAGAGAGACTGTTTCGCACTATCTGTAGAGGGTTCTGACGTAAGAAAACTTTATGATCACAGACGAATGTAACTTAGGTTTTCACCATTATGGAAAAAACGGACTCTCTTCAAAAGCAAACCGCCGTAGATAATAAAGGCGCTTTTGCGGGTAATCCTTCCTCTACCGCTGATGAGGGATTAAATCATCTAGGCGTAGACCAGATGGGTGAGGGTGCCGGACTAGACATTCAACCAGAAGAGCCACTGGCAACAAAAGAAAAACTAGAAGCCCGTGATGCAGACAGATTTGACTTAGATTCAACAGACGCCCAGACAGGCACTCGGACGCCTGCTGAACCCGCAGCAAATCCGTAAAGCATAGTCGGCTCGCACTGAACTTGCACTGAGTTCACACTTTATTAAACCAAATTGAGGATATCAAACACCATGGAAGATAACGCTGCTAATAACGCTGTAGAGACGGCTAAAAACGCTGCAACCGCAGTCGCAGACAAGGCACAACAAGCGGAAGGTCAGGTACTAGACACCGTTGATACAGTCCAAGAGAAAATCGGCAAGGCAACGCCTGTAACCACTCAAAGCGAGTATGGAACCGTTGCGACACCTTCTGATATCAAGTCCAGATTGGATTGGGGTGAGCCCGCACTGACTATTATCGATGCGCGCGATCGCCAAGCTTTCAACAACGAGCGCGTCATGGGCGCTGTCTCCATGCCTGCAGCGGAGCTCGCAGAACGTGCCAAGCAGTCTCTCTCTCCGGAGCGCGATATCTTTATTTATGGTGACTCCGACGAAGACACCTCCGCAGCCGCAATTCAGCTACAAGAAGCTGGCTTCCAAAAGGTAAGCGTCCTCAAAGGCGGCCTACCTGCTTGGAAAGCAATCAATGGTGCGGTAGAAGGGAGAGGACAGGCACCTGGTCTATTGGAGAAAGGCGGTGCTAGCCTCACTAACCAAAATGCAACTCCCTAGGGTGTCCTACAGGTAGGATATTAACCTACGACCAAAGCCCCTAGCCTCTCGTAAAGAGTGCTGGGGGCTTTGCTTATGGACTTTCTTGGCATGTTCAGGCAAGGCAAATACGTAAACAAGGATCGGTTATTGCGACTTTTACTCCCCTACCCTGACCGATACATTGGCAAAGTAGATTAGCACTCTGAGCTAACGAGTGCTAAATTCTGGAATGCAGGAACTCGTAACAACTGGCATATGGCGAAATTAGTATTATTCGATGAAAAGTCGCGCCAAGCGCTTGAGCGCGGCGTCAATGCCTTAGCAGACGCAGTCAAAATCACCATGGGTCCCAAAGGCCGAAACGTGGTACTAGAAAAGAAGTTTGGCGCTCCTCAAATCGTCAACGACGGCATCACAATTGCTAAGGAAATCGACCTAGACGATCCTTACGAAAACACAGGCGCTCGCCTAATTCAAGAAGTCGCTTCTAAGACCAAAGACCTAGCAGGGGACGGCACGACGACTGCGACTGTACTAGCTCAAGCGCTAATCCGCGAAGGGCTTAAGAACGTTGCGGCTGGGGCCAACCCAGTTAGCTTGCGTCGTGGTATCGAGAAGGCAGTTGCTCACTTAGTTTCGGAGATTGCCGCTGTTGCCAAACCTGTCGCTGGCAACGATATAGCTCAGGTGGCAGCCGTTTCTTCTGGCAATGATGAAATGGTCGGCGATATGATTGCTCAGGCGATGGACAAAGTTACCAAGGACGGTGTGATCACCGTAGAAGAATCTAAGTCTCTTGATACTGAACTAGACGTAGTAGAAGGGATGCAGATCGACCGGGGCTATATGTCTCCTTACTTTGTCACCGACCAAGAGCGGATGATTGTCGAGCTAGAGAACGCTCGCGTTTTGATTGTTGATAAGAAGATTAGCTCCATTCAAGATTTGGTTCCTGTGCTAGAGCAGGTTAGCCGTACAGCGCAGCCACTGTTGGTTATCGCTGAAGATGTAGAAGGCGAAGCGCTAGCGACACTAGTCGTTAACAAGGCTCGCGGCGTTCTGAACGTAGCCTCTATCAAATCTCCTGGTTTTGGCGAGCGCCGAAAGGCACTACTCGCTGATATTGCTGCTTTGACAGGTGGTCAGGTGATTTCTGAGGAAGTCGGCCTGTCTCTAGAGCTAGCAACCATAGATATGCTAGGCACGGCGTCTAAGGTCACCATTACGAAGGACACCACTACCCTAGTTTCTGAGAACGGCAACAAAGAAGATATCGCTAAGCGCGTCGATCAAATTCGCAAAGAGCTAGATCTGACTGATTCTGACTACGACAAGGAAAAGCTGGCTGAGCGCTTGGCAAAACTAGCAGGCGGCGTTGCTGTGATTAAAGTAGGCGCGGCGACCGAGACTGAGCTGAAAGACCGCAAGCTGCGGATCGAAGATGCGCTAAGTGCAACCAAAGCGGCGGTTGAAGAGGGTATCGTTCCTGGTGGCGGCGCGACGCTACTGCATCTAGCTGGCAAGCTAGAAGAACTGAAAGCCTCTCTTTCGGATGAGGAGAAGACAGGAGTAGACATTGTTGTCAGAGCCCTAGAAGCACCGCTGCGTCAGATTGCTGACAATGCGGGCGTAGAAGGCTCCGTTATCGTCGAGAAAGTCAAAGAAATGGACTTTAACTTTGGCTACAACGCGTTGACTGGCTCGTACGAAGACCTGCTGAGCACAGGCATTATTGATCCAGCAAAAGTCGTTCGCTCGGCGCTACAAGACGCTGCTTCTGTTGCTGGCATGGTCTTGACTACCGAAGTCCTCGTCGTCGAAAAACCAGAGCCAGAGCCTGCTATGCCCGGTGGTGACATGGGTGGCATGGGCGGTATGGGTGGCATGGGTGGCATGGGCGGCATGGGCGGCATGGGTGGCATGGGTATGATGTAGTCCACTGCTCCTGCTACCAGAGTTCATCACTCGTCACGGCTAGCTGTTTGGTTAACTGAATAGTTTTACGAGAGGTATGGCTTGTTAAAGGCTGTACCTCTTGTGCTTTTTAGAGTAATTGCTAGCCGTAGCTTTCCGCCCTTATCTTGCACCACTATCAAAAGCGGTAACCCTTGTCTTAGAAAGAGCTAAGCATAGCAAGCCGCTAATGCATTAGCGGCTTGCTATATCAGGCGCACTATCCCAATCCGCTCGAAGCCGTTCAAACTTTGCTAGAAGACATAGACCTGAGCTATATCGAAGAAGATCTGCCTAAGCTGTGTTCCTTTTTATCATTAGGATCACTTTTCTGGTTCTGGTGTACTATTTTGATGGCACCGGTTTGATCAATAGAGGTTTGGGAGTGAGGGAATGACGAAAGGAATAGTGGCTCAAATTTCTATGAATGAGCTGACTGGACGCATTTTGGAAATGGCTCAAACTGGGGTTTACCGAGAATCTCTGTTTGAAACGTTTCGGCCTATGACGACCAAAAAGCAGGTGAAGGCCGCGATCGCCCTCGCCAAGCAATTCGGTCTCTCTACCGATCCGGCCCTACGCGACCCAGAGCTAGGCACCTACTACCAAGCCGATCTGAAGCAAGTCGAATCTTTTCAAACGACGATTCAGAATTCAATCGTGCTAAGTGCAGGCGACGATCTGGCGCAGCAGCTACAGACTGCTATGCGCACGGTGCGGTTAATGCTGGTTGTATCAGGTGCTAGTGCGATCGCCCTCACCATCATTGGCAGCAGCTATCTAATCACCGGAAAGTCAGAGACCGCTGCGGTATGGTGGACAAGTGCGCTTTGCGCAGGCGGCATCTGGCTATGGCAAAAGAGTGTCGCTAAACCGTTGCTGTAGGGTCTACCATTTTTTAGCACCTTACAATTGCCCTTTATGTTTCTACTGGCGCAAGTAGTCGATTCTTTGGGACCGCTGGCAGACCCAGAGCTTCGTAGTAATTTGGTCGCGTCGGTAGTAGGGCTAGTGGCTATTAGCGTCTTACGATTGGGTGCCAATCGGCTAATCAATCAGCAGATCAAAGACCCCAGGCAGCGCTATGCCTGGAGAAAGTGGGTGGGCTATGTTTCCTACGGTTTCTACACTTTTGCGGTAGTAACGCTCTGGTTGCCTAGCATTGCTGGACTGTCGACCTTTTTGGGCTTGTTCGCAGCAGGTTTAGCCGTTGTGCTACGCGATCCGCTAGTGAATATGGTGGGCTGGGTGTTTATCCTATGGCGACAGCCCTTTCAGATGGGCGATCGCATTCAGCTAGACACGCACCACGCTGGCGATGTGATTGACATCTCTATCTTTCAGTTCACGCTGCTAGAAATTGGCAACTGGGTAGAAACCGACCAGAGCACAGGCCGAATCATCCACTTGCCCAACAGCCGTGTCTTTCAAGAACCGATCGCCAACTACTCTCAGGGCTTCAAGTATATTTGGCACGAGATTCCCGTGCTGATCACGTTCGAAAGCGACTGGGAAGCAGCTAAGGCAATTCTATTTACACAGCTAAGTCTGCATGCCGAACATCTCAGCAGTTCGGCTGAAGAGCATCTGCGCAAAGCGGGGCGTAAATATATGATCTCCTACTCCAAACTGACGCCCACTGTGTATACCACTGTTAAAGATAGCGGCATTTTGCTGACCCTACGCTATCTATGTGACCCACGGCGGCGAAGAGGATCAGAGCAGGTGCTGTGGGAAAATATCCTGCGCGAATTTGCCAAGAACGATGATATTTCTCTGGCCTATCCTACTCAGCGCTTTTATATGACTTCTGTCGATACCAGAGGGCCGCTGCTGCCCCGCCATATCGACGGACCAACCGTAATGCCCGAAAATATGACAACAGAAGGAACCTCAAAAGGGCTGCCTGAGGACTAGTGAAAGAGTGTGGAATAATACCATAATGCAGCGCTTATTTTTCGAGCGCCGCAATTTTATGTTCTTGAACTGTCTGTAGTGTGGTCAAAAGTTATGAAGATGAAACGATTGAGTTGGCGGGTGTTAGGGATGGTAATCGCATCCACGCTGACCCTATCTTGCTCCACCAGCCTACGCAACTACACCCAGATTACCCTAGCTTCTCAGGCGGAAACCGCACTCGATACCGACACGCTAGAAACGACCGAAGCTGTTTTAGAGGAACGCTTGACCAGTCTAGGCATAGAAAACGCCGAAATCATATCTCCTGAGGAGAACCCAGAGCAGATTCTAATTAGGCTGCCGGCTGATGTGGATGCGGAGGCCACCGCCGATGTGTTCGCCAACACCGGACAGCTATCGCTACGCGCTCAAAAGCCAGAGACAGAAGCAGCGTTAGCCGAAAATATCGAGACGCTCCAGCGCCTGCTAGTAGAGCAAGACACGCTGAAGCAAACTGATAAATTGACTGAGGCCAAAGCGCTACAGCCACAGATTGACGAGGCTAGAGCTGACATCCTAGAGCTGTACGAACCCAGCGACTTGACTGGCGAGCTGATCTCGGACGCACAGGCTGTTTTGATGAGTGGCTTTAATACTTGGGAGGTCAGCGTTTGGTTCAATGATGAGGGGGCCGAGAAGTTTGCTCAGCAGACTCAGGTGATCGCAGGCACAGGCCGCACCATCGGCATCTTTCTAGACGATGTGTTGCTTAGTACTCCCACTGTCGATGTCGCCTATGCTGAGAGTGGCATTCAAGGGGGCAGAGCCGTCATCTCTGGTAATTTCACTGCTGAAGCTGCCAAAGCTCTAGAAGCTCAGCTAAAAAGCGGAGCGCTACCCGTTGAACTAGAGATGACAGATATCGAAGTAGTCTCTTCTGAGTACTCAGCGCTGCCAGACGAATAGGGCAAGTCAACGCTCTAGAAGAATTGAGCTAGCTGAGCAGCGTCGACGATATCGAATAAAGACACCCGGTCACGCAAGTTCATAGCGAGAAGATTGGGAATAGATAATTTGGGCGGATCTTAGAATTTCGGCTTTTCGGATAGGATTTCGGCTATTTTCTACGCCGCGCTTTTCGATTAAATCAATGCGTGCTCCTGCCAGTGTGGCAAGCTCCTGCTCCATAGTGACAAGATCTAGCAGATTCCACGGGTCATTAGGCGAAAAGGTAACTAGGAAGTCGAGGTCGCTCTTATCGGGATGAAAATCGTCGCGTAAGACAGAACCGAAGATACAGAGCTGCGCGACTTTCCATTTTTCACAGAACGAACTGAGCGCTTCTGATGAAAAGGCGATGCGTCCGTATGCTTGAAGCTGGTGAAAAACTGGCGTAATGTGCATCTTTTCACCTCACAAACAGACACTGGGCCACTTTATCTTATAGCCAATATAGCGGCGTACGTAGCCTGTCCGTAGTACATATGCCGCTATTGCTCTCTAGCTACGCCGAGACTTTATGTCGAAATCGTCGAAACAGACCCGCCATCTACGCGCCAGTTTGACCCGACAACGTAGCTAGCCTGATTCGAGCAGAGAAAAGTAATCACGGCGGCGACTTCTTCGACTCTGCCGCGTCTGCCGACTTCGATGCCGGGGCGGTTCTCGGCTAGAAAGCTTTTGACAGCTTCGTCCATGCTGACGCCGCGCTCTTCAGAACGCGATCGCATCATTGCATTGGTCATTGCCGTTTCTACGAACGCAGGCGACACCATGTTTATCAGTACGCCGTCTTTTGCATATGCCTTCGACAAATTCTTGGTCAGATTCAGTGTCCCAGCCTTGCAGGCGCAGTATGGCATATCTTCTATGTAGGGCTGCACAGCATCTTCAGAGCCTAGCAGCACGACTCGGCCCCAGCCTGCTTTGCGCATATCAGGAATGAAAGTGCGACAGACGCGGACCGTTCCCATCAGATTGACGTTGATAGTGTGCATCCAGCCCTCATCGTCAATATCGTCTAGAAAGTCGCCAACTGCGCCAGTGATGCCTGCCGAGTGAACAACGATTTCAGCAGGCGCACCAAAGTGTTCTATCACCTGGTCACGAGCGGATTCTACCTGTTCCAAACTAGTGATATCCGCTTTGACCGCAAACGGGTCGCCAAACGGCTTGAGATCGTCAATCTCATCAAAAGAACGGTTCAAAATCGCTACTTTGGCACCTTCTTTTAGTAGAATTTCAGCTGTCGCTTTGCCAATACCAGAGTCTCCGCCAGTGACGACGGCTACTCTATCTTTTAGTCCTAAATCCATGAGGTACGTCTGCTCTAATAAATGTCGCTTGTCTTAGTAAACAGTAACCTGCGTAAGCAGCAAACTACGCTTTTGTGCCCCTATCTCAACCTCTTATTTTGGAGATCGCGCTCTACAATCTTGATCAGTCGCGAGCACCAGTGAAATTATGTCTGATCGAGAGAAGCTAAAAGCTGTTGTCTTACTTTCAGGGGGCCTGGATTCGGCGACCTGTGCGGCACAGGCAATCGCAGATGGCTATGAGGTCACCGCCCTCTCCTTTGACTATGGTCAACGGCATGACAAAGAGCTTGCAGCAGCCAGAGAGCTAGTAGAGGTTTTGGGGATTGCAGAACATCAGGTGATCGAGATCAACCTAGCTCAATGGGGTGGCTCTTCTTTGACCGATCGGACGATGGCGCTGCCGACTGACGGCAAGGATCTAGAGAGTAAGGAGATTCCGTCGACTTATGTACCGGGGCGTAATACCGTTTTTATTGCGATCGCCCTATCCCTAGCCGAGGCTAAAGGCGCAGCGGCCATCTATCTAGGCATCAACGCTGTCGACTACTCCGGCTATCCAGACTGTCGCCCCGACTACCTCGCCGCGTTCCAACGGCTAGCCGCTCTATCTTCTAAAGCCGGGCTCGAAGGCCGCGCTCCTAAGCTGGTTGCACCGCTGGTCCTAGACTCTAAAGTCGATATTGTCCGCAGGGCCTTAAAGCTAAATGTTCCTATTGAAAAGACCTGGTCTTGCTACAGCGGCGAAGCGCTTCCCTGCGGCCGATGTGATTCTTGTCGGATTAGAGACAGTGCCCTAATCGAAGTCGGTAGGCCCGAACTAGCCACACCCTACCGACAGCGCAGCATGCAGCCAGTGCCCAACGTTACAAGACCTGTCACAATATAGGAAACTAGATAGACAAAAGACTATATCGCCATGGCCAGTAAAGACCGAAAATCTAGCAAAAAGGTCTCCTCTACCCAGAAATCTACCCGAAAACAGAAGACTAAAGATAGTCGAGATATTCCTAGAAAAACGCCGCCGAAGGGTATGAGTCAAGAGCGCTACGATCGGCTAGTCGCAGAGTCTCAAGCACCTTACAAGGGCTTTAGGAAGTTTATCTACGCATCTCTAGGCGCTTCCGGGGCAGTCGGTGGATTTATTTTCTTCACCAAAATTCTAGCAGGCCGAGAGGTTGCTGAAACCTTGCCAAATCTTGCTTTACAGATTGGCGTTGTCGCGCTGATGGTGTTCTTGTTTCGCTGGGAAGATCGAGATCAGGAAGAAAGTTAGTGTCTACTGGTATTGAGACGGTTAGTTCTACAGATGTTTCCTCTAATCTCCCGATTGTGTTGGTTCACGGTATCTGGAATAGAGCCGAAATTTTCACGGTACTCAAAGCGTACCTAGAAGCGAATGGGCATACGGTCTACGCGCTGAGTATGAGTCCGAACAATGGCGATGCTCCGCTAGAGGCTCTCTCGCACCAGCTGGCTAGTTTCATCGATAGCAAACTGTTGCCACATCAGCGATTCAATCTGTTGGGATTTAGCATGGGAGGCTTGGTCAGCCGCTACTACGTACAGCAGCTAGGGGGACTAGGCCGAGTCAACAAGTTCGTCACTGTTTCTACGCCGCATCAAGGAACGCTTTTGGCGCTAGGCAGCGATCGCCCTGGTGTCCGTCAGATGTGCCCAAACAGCCGTTTCATTCAAGCGCTCAACCAAAACAAAGATTGCCTAAAGACGCTACAGTTCTTTTCTTTTTGGACGCCTTTCGATCTGTTGATATTGCCACCATGGAGTTCTTTGCTACAAATCGGACAAGAACAGCGACTACTAATCCCTAGTCACAACCAAATGATTCGGGACCCCAAAGGGCTAGCTGCGATCGCCCAAGCCCTCTCCTAAATCGCCTTCAGCCCACTCTACTCTTCGAGAACGCCAAGGGCGAACGAGCAGAGCAAAGCTCTATCTCCTTCCGCTTTCATCCTTCTACCTTCCTCCTTCTCCTCTATCTCCTACCTGCGAATACTGATGTTCTCCGAACACCGCACTGGGATAGACGTAGTATTTGAACTCCAGCAGATTGTGAAACGGATCTTCCAAGAAGAAAGTGCGATGCTCGATTCGCTCACCTCTAAATCGATGTTTGGGCTGTTGATGAAAGGTGAGTTCTTTTTCTTTTGCCCTAGTCAAAGTCATCTCCCATTCTTCTTCTGTCTCAAAAGTTAGACCAAAATGCCTAGGATAAATTCCTTTTTGCGCTGCCATTGGCTCTGTGACAACGTGGGCTACAAGCTGGTGTCCCCCCAAATTCAGAATCATCGACCCTTTGCTTTCTCTACCGACCTCGCAGCCTAGACCTTCCACATAAAAGCGTCTAGTCTGCGAGATACTCTCAATTGGAAAAGATAAATGAAAAATAGTGCTCATAGAACCTCACTAATTTGGTCGTGTTAGGCCATTCACTTGCATAATCTCTTTGAAAGGATTGCCGTTTTGTAATGGGGACTACAGCCAAAATAGGCAATATACAAGTAAATCTGGAGTATGCTAACACCGTATTTGCATGGTGCAGCTAACCAGCGGAAAGGATATCTCTAGTCAACACTCTAGAATAGCGCTTTTGCTGAAGCTTTGTAATCCATACTCTAGAAGTAGTCTAGAGACGCCTTATGTCAATTTACGTTGGAAATCTGTCGTTCGATGCTACCCGAGATGATATCAACGAGGTCTTTGTAGAATACGGTTCTGTCAAGTCTGTAAAGGTACCGACCGACCGTGAAACTGGCCGGGTTCGAGGCTTTGCATTTGTAGAGATGTCTAGCGATGCGGAAGAAGAAGCCGCGATCGCCGCCTTAGATGGCGCTGAGTGGATGGGTAGAACACTAAAGGTAAACAAGGCTAGACCTAGAACATAAGCTATCACACCACTCTATTCACAGTTTTATTTACAGTGCCTTTCACTGTGCTTGTCGTAGTGCTTTTCATAATACTTTTCGCAATGCTTTCGATAGGCAGTGCCTCTGGTCTTCTAATTTTTGGGAAGGCTAGGGGCACTGTTTTTTGGTTAAGAAGCAGCTAAAGCTGTAAGGCCAAAGCTGTAGAGCAAAGACTGTAGAGCAAAGACTGTAGAGCGAAGACTGTAGAGCAAAGACTTGAAACTGATCGAGAAACTGATTGCAAAGCCCGAGCGGCGGCTCAATCACTCACGCTCGCTGCTATCAGTAACGCTGCTGTGTCTGCTGTGTGCTCCCTGGCTGGTTCTGTTTTGGATGAGCGCTCAGGCTAGAGAGCAGCAGGCCGCAGCAGACGCTCAAGCGCAAACCTTCTTTGCTCAGTTTTCGGCCACCTCGGTCAATGATTCTGCGCAGCAGATAGACCGCTTGGGCGCAGCACTGGGATTTAGTCCAAATGCTCGCTATCTAGAATCAGTCATTATCGACCAAGCGGCAGCAGCTGATTTTAGAACCATTGACCAGTCGCTGACTCGTTTTCTGCAGACGCAGACTGCTCTAGTTTCTAGGCCGATAGAGCCCCTCCCAGCAGATTTGGCTGCCTACCTCAGCGTTTACAAAGACAGGCTAGACAAGGCTGAGCAGCTAATTCTAGAGAGCAGCTACCCTCAGTGGGAAATGACTTTGGAGAAGATGTTCGATCCCAATTATCCGTCGCCTGGATTTTTCAACATCTTCTATCTACAAAAGCTGATACTGCTTTCTGCTATCGACTATCATCATCAAGGCCAAAGTGCGCAGATGCTGTCGGCAATGGAGGCATCCTGGCGGCTGAATCAGGCGATCGCACAGCGCCCTGACCTAGTCTCGCAAATTTTGTCTTCTATCATCGTGACTCAGCAGGCTAGTCTTCTACGTCACTTCGAGGCGATCCCTAGCCGCTGGCAGAGCCGTCTTGCTTCACAGTCCCCTCAGCAGTCAATCCTAACTGGGCTACAGTTCGAAAACTGGCTAAAGTACAAAGTCTCGCAGAGCATTAGCTCGGTCCATCGACCATCAGAGACTCTTTCTAGCGCTCTCTCTAGTGCTCTCTCTGGCGGTTTTTCTGGCGGTTTCTCTGGTTGGTTTTCTATGCGCTCATACTTCAGGCTCGAAGCAACCAAGGCTGCTATCACCACCGATGCAGCGCTCGACTTGCTCGCAACAACAGACATCTGTTCCCAGTCTCAGGTCGTCGTAGAAAAAAAGCTAAGAGAGCTACAGGTGGATAGAGGCAAGGCAGAAACAGCGTTCTCTTCTACAGCGATTGCCAGGCGATGGAAAAATGCGGGCGATCGCGCTCTTGCCCTAGAACTCTCCGAGCATGTCCTCATCGCCAAGCAACAGCGAGCAGAGCATGGAACCTGGCCTACCTACCTACCTAACTTAACCTCTCAAACATGCCCAAACGAACGCTGGATATATGAAGTCACTGAAGACACCATGACTCTCTCGCTGAGTAAGCCGCTCATCACAGGCGCGAGAGTTCCCCTCAAATATATCGCCAGAGAATACATCGCCAGAGAATATATTGCCGAAGAATTGCTTTAGCGATCGCTCAAACAAAATGCCTGTTGCTAGACCAAGCAACAGGCATATTCATAAAATCGTAGCTAAGTAGAACCTTCTAGCTAGCTTTGATAGCCTTCTCTGACATGCTATACGTGCCGCCCCGCCCACGATGCCAGACGCCATCTCGAGCGCCAGCCGATAGGATATTAGAGATTCGATTACGCGCTTTCAAGAAGTGGCCCTTGGGCATGTCTTCTTTGAAAACTACGTCCATTACATCTGCAATTTTAAAGACATTATCTGGCTGCGCTTGCAATACACCGACGATCACGTCAGGAAGTGGTGACTTCTTATAGGTTCTTTGGACATAGCGCTGCCAGTCAGCTTTTCTGCCGCTGCGCTTAGCAGCTGCCGTTCTAGTGGATTTTGTTTTTGTTTTCTTACTCACTGCCTTCGCAGCTGCTCCTGTTGCCGCTTTGGCTTTAGTAGAGCGAGTCGCTGTAGTCTTTGCTGACTTCTTTGGGGATGACTGGACTGCTGATTTGTCCGCTGCTGGCTTGGCTACTTTACGCTTGGCTGCTGTCCGTTTGCCAGTTGTTTTGACGCCTGTTGCTGTCTTTCTTGTCGCTGTTTTGGTTGTCGTCGGTGCTTGCATGACAGCCGTAGGCTTAGCTGCGGGCGTTTCATTCGACTCAGGCGCTGAATTAAGCTCTGAATCAAGCCCTGAGTCAAACATAGAAATGACGGTTTGAATACCTCTACGCTTCTTCTGTAGCTCGTTTAGCTTAGCTTCTAGAACAGTCGCTTGAGCAGACAGTTCAGAATCCACCTCTAAAAGCTGTGGTAAAACAGTTGTAGACATACAAAATTTTCTCCTTAAGATCGATACAAAAAATTGAGGAAATGGGTTTGGAAAAATGAAAAGCTAGGATGAGAACAAGCGTGAGAACAGGCACGAAGTCTGCCTTCAAAGACTATGCCCAACTACATTCCAAGACTATGCCCAAGACGATGTCTAAAACTACGACAAGAGCCAAAAGTCCCTAACAGGCAGTGGCCAGTCTTCTAGAAGAATCTTTTTGGGCAGGTCATCTTCGTGCACAAACGTCTGCAAGCAAGCGGAACTACAAGCGAGCAGAACGACATCTAAACAGTCTTCAAACAGGGTATTCCCAGAAAAACTGTATTTACTGCGAAGCAGCAAATGAACACAAAGAATCAGCAAATGAGCATAAAACAGATGTCTAAGAGCGATCTCTCAAGCAGATGATAGTCTCGGTAGTATTGCTAGAGTACCTACTATAGGTACTTTTCCCAAAGGTATGACGCTAGAGGTACGATGCTAGAGACACGTATGGAATAATTGCAAAAGACGTCTACAGAGAATAAATCCAGCCTGAAAGATTTTAGACAAATGCCAACTTCCCAGAAGAATAACACTATTTAATCACTTTCTTCTTCTTGAACAAGAATTTTCCTGACTTTTTTTGACTTTTTGCGGGAGATTACGATCAAATCATCGGTTTTAGAGCTACTTCTGGTGTTCTCTTGTGATCGACAGCACACCTAGAATCACATATTTGACTAGAAGGAAGAGGACAACCAACGCTAACAGCCCACCGCTCAAGCATCTGCGCAGCTGAATAACAAAGCTCGGTGCTAGCTCCCAAGATAGCGCTGAAGATAGCGTCGGTATAAACCATAAGCTCAGTAAAAACAACCCTGCGGCGTTGGCCAACAAAACAGAAAAGCGTTTAGAAAGGCCAAAAGAGACAACAGCAGGCGATCGCCCAGGATGTAGCTGTAGTCCTGCTAGCAGATTGAACCACAGCTGGCTAAAGACAACCACTAATGCACCCACGGGAAGAGAGAGCAGCGCCGTGTAAAAGCCGAACACTTCTAGAACAATAGTACTAATAACAACGAGAAAGAACCGATCAAGCCTCGTATCTTCCTCTTCTTTGACTATCGCAATATTGTCTAAATCTACTTTTGCCATGATCGCTAGCTCTACACAAAACAGTGCTAGAGCTAGTGCCAGCAGCTGTTGCGCCAGCGTTTCGCTGTAGATCACGCGCCAGATTAATCCTGTGGCGGCGGGTGCAAACAGTAGGTAGATAAACCGACGAACCGATAGCCAGTTTAATGACATAACATCTCTAGAAATGACGCTTGAAAGGGAGCTTGAAATGCATGCAGACAAAAACTGCACCGCTAGAATCTATAGTAGTTTGGGCTCAAATTACTAGTTACTTATGTCTTCTCCCTCTCGCTATATCCTTACCCTCTCTTGCCCTGACCGGGTAGGCATTGTTGCAGCAGTCAGCACCCTAATCGCTAATAACGATGGTTGGATCAGTGAGGCTCATCACCATTCTGACCAGCTAGAGCATCGCTTTTTTACTCGCCAGGAGATTCTGGCAGATTCGCTCGATTTTCCTATTGAGGAGTTGCGCCGTCGGTTCGAGCCCATTGCCTCTCAGTTTAAAATGGACTGGAAAATCAGAGACTCAACGAGGAAAACAAAGGTAGTGCTCTTTGTGTCTAAGGGGGGGCACTGCTTGTATGATCTGATATCACGCTGGAAGTCACAAGAGCTAGAGATCGAGATTGCCTGTGTGATCTCTAATCACGAGGTGTTCAGAGGATTGGTCGAATGGCACGATATTCCCTATTTCTATGTGCCGGTTACGCCAGAGACAAAGGCGGCGGCCTGCGAGCGGATGATGTCTTGCTTTGAGTCAGTCGGAGGCGAGGTGATGGTGCTAGCCCGGTACATGCAAATTTTGCCCCGGGAGATGTGCGATCGCTATGCAGGCAAGATTATCAATATTCACCATTCGTTTCTTCCTTCTTTTATCGGCGCAAGACCCTATCACCAGGCTTATGCTCGCGGCGTCAAGCTAATTGGCGCGACCTGCCACTACGTCACTGAAGATTTGGACTGTGGTCCGATTATTGATCAAGATGTGTTGCGCATTGACCATTCAGACTCACCCAAAGACCTAGCCCGCTGCGGCAAAGATATCGAAAAGACAGTCTTAGCTAGAGGGCTGCGCTATCACATAGAAGATAGAGTGATGCTGCACAAGAATAAGACGATCGTCTTTCGGTAAATTCTCTGCCGGTTCTCTACCGATTCGCTGCCGATTCGCTGCCGATTCGCTGTCGGTAGATAGCCTAGCGACCTCATTGGTCCTTCTGGGTAAAGGGAGTGTCAAGATCAGCGCCCATTCGTTACAAGATTCTTCAATCAGGTAAGTAACGGGGACAGAAGGCGCTACACTCACTTTGTATAAATCCTCTGTTTGAAAAGCACAGATATCTATAGCGTTAGTCACTACTCCCAAAGTTAGTCACTTTAAAGCGTTAGTTGCTCTGCTTTAATCGCTATCACTGGTCTGAGAATCCTATCTGTGAGCTCTATTTCTATAGGCTCTGGCGTGGAACTTATAACAGTGACAGTAGACAAAGTGACTTGTAGTGCATTGGCCTAGGCTATCCATATTCAAAGGAATATTCAAAGAAGGCTACGTCTTATGCGCATTGATACCATCTGTTCAACCCAATCGAAGATGAGGAATCCAAAACATACGAGGACTTTTTAATCATGAGCGATCCCGTCCTTTCTCAACTTGTCACTGTTGAATCGGATCTTACTGAACAAATCGAGCAGCTAGAAGCTCAGCTAAGTCAGCTACAGATCAAGCGCAAAGAGCTATTGTCTGTCATTGATATGTTTAGTAATGATAGCCTCAGCGACACTAGCGCCAAAAAATCTAGCGGAAGCAACAGCACGGATAATGGTGCCAAGAGTGGTAAACAGAGGCCCTCTAGTAAGGAAGCCGACGCTTCTAGAGATGAAACAGCCTCCACTCCGGCAAAAGCAAAAGCTGTCAAGGCTCAATCTACGGCTAAGGCAAAACCAGGTCGCAAGCCTAAGCAAACAGATAGCTCGACGAAAAAGAAGAAGAAGGATGGCAGGGCTGCTGTCTGGCAGAAGTATGTTCAGACCCAGTATAAAAATTTAGCACTACCCGAAGCTGTCAGCAGCGTTCTTAGATCGCAGCCTGCTGAGATCTTCAAGATTGTAGACGTCATGTCTTCTATATTCAAAGAGAGCATGCCAAAGATGTACTATCTGAAAGCGCGTAATCGAATCTCGAACATTTTGTCTGCTGGCGCGCGCGATGGTACCTGGTATAGAGGAAGCAACGGTCGCTATTCTCAGTCAGAAAGTGTCACCCAGAACTAATAGGCGAGTCTATGCAGCTAGATTATCTGTGGCTGAATAATCCGTGGCTAGCAGGAACACTGCTCAACACTGTTCTAATCGCGATCGCCTTTCTCTTACCCAAGAAGTTGCTAACACCCGCAGGCTACGGCAACGCATGGATTCTAGGCGTGATCGTCTGGGTAGCGTTTGGTTGGCAGGGCTATGCTACCGTTTTGTTTTACTTCTTTGTCGGCTCAGCGGTCACCAAAGTCGGGATGGCTGAAAAAGAAGCCCTGGGCATTGCTGAAGCCAGAGGCGGCGTGCGAGGACCGGGAAACGTCTGGGGCTCGGCCCTCGCAGGTGCGCTCTGTGGACTGCTGGCGATCACGTTTCCAGATTGGCAGACGCTGTTAGCCCTAGGGTTTGTCGCATCGCTGAGCACCAAGTTATCAGATACCACTGCGACCGAAATTGGCAAAGCCTATGGGAAGAGGACTTTTTTGATTACGACACTCTCACCAGTGCCCAGAGGTACAGAAGGTGCAGTTAGCTTAGAGGGTACATTGGCTGGCGTTTTTGGTTCGCTAGCGCTTGCTGCTGTGGCCTATGCTAGCGGGCTGATTGGACCAGTAAGCGTACTGGTTTGTGCGATCGCTGCCTTTGTCGCTACCACTATCGAGAGTCTGATTGGCGCTACCATCGAGGACAGCTTCGATTGGCTCACTCACGATTTGGTCAATATCATTAACACGGCAATTGGCGCAATCGTAGCGATCGCGGTTGGTGGTTTTCTTGTATAGCCTGTATCCGAGTAAATATACTTTTTCTGCAAGGAAAAGTAGCTAATCGTGGAAAAACCATATAAAACCATATACTATATAAAAGCTGATCCCCACTCTTCCTGATAGCGGAAGCGCGGTTGGTAGCATGGCTTTCGGGAAGTCTCCATTGCTTTTGTTACCTCAGTAATGCGCAAAAAAATTAGAGATAATAGAGCCCTCCTATGATGACTATGGTCACTGATGAGAATTTCAGCCGTGAAGTTTTAGCCTCTTCAGTTCCAGTGCTTGTTCATTTCAGTGCCCCCTGGTGTGGCATTTGTCGACTAATTCCGCCGATTTTGGATAGCTTTCGGACGGAGTGGCCCGGTCCGATTCAGATAACAGACATCAACGCTGACCAGAATTTTCGCTTGGCCAACCGCTATCAGCTCACTGCCCTGCCGACCGTACTCTACATAGAAAACGGCAGAGTGATTCAGCGCATAGAAGGATTCACGACTAGAGAAAATTTTCGAGCCCAGCTAGAAGGGATCAAGCGGCGCTGCTATTTGGAAAGCGCGTTTTCTCGCTCGGCATGATGGCTATACTACGGAATGGTCGTTATTTACCAGCGTCTTCCTGACCAATAAAGTCTCTAGCGCGGCAGGTAGCCGGTTAGGAGGAAGTCATGGCCTATGGGTTTGATAGACGCTGATTCTAGGCTGATGGCATCGGTCATCTTGATTAGGTGCAGATCGCCGATAGGTGAGGGGGCGCTGCTGCCACCGATTAGCTTGGGGGCGATGAAGGCCCAGACTTTTTGGACTGTGCCTGCGGCGATCGCCTCGGCGGCTAACGTTCCTCCACATTCCCATAGCACGCTCATCGCGCCTCGCTGATATAGCGCGTTCATGACGGCTGCGGGCGTTAGGCTTGCCATCATTTCAATCTCAACGCCTTGACGGACCAAGGCCGCTTTTGTCTCTGGGTTTGCATCTGTTTGGGTGAAGACTAGGGTGTTGGCTGCTTCTACATTCCAGAGGTTGGCGACGGTTGGTAGCTCTAGCTGGCGACTCATGACCACTCGTAAGGGGTTGCGATCGCCTTCTCCATGACTCGTCAAATTGGGGTTATCTTTGCGGACGGTGTTACCGCCGACGATGACCGCATCGCACCGACTGCGCAGCTGATGGACCTGCTGACGAGACTGAGGACCGCTGATCCAGGCGCTGTGGCCAGTGGTGGTGGCAATCTTGCCGTCTAGCGTCATTGCATACTTCAAAATGCCAAAGGGCTGATGATGAGTAACGCGATGGATAAATGCCTCGTTGAGCTGGCGGCACTGTTCTTCTTCGATACCGACGATCACTTCGATACCGGCTTTACGTAGCTTTGCGATGCCGCCTTTGGCTTTGGGATTTGGATCGCGCATGCCGATGACAACCCGCTTGATCCCGGCGGCGATGATGGCGTCACTACAGGGCGGGGTGCGCCCAGTGTGATTGCAGGGTTCTAGGTTGACGTAGATGGTTGCATTTTGGGCGCGATCGCCTGCCGCTCTTAGCGCGAAGACCTCCGCATGGGGTTCACCTGCTTTCGGATGAAACCCTTCTCCTACAATTGTGTTGTTCTGAGTGATGAGCGCGCCAACAAGTGGATTAGGAGCAGTGTGGCCAGCTGCTCGCCTCGCTAGCTCACAGCAGCGCAGCAT
>JBCCOH010000081.1:0-23306 GCA_039111275.1 Cyanobacteria bacterium P01_D01_bin.1 | reverse complement strand
TCGCCAACGAAGGAGAGCCACCACCACTAAGTCTCAAATTAGCGACAGGTTCTGGACCCGATAAAATGAGCGGTAGCGTACCGCCAGAACTGACATTGAGAGCAGTGGTTGAAGTACTGTCCGGCAAAAAAGATAGCAGTCTGTTTAGCCAGCCAGTAGATGTAGAGGTTTCACCTGGAGTGCCATTTTCTAGGTAGTCTTGTGCTTGGAAGTGCGACCTAGATAGAGCAGGCGAACCTGACGCATGGACAAACGCTAGATTTCCATTCTGCCATTCTGTCATTAACGGCAATAGCTCAGGGTGCAGTCCGAACTGACCATCTAGGTCGAGCACACCACCATTTTCTCTAGGACGGGCGATCGCAATCGTTGGCCGCGCCTCATAGTAGTCAGACTCTTGAAATGGAACCACCACATTGAGTCCATCCACACCGCCTCTGAGCATGACCACCACTAGTCGAGGTGCTCTCGCGCTGCTAGCCAAAGCCTCACCGCGCCAGGCCCACCCATGAGTCCCTAGTGCTACCAGGCTCGATGCGCCAAAAAGGGCCGTATGTTTAAGTAATTGACGTCGTCTCATAACAATCCTAAGACTCTTAGCGATACATCATTTCTGGACTACCCAGAATTAAAGTTGGCTGCAGCTGAGCAGGCGAACCATTCAAGACATCAAGCGTCTGGTCAGAAAACTGGTCTCCTAGAGTAGCCAGCAAATCAGCCGCGCCCGGTCGGTCTTGTGCTTTCAGCCTGTAAATAGCCGCAGAGAAGCTAGTGCGTCGCATCATTGCATCAGCATTCAGCCAGGCGGACTCTACTTGGGCATAGCCATCAGGCGGACGACACTGGTACAGCGGCATACTTAGCTGATCGAGTGTCCCTTCTAGCCGCTGCAAAATCTCGTTAGCAGGTGACGCTAATCCAATTGCCCGCACCGTCGAAAACAGATATTGATAAGGTGTCTTAAACTTATTTTGATAGTGATTTAGCGACCAAAACTCATCGCTATCAAACAGCATTGTCAACACAGCTCGAATATCGCCGTCGCTCGATAGAAAGCGCTCGGCAAGTCGATTGACCAGCGCTTCTGGAGGCGCATCCGCTACAAAATACTGAGCAAGCTTATAGCTGATATGACGAGCAGTCGCCGGATGGCTTGCCAGTATATCTAATGCCTTTTCGCCCTCTTCGACCCCGCCACCAACAATCCGTTGTCCCAAAAACACTTTATCCGTCGGATCGTGACGACCAGGTTCAAAGCGAAAACCGTTATTTTCTGGACTGTTCAAACGACGCGCTAGATCCCAGCCCGTAAAAATGCGAGTCAGACTCTCAACGTCTGCTTGAGTATAGCCACCATCGACACCTAGCGTATGCAGTTCTAGCAATTCGCGAGCGTAGTTCTCGTTAAGCGTTTTGTCAGACCCTCTTCCATGCCTACTATTCGGCGCGATATTCATCCAGTTGTCTAAATAGAGCTGCATGGCTGGATGCTTAGCCGTTGCACCTAATAGATTGCGGAACTTGCCAAAGGTATGAGGGCGAATAGCCATTTGCTCATACGAGCCGACCCACATGCGGACCATGCCCTTTGGCATGTAGACATTGAAGTGATTGAACCAAAAGTCCACCATCACCTCTTGTAGCTGATTGGGACTTTCTAATGCCCGCAGTATCCGCGCCTGTATTGCCTCTTTAGAGACTTGTACGCGGCGGCGTTTGGCTTCACTACGCTCTGCCCTCGAAGGTCTTCTTGGCGGTGCATTCTGCTTAAATAGCTCGGCAGGCGATAGGCTAAGGCTAGGTAGCTGATTGAGTCTCCGCTTCAGCGAGGCTGGTTCAGCCGACGAGTCAGGATTGAGCTGCTCACGAATGTAAGAAGAGACGCCAATGCGTTCGACCTCAGCGCGATCACCCGGCCTAGCGCCTAGGCTCAATCGCTCAATCACGTGCGTAATAGCTTGAGAATCATTCACAGCGATCGCCAAACAAATCCATCTCTCTGATTCTAACGAGATGTTTTGAACTTCACTGCCCGTATGTACTCTTACGTAACTGTCTACACGTTAACTTACACATAAGTCAATACGCGCTTCACCAAAAATTCATAGAAAGGTCAACCACCTGCTACTGCCGGAACGATGCTGACCTCATCGCCGTCTTTTAGGACAGTTTCTTTATTATCCAAAAACCGAATGTCTTCGCTGTTTACGTAGAAATTTACAAATCGACGCAGCTCACCATTATCGTCACATAGACGCTTCTTGATACCAGGAAACTTCGCTTCTAATGTATCCATCAGCTCAGCAATATTGCCACCATCACATTCGACAGCAGCTTCGTCTTTTGTAAACTTCTGTAAGGGGGTAGGAATGAGAACTTTTACCGACATGTTTTTGAGTTGTATCTGACGTGGTTTATTGAATCAAAACTGCTCTGACCGGAGGCTAAGTAGCTCTCTACAGCCAGAGCATATCTTTAGAGGCAAGCCTAGTTGCAGTATCAAAACTTAGCTGTCTTTGCACGTAGCTATCTCTGTAGAGGATCTGGAGGAAAAAGGAAACCTAAACCTGAGTTTGTTGCCACTCCAAGCGATTCAAAGTGCTAGCTCGCTCCCAAGCTCTCTCGAAGCTATCTAGCTTAGGCTCAATAGTATGCGGCTCACCGATGTAGCCATGAACAGCTTCCTGCGTCTTTAGACCATTGCCAGTAATAAAGACAACAGTCCTTTCATCAGGGTTAATTTTGCCCGCTTCGACTAGCTTCTTCAGTACGGCAATGGTGGTACCACCTGCCGTTTCAGTAAAGATGCCTTCAGTCTCAGCCAGCAGCTTCATACCTGCGATGATCTCTTCGTCAGTCACATCTTCAATATTGCCTTTAGTTTTACGAGCCACATCAAGAGCGTACATGCCATCAGCAGGATTACCAATGGCAATCGACTTAGCAATAGTGTTGGGCTTGACCGGAGTAATAAAATCACGACCTTCTTTGAAGGCTTGAGAGATAGGTGAGCAGCCTTCTGCCTGTGCGCCGCTGAAGCGAACATCCTTGGCTTCGACCAGATCAGTTTTGACGAACTCCTGAAAGCCCTTATAAATCTTGGTGAACAAAGAACCAGAAGCTAGAGGCGCAACAATATGGTCGGGCAGTTCCCAACCTAGCTGTTCGGCAACTTCAAAGCCGAGAGTCTTAGAACCCTCAGAATAATAAGGACGTAGATTAATATTCACGAAGCCCCAACCGTGGGTGTTAGCAACTTCAGAGCAGAGGCGATTGACCTGGTCGTAGTTGCCTTTAACAGCCATGAGCGTAGGATCATAAATCAAGGTGCCAAGGATCTTACCTGCTTCTAGGTCAGCGGGAATGAAAACGCAGCAATCTAGACCAGCATGGGCCGCGATCGCAGCCGTAGAGTTAGCCAAGTTCCCAGTACTTGCACAAGAAACAGTCGTAAATCCCAGCTCCTTGGCCCGGGTTAATGCCACCGAAACCACCCGGTCCTTGAAACTAAGCGTGGGCATATTAACCGCATCGTTCTTAATATAAAGCTCTTTGAGACCTAGCTGACGTGCCAGACGGTTAGCCTTTACCAGTGGAGTCATACCAGTCCCGACATCGATAGGCGTATCGGTTTCCACAGGCAGAAACGCCTTATAGCGCCAAATAGAATAGGGGCCAGCTTCGATAATTTCTCTAGAAACCTGGTTCTTGATAGCCTCATAGTCGTAGGCAATTTCTAGCGGACCAAAGCAAACATCCTCGCAGACATGCTTGGCACCTAGGTCATACTGCTCTCCGCACTCCTTACACTGAAGTGTCGTAAACGTTCTATTAGAAAGCCCTGTAGTAGAGAGCCCTGTAGAGAATTCTTGTGATCCGACGAGACGATCAATAGCCTGTGTCATGGTGTGTTTCCTGTAGTGAGAGCGCAGTGGTCTAAAACAGGTCTACAACCCTGTCCTTACCGAAGTGGACTGATAGTAGCACGACGATTATTAGGCCCGCAAATATACCCGACTTATTTAGTCGGGTATAGATAATGTATTGAAATCCCAGAGTTCGAAGAACATAGAGGCGAATGGGTCGAATGCGGATTGGCATCCGATGCTAGTAGAGTTGCCTGTCCGCCCTCCATAGAGATTGAATGAGACTCGATAATAGACTGAGGAGTTTCCTTTTAGCTGCTTCTGTCTCTCTGCTCAACTGGCTAAACTGCACTTCGGCTGCCTCGCCTTCTACCAAAAAGCCTTCTACCAAAAAGTTTGTGGCCTCGCTATGAGTGGCCTTACTGGGCCCTAACAGCGTCGCTGCTGCTATCAGCGATCGCTAAGTCAATACCACCAGTCCTTGGGTAACATCGGCATCGAGCATATCTAGCTCGACAGTTGGCTTTAGCTCGACAGTTGGCGATCACACTATCCGCATTCGTCCCAAACAGAACTACTTGCACAAAAAAATATTTTGTCAATAGATTCACCTAATAAAGATAAATGTCTACTCGATTTATGCAGATTTTAAAAAGTCAGCTTGTAGAGTCTACTGACAAAAGTGCTCCAAGCTATGCTCAATGCATTCTAATCAGATAAAAATCTACGCGAAATCGACATTGACAGAGGCCGTTTCCCTCCCGGAAGCTATGGATGTGTGCTCGTCTTTAGTTTTCTTAGATTTCGCTTTATTAAAATCTAAGCCTTGGCCGCTGTAACTTCTCGTAATCTCCTATGATGACCCGCCAGGACAGCACCACGACCGCTTCTAGTCAGGCCAGTTTTGATGCCGCCGTCTCCGAATTAATGGGCACGATCCATCTTACCGAGGTCTTTACTGTCGTTGAAGCTGTTGCTTTTAAACGAAGCTGTCAAGAAGCATTCGAGCAAAAGCCAAACTTGAAAGAGATCGTGCTCGACTGCGCAGAGACCCAGTTCATAGACAGCAGCGGCATCGGCGCGCTGGTGATTTGCCACAAGCTTTGTCAGACAAAATCGGCCCGGCTCCACCTAATCAACGTGGGGCCACAGATGATGATGGCACTATCATTGACTGAGCTGAATAAAGTCTTTTCTATCGAAGAAGCCGTGCCAGGCAATTCCACTGCCAGCGAGCTGCAGGCCGTTCGCCCGTCTCAGATGCAGAACGCACTAGAAAATAGACCTGAAACACATCCTTCTGTGCGATCAAAAGCGAAGCGAGCGATGGATGTTGTAGGAGCACTCGTGGGTTTGGCGATTACCGCCGTTCTATATATTGTCATTGGTATCATCATCAAGCTAGACGATGGTGGCCCTATCTTCTTTAGCCAGATCCGCTGCTCCTGGATGGGTAAACGCTTCAAAATCTGGAAATTCCGTTCAATGGTGACAGATGCCGAGGCTCGCAAGCGCGAAGTCGCAAACAAAGTCGAAGGACCGCTGTTCAAGAATGACAACGACCCCCGAGTGACAAAGATTGGCAAATTCTTGCGCCGTACAAGCCTAGATGAATTTCCTCAGTTTTGGAATGTCCTAAAAGGTGACATGAGCCTAGTCGGAACGCGCCCGCCGACACCAGACGAGATTGAGCAGTACGAGATCTCCCAGTGGCAGCGGCTGAACGTCAAACCGGGTATGACAGGCGAATGGCAAGTCAACGGTCGCTCTACAGTTACTAAGTTTGAAGACGTCATTCGCCTAGACCTGCAGTATCAGCAGAAATGGAGCCTGATATACGACACCCAGCTGATTGTTAAAACGGTGATGGTACTCTTTAGCAAAGACTCTGGCGCAGTATGACTTCGACTGCACTCAGTCGCCGGATTGCGCTCTTTATCTAAACTTTTGAGTGTTAAATTGACCTCGATCCGACACAATAGTGAGGGTTCGTAAGCGATTGGCGATGCTCGCAAATGTTTTGGCTGTGCTGCTGGGGTTTGGCAGCGTTATCTTCTATGTAGTGGCTTTCTTGTACCCAGAAGTGCACCGTCGTTCAGATTGGGTATGGAGTGCATTGGGATTGGTGTACGCGGCTGATCTATGGTTTAGCGCCAAGCAGATGACGTCAGCGGTGCTATTGGGTCAAGTAGTGCCAGTCGCTTTGCTATTAGGACTAGGCTGGCAGACACTGTCAATGCGCCGAGAGAAAACGCCTGTCTATCAGCAAACGCCAGTTGTATTGACGCCGGAGGTGGTGGGTGACTGGGCAAAAAGTCAGCTAAATCAGCTGCGGATTGCACCAGCCGAAACGGTACGGCCTGCAACGCTAAGAGATCGCCCTTTAACTGGATCGACTACCAAGCGACTGCGCCAAGGGTTAAACCAGGGCTCAGATCCTCGTAAACGACCGCTGTATGACTACGAATTTGTTGAGGATGGCATCTTAGAAAGCATGCCGTTAGAGGTGTCAAAATCTTCGCTAGAAGCGTCAGAAGAACCTGTTTTGGAGGCAGAATTATCAATTGATCCACCTTCTGCGACCGCAGAAGTCATCGCCGTTCAAACTAACGAAACTAGTCAGTCCGACCGTCTCCAGTCCGCAGAGAACCAGTCCGCAGAGAACAAGAACAAAGCGTCTGAATCCGAAGCACCTGAACCTGAACCGCTTAAGATGGAAGCAGTTAAGCCAGATGACTCAGAATCTGTAATCTCGCAATCGGAAATCTCAGCAGACGATGCTCTAGAGGCCAAAACTTCAGAATTCGACGAGGATGACCGGAGTGATAACTGGGGCGATAGCTGGAGTGATGACTGGGGCAATGAGCCAGAGTCTGCTGGATCGCAAGCTACTACCGCGCAGCTTAAAACAGCGACCTTGAACCAGTCTCAAAGAAAACCTGCAAGAGAACAGTCCGTAAGAGAACAGCCTGTAAGAGGACAGCTTGCAAAAGAACAGCCCGCAAAAGAACAGCTTGCAAGAAAAAAGCCTTCCCTTCTGGCGATGCCCGGTATCGTCATTGGCTGGGTCAAGGACGTTGCTCAGTCGCTGACAAAGCCAAAGCCGTCCAAGCCAGTCATCGACATTCCCCGCCGAGAAGTGCCGCCACCTGTCGACACGAATGGCGACGACAGCAATTGGATTGATTGACTTGAAGCGAACCAAACTTCAAGGCAGAATATCTTAATCTGTCATCAGCAGTCTGATCGAACCAGTCCCACCGCATAACCGTGACCCCCTGTGAGTGAACCTAAAAGCTACAAAGAAACCGTTCTATTGCCCCAGACTGATTTCAGCATGCGGGCTAACGCAGTCACGCGCGAACCAGAGCTACAAGCCTACTGGAGAGAAAGAAAGATCTACGAAACGCTGGCGCAGAGCAATCCAGGCGAGCCGTTCATTTTGCACGATGGGCCACCGTACGCCAATGGCGATCTGCACATGGGGCACGCGCTGAACAAAATTCTCAAGGATATTGTCAACAAATATCAGATGCTGCAGGGTCGCAAGGTTCGCTACGTACCGGGCTGGGACTGTCATGGCCTGCCGATTGAGCTGAAGGTTTTGCAAAAGCTGAAGTCTGCTGAGCGGCGCGAGCTGACGCCGATTAAGCTGCGATCGCGCGCCAAAGCATTTGCCCTAGAAACAATAGAAAAGCAAAGCACAGGCTTCCAGCGATACGGGGTGTGGGGCGACTGGGATCATCCTTACATGACGCTGCTACCCGAATACGAAGCCGCGCAGCTAGGCGTATTTAGCAAAATGGTAGAGAACGGTTATATCTACCGAGGATTGCGCTCTGTCCATTGGAGCCCCTCGTCTCAGACAGCTCTAGCCGAAGCAGAACTAGAGTATCCAGAAGATCACATCTCGCCAAGTATCTATCTAGCATTTTCAGTAGTCAGTGCTTCGGAATCGGCAGAGATCGTTCTGTCGCCTTACCTGGAAAGTTTGGGTGTTGCTATCTGGACAACGACGCCTTGGACCATTCCAGCGAATGTAGCCGTAGCCGTAAACGCTGAGCTGACCTACGCAGTAGTAGAAAGCGCATCGGGTGAACCGTTCAAATATTTGATCGTGGCCAAAGAGCTAGCGCAGAAGCTAGGCGAAACCTTTGGTCGTGGTTTACAAGTAGTTGCCGAGATCAAGGGAGAGGCTCTAGCTGGCACAACCTACCGCCATCCACTGGCTAATAAAGATGAAGTCTTTGATCGCGTGAGTCCAATCGTAGTGGGTGGCGACTACATCACGACCGAATCGGGTACAGGCTTAGTCCATACTGCCCCTGGTCACGGTCAAGACGACTTCACCGTGGGCCAAAGAGAAGGTCTGCCCATTCTTTGTCCGGTAGATGAACGGGGTAACTTCACTGCTGAAGCTGGCAGTTTTGAAGGACTGAACGTACTGAAGACCGCAAACGATGTGCTGATCGAGGCACTCACTGAAGAAAAAGCGCTGCTAAAGCACGAGCCATACAACCACAAGTATCCATATGACTGGCGCACGAAAAAGCCTGTGATCTACCGAGCTACAGAGCAGTGGTTTGCCTCTGTCAAGGGCTTTGTCGGTGAGGCGCTAGATGCGATTGACGATGTGCAGTGGATTCCGGCGCAGGGTAAAAATCGAATCACTTCGATGGTGTCTGAGCGGTCTGACTGGTGCATTTCTAGGCAGAGAAGCTGGGGTATGCCAATTCCAGCATTCTACGACAAGGAAACGGGTGAACCGCTGATGACACAGGAAACAATCGCTCATGTGCAGGCGATTGTGGCAGAAAAAGGAGGCGATGCCTGGTGGGAACTGGACGTAAATGAGCTGCTGCCAAAGTCTTATCAGAACAATGGCAAGACCTATGTAAAAGGCATGGACACAATGGACGTGTGGTTTGACTCTGGCTCTTCTTGGGCCTCTGTAGTCAGGCAGCGAGAAGGCTTGGAATATCCAGCCGAAATGTATCTAGAAGGGTCAGATCAACATCGCGGCTGGTTTCAGTCGAGCCTGCTGACTAGCGTGGCGGCAAATGGCCATGCGCCGTATCGTCAGGTACTTACTCATGGCTATGTGCTTGACGAAAATGGTCGCAAGATGAGTAAGTCGCTGGGCAACGGCGTCGATCCGAAAGTGATCATTGAAGGGGGCAACAACAAAAAGAAAGAGCCGCCATATGGCGCTGACGTGCTGCGTTTGTGGGTGTCGTCGGTCGACTATTCAGGCGACATGCGCTTGGGTATGCGCAATGTCAAGCAGATGTCGGATGTTTATCGCAAGATTCGCAATACGGCGCGCTTTTTGCTGGGGAATCTGCATGATTTTGACCCAGCAAAAGATGCGGTGCCTTGCGATCAGCTGCCTGAACTAGATCAATACATGCTGCACCGGATGACGGAAGTATTTGCAGATGTAAAAGCGGCGTTTGAGTCATATCAGTTCTTTCAGTTTTTCCAAACGGTGCAGAATTTCTGCGTAGTGGATCTCTCGAACTTCTATTTAGATATTGCGAAGGACCGCCTGTATATCAGCTCGGCGGATTCGGCTCGCAGACGGAGCTGTCAGACGGTGCTAGCCGTAGCAATTGAGAGTTTGGCAAAGGCGATCGCACCTGTCCTTTCTCACATGGCCGAAGATATCTGGCAGTCAATACCGTATGACACTGACGCAGAATCCGTCTTCGAATCTGGCTGGGTAGAGGTAAAAGAGAGCTGGCAAAACCCTAAATTAGCGAAGCGCTGGGAAACGCTGCGGACAGTTCGCGACGAGGTCAATACAGTGCTGGAAAAAGCCCGCTCGGATAAGGCAATTGGGTCATCTTTGCAGGCGAAGCTAAAGCTGTATGTCGCCGATGGAGCGCTAAAGGCTCAGCTAGCGAGCATGAACATAGCAGAAAGTATGGCAGCAGAGTCAAACCAAGTGGATGAACTGCGCTATTTGTTTCTGGTGTCTCAAGTAGAACTAGCCGATAGCGCCGAGGCGCTGCTGAGCGCTAGATACAGCGCTGAGATCGAGGATATGGCGATCGCAGTCGTCGACGCTGAGGGGCTAAAGTGCGATCGCTGCTGGAACTATTCGACCCATGTGGGCGAGTCTGCCGAAGATCCGACGATTTGCGAGCGCTGTGTAGCCGCTCTGTCCGGCCAGTTCTAGTCATATCAGCCGCTATTGATGTAAAGCTTCGTGTGAAAGTTTGTCTATGAACTGGACCTTTACGGAGAGCTGTGGACAAAGCTTACGTCTTTCACCTTAAGAGTATGCTACTTGTTTCAATACTCTGGTCTTGTTGATTAGGGGTTGTGATATACGATGAGCTTGCGGTCTATGACTTCTCGGACGGTCTCTCAACCACCTATCTCAGCAGTTGATTTATGCGGGGAGCGAGCAGAACTTACGAAGGAGCGTAGATCGCATATTTACTATCGTGATCGCCTCTTCACCTACCCCTTTTCTGTTACCAATGCGCTCAAACATCTCGGGCCCATTGACGTTATTCTGACAGGACTTAGCTACCTCAAAGCATGGTCCGACACTCAGTTCAACTTACAGAGAACGGCCGTCACCGCTGATGAATGGCTCATAGAACGATTTGGTACGCATCTATATCAAATCTTCTTCAAATCCTACTTTGAAAAAGTTTGGGGGGTAGGTGCTGAGAGATTGAGCGCAGACTGCGCAGAACAATCATTGCTAGCTGTGCGTACTCGGACATCGTCGGAATTCCTTATACAAGCAGCGGCGAATCGACTACAGCATCGCAGCCTGATCGTGGTGCCCTTGCTGGTCGAATCGACAACTCCATTTCCTCAGCAGATATATGTTCATAGCCCGGCGGTAGCTGTCAGCCACATTCAACGCTACGAAAGCGGGAATGCTAGCGTGATAGCCAACGACCGTTCAATCTGTTTGGGACTCGGCTACTTCTGCGACAACGGCGACTCGACTTGGCAAATGAGTGACGAGAATCTATTCGAGATGGCTGTTTGCGAGCTAACAGCGCTTCGACTTGCAACCAACTGCTCTATTAGCAAATCACCTGATGCTGTGAGGCGTTACCAGCAGGCTGAGCGAGTACCGCTTACCGACTTTTTTTGATATGAGTAGGACAAAAGCAAGTACTCTAAGCTCAAGCTACTTTATCGGCTATGGAGAGCGCGATGGAGCCCGACTATAAGCATTCTGTAGGAAGTTCTGCTGAGATGCAGACCGAGCTGTTGAATGATTTCCAGAAAATCTACGCAGTCAAAAAGCCAATTGAGCGAGCGATCGCACTTCACCAAAAAGCCCTCGCCTTCGAGAAATCGCATGGTTTATCAGTTGGAGACTATGCGCGTCTATTCGAGGTGTACATCACCGACATACACACCGCAGACATCATCGAAAAGATTAATGGACTGACCCATCGACTAGAGCCCATCGTCAGTATTTTTCAGAACTTGGCATCGTTAGCTATTATCGTCAGCGCCTTTCAACTAGTTACAGGATTTAGAGAGCAGCGATCGCAAATCATCACGACTAAATGGCAGGTGCTAGCCTCCGATATCAAGTTTGGTGGGGCTAAACGAGAAGCCCTAGAATTCTTGCACGATCAAGGGGAACTACTCTCGGGAGTTGAGCTAGTTGGCGTACAGCTTAGCGGGCTCAATCTACCAGACGGTGCCAGCTTGCAAGAGGCGAATTTTAGTGAATCCAATTTATATCAAGCTTACTTCCAGGGGGCTAACCTCTATCGCAGCAAATTTTCTAGCCCAGGCGAAGCCCAAACCAATTTAGAAGAGGTGAATTTTCGAGATGCTGATCTACGGCAGGCTGACTTTCGCGGCGCTTATCTAGAGAACGCTTGTTTTACAGGGGCCAATCTAGAAGGCGCAAACTTTGACGGTGCCTACCTAGGGGATGCTGACTTTCGTGGTGCTCGGTTTTTGGAGCGATCACAAGTCGAAAATGCCGCCCCCAGCGCCGCCCCAGCAATTTTTGATCAGACACTGACTGAGACGAAAGCTGAACTAGACGATCAGCACACATCCATCGGCTGTCGCATCAAACCTAGAAATAAAGCTTGGTGGGACTCTATCTTCTAGACAATACTCTTTAATTTGACAAAGCCTTCAGCTCAACAAAGCCTTTATCCACTCAAAATCTTCTATGGACAAAGGCGGCTGTGGCTGCGCTGTGTAGTTGATCGTAGACTCTATGTCCGTAGCTGAGCAGACGTTTGCGAGCAGCTGGTTAAGATTTACAACAGGTTCATCATCACCTTCAGACAGAGGAATTGCGAACTGTGGTATCTGCTCGCGCAAGCCAAAAGAATATCGTTCGGCGCTAGGCCGTTCGGCTGAGCGGCTCACTAAGACCTGATAGGTTTTGATAGGCGCACCCATTACAGGCATAGCCTCCCCCATCCGCAAAAGATCTATCTCTATAAAATGAGACGAACTGTTTAGAACGCGCCGTCTCTTGGCTAGATACTGCCTACGTCCTTCGCCTTTTCTTTTGTTAGCAGGTGAGAGTAACTCAATAACGGTGATTACCCGTTTGGTTTCAACATTGCGAATTTCCAGATAGCGCTCGGTCACTTCGTAAGCAACTGGCAGCGTCACTCGCTCCGGCTTAGCAGTTGTACTCACCGATAAGTTTCCTGCTGAAGCAACGATTGGCTGTCGATAGACTGTAGCATCAGGAATACCGATCAAGTTGTCGTCGATATACACACGAGTTTCTACTGCTGCACGATATTTCGGTCTTAGCTGCGGATTGAGCGATCTAGCAATCTCAACAATTAGCCAGGTGTGAATCTCAGGCCATCTCGTTGGGCTTTCAAGATAGGGATTCATTCCAGGGAAAGCAGGCGCTACAGACATACCCAACACAAATAGCTAATGGGCCCATTATAGAAGCTTACCTCTAGCTTGCCTCTAAACAGCGACATTACCTGCCTCTAAGGAGTCTGTTGTAGAGTCTGCCGCAGCGAAATCGCCTCCCTGCTGATGCCTAATCTCCCACACTTTCAACAAAATCAAATACTCGTAAAATGCTTGGAGTACACACCAGGTGAATCCTGCTCTTCCATCCCTGCAGCCACCGAGGAAAAAGTACATATAGACAAATCGAACAAAGGGTCTACCCGGTACGCGTAGCGAAAGATCCTTGAGCGCATGCCGACGCTCCACTTCGGATCTGCCATTGAACAGCGCTTTCCAATTGACTTGTCCGCCGGATAGCTGGCGAATGGTCTCTTTGGCTTCGTCTGTAGAATAGCGGTTGTGCTTTTCGATCCAGCGGCTAAACCCTTTGCCGCAGGTGTAGTGAGGATAGGTCGCTTTGATGAAGCCAGTGGTCCCAGTCACGACTTCTCGTTCGGTATGGCCATAGTCGTCGAACCAGACTTTGGCTTTGTCTAGCAGCCGTAGCTGGTAGCGGGGGTGCTGGGTACTGTGCTTGATCCACTGGTCCATAAACATCACCCTTTCGGCGACGTAGTATCCAGCATGGTCGGCTGACTTTACCGCTGCTGTGCACTCTGCAAACAGTTCAGGCGTCAGTCGTTCGTCGGCTTCTAGAATGTAGGCCCAGTCGTATTTGGTGTCGATATTTTGCAGCATCCAGGTGCGTTGTTTGCCGTGGCTCTCGAATGCGTGCTGAACGATGCGAAGCTGGGAATATTTGTGGGTTAGACTCTGCGCAATTTCTAGGGTGCGATCGCTACTAAAAGAGTCCACTACAATCACATCGTCACAAAGCGAAGCGGACTCGATACAGGCGGCGATATCTACCGCTTCGTTGTAAGTCAGGATAAAAATTGAAAACATACAGTCGTCCGGCTGAGTGCGATCGCATATCCAACTGCACCCAATTAAGTTCTATCGATACTCATAGAACCCAGCTGAGATGGGAAAATAGCGGCTTCGATTCCGCTCAGACTACGAAACGGTGAGGACGGCTAGGATGTTATTTGTGCTCGGTTTCCTAAGGGCACAGCAATGACTATGCTGTAGCGATCTTTCTGCTGCCTATAAGTCCAGCTAGAGCTACCGAGGACACCTATGAATTGGGTCTATGCATGATGGAATGGAATGGTGAAATAAAAACAGCTCCCTACGCCTAAGGCGCTCTCTACCCAGATATCACCGCCGTGCTGTTGGACAATGCTCCGACAGATTGCTAGTCCCAATCCTGTACCGCCTTTTTGGCGAGAGTCAGACGCATCTACCTGATGAAACCGTTCAAAGAGACTTTGAATCTCGTCTGGCGGGATACCTCTCCCTTCGTCCTTGATGGCAAATCTTACGAATCTTGTGTCTGCATCAGTAGGACTGATAATTGACTCTACCGTAATCGCAACGTTTGAATAGGGCTCTGAAAACTTGATTGCGTTGTCTACTAAATTGGTAAGTACTTGAATGATTCGGTCATGGTCACCCCACAGTGGTAAATCACATTCTGTTGCTTCTAGCCTCACATCGGCTCTTTCAATAGCTAATTCCATCGTTCTACAGACCTCTTGCACAATCTCTCTAGTTGAGGCGCGTGCTCTAGTCAGTCGGATTTTTCCGGAGTCGAGTCGCTCTAGCTCCAATATGTCGTTGACCAGCTTCACCAAGCGATTGGAGTTGTTTACGGCTATAGAAAAAACGTGCTGTCCTTTTTTTGATCTAGGATCAACTAGTCCGCAGTGAAGTAAATCCAAAGCGCCATGAATAGAAGTCAGAGGTGTTCTTAGTTCGTGGCTAATTACCGAGATAAATTCAGTTTTCATTCGATCGATGGCGTTTCGTTCGGTGATGTCTTCACCGATACTTAGCGTTCTAACCGGCTGACCTTTGGCATCTTGCAAAAGCGTACTGTTCCAAGAGATTATGTGTTCATCTCCAGAACGGGTGATCAGACTATTTTGATAGGTGAGATGGCTTTCACGACTAAGCGTATCTTCTAGCGCCTGTCGAGTCCGCTGCTGTTGGCTTCTAGGCACAAAGGAGGTCACCCAAATACTGCCTAGAACACTCTCTTTGTTGTAGCATGTGCTTTCTAAGAAATAAGGATTAACGTAGTCAACCCGCCCGCTTGGATCTAATCCTACGACCATCAGGCGCACCTTTTCTAGAAAGCTCTGCCACCGTTGCTCTGATTCTTCTAGAGTCGCTAGAAGCTGAATGCGCTCTCTTTCCGCCTGTTTTTGAAGCGTAACGTCTCGCTGCTGTAGCAGCACATAGCCATCGACCGGGTCATCTTCTATCAGCGTCCAGGCACAGTCCATTGTTAAAATTTGGCCATCCCTACAGACAAATGTCATTTCTTGCTGATGTGTGCTTTGAGTGCGTAGAACAGCCATTATCTGGTGGCTGGTAGCCCGTGTCTGAGTAAGAGAAAAAGACATGACCGACTGTCCGATCATCTCAGCTTCGGTGTAGCCTGAACGGGTGACTACGGTCGAATTAATTTGTTGGATAATTCCTAGACAGTCAAGCACATAGACAAAGTCTGGCGCTGACTCGAAGAGCGAGCGAAATCGACGTTCGCTTTTGACTACCGCAGCCGTTCTTTCTTCTACACGAGCTTCTAATTCCTGGTTGAGCTGTTGCAGTTCTTCTTCAGCTTGCTTACGAGCGGTGATGTCTCTAATTGACCCGGTCATGCGAATTGCATTACCTGAACGATCACACAGCGCTTTCGCCCGGTCTAGAAACCACCGATAGCTGCCGTCTTTGCACAGCAGTCGGTATTCCACTGTGTAGAAAGGAGTTTCTTGATCGATATGTAGTTGACTAGCGGCTAGAACATGGTCACGTTCGTCAGGATGTATTCGCTGTATCCAGCTTTCACGGTGATTTGCCAGTTCATCATCCTCATAGCCCAGCATCTGCTTGAACCGAGGCGAGAGGAACAGCTCATCGGTTGCGATATTTCTATCCCAGATCCCGTCGTTACTCCCCCTGATTGCTAGCTGCCAGCGCTCTTCGCTAGCGCGCAGATTTGCCTCCGCTTGTTTGCGCTCTTCGATTTGTGCTGCGAGCTGCTGGTTGACGTGCCGCAAATCGTCAGCGCTGGGCAGAACCAGGGCTTGCGGAATAATAGAGAACAAGGTGAAAGCAGTAAAGATAGACACTAAAGCAGTGATCGCTTTGATCGCGCCCGACAGCCAGTAAGCTGGATGCCAGAGCGTCCATACTGCCATCAGGTGGGTGGTGCCACAGGTAATAATGAACAGGCTAAATAAGAAAAAAATGCTTGGGAAAGGGATATCTGTTCGCTCGCGCACAAAGTAGAGCAGCAGCATCGGTATCGAGAAGTAGGCGATCGCAATCAATACATCCGAAATTACATGCAGCCCGACTAAATTCGTTTGCCAAAGATAGCAGTGTCCGTGAGGAATATATTGAGAAGGCATACTCAGTTGCTAGCTGTAAGAATGAATCTGGTTTCGTCCCGCTGCTTTGGCCCGGTAGAGTGCCTGGTCCGCGTAGTGGTAGAGGGTCTCAATCGTGTCGCCATCGGCTGGCGCAGTGACTAGCCCACCGCTGAGGCTTACTTGAAACTGGATTTGGGATTTTGTCTGTACAGGCGACTTCGTCTGGGTAGGCGATTCTGTTTGGATGGGTGATCGCCGCTCCGCTTGAAAAAGATGCTGACCAAAATTCTCGCGCAGCGCATTTAGCCGACCCATGGCTAGCTCTTTAGAAACATCGTAGAGACCTACTACAAACTCTTCACCGCCCCAGCGGGCAATCACATCCTCGTCTCTAAAGGCGTTGCGTAAGTACTCACCAAAGACTTTCAACACTTGGTCGCCGATATCATGGCCGTAGCGGTCGTTGATCTGTTTGAAGTTATCTAGATCGAGAATTGCCATGCATAACGGCACTGAATTACGAATAGAGAGACTCAGTAGCTGGTCTAGCGTCTTGACTGACTGGCGGCGGCGACTTAGCCCAGTAAGACTGTCTATCTCTGCTAGCTTGCGCAGCAGTCGTAATCGATCCAGTCGATTCAGGATACGACCAATCAGCTCAGGACCGACAATTGGCTTGCTGATGTAGTCATCTGCACCCACCTCAAACACCTGACGTATGATGTCTGGTCCTGTATGGGCTGACAAAAATAGGATTGGAATTTGCGCAGTCCTAGGGTCGCTACGAATGACCTGACAAAGCTCTAGCCCATTGAGATTTGGCATTTCAATATCCAATATCAGCAGATCGGGCAAGGTTTGCTCTAGCGCCTGCCAAAACTGAGCGGGATCAGACAATAGCGTTAGCTGAAATCCCCAAGGTCTGAGCAAATGCTGCAAGCATGCCAACATTTGAGGATTGTCATCTAATGCAACAATTCGAGCGGAGGCCGACTGCTGATTGAAGATAATGTGGGTGACAGTTTCTAGTATTTGCGCTACATTTGCTGACTTGCGTAAGAAGGTGCATCCGCCTGAGCGGGCTATATTCACCCGCGCATCCAACGAATCCTCGTCGCTGATTGCGACGATGGGTAGCGAGGGGTACTGACGAGTCAACTCGGAGAGAAAGGCTATCCCTTTTTCCCAGCTAGCTGCACAGTCTAGATCGAAAGTGACTACGGCAGGTACATGCTGCACTAATCGGCGATGGGCTTCGTCAAAAGAGCTAGCCACTTGAGTCTGAATGCCTAGCATCGAGGCTTTACGCAGCAGTAATTCGATCTTTTGGCGATCTTTGTCTATAATCAGCCACTCGTAGACTACAGAATTGGATAGAACAGAATTCGGTAGAACAGAAAACCGAGAGAGTGACTGATCGAGAGAGGCATTTGAGCAGCAGCCTGCTGCAATTACACTCTCAGCTACACTATGCTTTGTGAGAGCAGGTTCAGTTGAGACGGATCTGGTCGAGACAGGTTCAGTTGGGACGGGTGCGGTTGAAAATGCGGTCGGCGAGAGCGGGGCTGACGAGGTGGTAGCAGATTGACTGTTTGGCGCGGCCGGAAGGGATTCTATAGACTGCTTTAGCAAGTCAATTGTGCTTTGTAGCCGACTGACTTGAGCCTGTGTCAATGGCAGCGGTAGGTGTAACCATACTTCAATTTGGCTGGCTATCTGAGAAGATTGAACAAAACCAAAGCTGCCAAGCGTTCCTTTTAGGGTGTGAATAGCGGTTTGCGATCGCGCCAGCGCCCTACGGTCTGCATCTACAGCAGTCAAGTCTGGGTTTTGCAAACCAGGAATGGCTTCACTGAGGCTATCAATCAGCTTTAGGTATTTAGATTGATGCCGCTCCCAGGCGGCTCTAAAGGGATCTTGAGCTGGACTTTGCGCTTTAGGCGCTTCAACAGCAGATTGACTCGCCCGGGGAGGCTCAAGAAGCGCTGCAGTAGTCTGATTGGTCAGACGATAGCCTAGTCCGTATACCGTCTCGATCATCCCCTCAACGCCAGCCTGCTTTAGCTTTTGACGGACGCTATTGACATGGGCGCGTACTGTGTTTTCAGAAGGGGTTCTTTCCAATGCCCATAGCCTCTCTATCAAGGCGCTGAGGCTAAAAACTCGGCGCGGATTGCGAAGCAACAGCTCTAGAAGCTCACACTCTTTTTTAGTTAGGTGGAGTCGCTGACCGGGACACAAGACCTCGCAACTGCTTGGATCTAGGCAGACATCCGCCCACACCAACAAAGGTAGGATCTGTGACTTGCTGCGGCGCATCACCGCTCGCATCCGTGCCAATAGCTCGTCTATATCTGGCGGCTTTACTATACAGTCATCCGCCCCAGCATCTAGCCCTGAAATTCTGTTAGCCGACGTTTGCTCAGCAGTCATCAGCACAATTGGAACGTCATTACCTTCGGTCCGAATCTGCTGACAGAGATCGATTCCATCTACATTAGGTAGGCATAGATCCAACAGCACCAAATCGTAGCTACTCTGCTCCAAGAGGTTCAGTCCAGTTTCTCCATCAGCAGCGATCTCTACCTGATAATGATGAGCTGCTAACGCTTGTGCCAAATGCTCAGATAGACCTTTGTCGTCTTCGACTACCAAAACTTTCATTTTCGGCTTCTGTTGCTAGTGCTGGCGTGAATTGTCAGGCTGCTTACGGACCAATATCGGCACCCGCTTGTAGGCAGGCGTGTGAGATTTGGGATCGGTAGCCGCTTTCATCAATACGTTAGCTTCAGGATAGAACATCAGCGCTGCGCCTTGTCGGACTGCGCCGCTAATAATTTCAATATCTGCCATTTGACTAGCGTTGCCTTGAACAGTCACTCGTTGGTGGTTCGCAAACCCACCTTGCTCTATGTCTTCTGAATTCATGAGAATGCACTGGCGATGCGGCATGCCTCTATACTTATCACCGATTTGATAGACCACTGTGTTGTGCTGACGGTAGCTGCGAGCAGTAATCAGCGTTAGGACTGTCCCTGATGTATGACCGAAATCGCTAGGCGTCGGTAGACTGAGGGTCGGCAGCGGCGTCAGCTGCATGTTGGCTCTACCAGAATCTGTTTTGAATTCGGGTACCGTAAAAATTCGACCAGCAATCGTAAACTCTTCTTTGGTCTGGTCAATCTCTCCTATCTTCTCGTAGCCAGAGATAGTTTCAGCGATTAGCTGGCGTACGTAGCGGGTGTCTTGCAGCTTATGCCAGTCGATGGGAGATTTTCCATGAATGCGATTGGCCAATTCTGTGAGTAGATCCACTTCCGGCACCAAATCAGCTTTGCTGAGATGACTTTTGCCTTCGTCGTTTAGCCGGACGAAGTTGTTACCAGATTCTACGGTGGTTTTGTGAGGGTTCTCGAAACGGTTGAATACTGGAAGAACCAGCGTTTGCTTTTTGCCTAATCCATGGAAGTGACCTAGGTTTGGCTTTGTCGCAACGTAGACGACTGTGTCTATGTTACCGATAGCTCGTTTGGCCTGGGTGAGATCCGGGTTTGCTGCATAGAAGTTGCCGCCTAGGCACAGCAGAGTGTCTACTTTACCGGCGTCGGCTGCTTCGATTAGGGCGCGGGCATGGTAGCCGGGCTCACGCTTGAGCGATCGCCCGGTAATTCTCTCCAAAGCTTCTCTAAGAGCGGGTTTAATATCGTTCTTGACGCCCATCGAGCCGAATCCTTGCACATTTGAGTGTCCACGAATTGGCATGACGCCTGCACCTGGCTTGCCGACGTTGCCAGTGAGAAGAGCGGTATTGGCGATCGCACAAACATTATCAGTGCCATTCGTCTGATGAGTGATTCCCATCGCCCAGGCAAAAACAACCTTCTCTGGCTGGCTAATCAAGGCAGCCGCAGCTTCAATGTCTGATTTGGGAATGCCACAAGTATTGACAATAGTCTCCCAACTTATTTGTTGTGCCTGTTCTATCACGGCCTCCCAACCTTGAGTGTGGGCCTGTAGAAAGTCTCGATTGATTAGATTTTTTTCCACAAGAGATTTCTGGATGCCAACAAAGAGGGCTAAATCAGAGCCTGGAATAGGCTGCAAGAACAGATTGGCAATATCTGAGCCTGGGATCAAAGACTTGACTGGAAATGAAGGTGAGCCGTATTTGACTAGGCCGACTTCGCGAATGGGGTTGATAACGAGGATAGTGCCACCGTGATCGCGCACCTTAATCAGCTCATTCATCAATCTCGGATGGTTCGCAGGCGCATTCGATCCGACTAGCACTACGCATTCTGCCTGCTTTAGGCTTTCTAAACTGACAGTAGAAGTGCCAGAGCCAAACGTTTTGCTCAGTCCTGTAGTCGAGGGCCGATGGCAAAGATCCGAGCAGTCTGCCAGATTGTTCGAGCCTAGCATCCGCATCATCAGCTGTAGTAGATAGGCCGCCTCATTCGAAGATCGCCCAGAACTGTAAGCAGCCACGCGCTCTGGTGGCTGACGAAACGCTTCTGCCATCAGGTCGTAGGCAGCTTCCCATGGGATGCGTTGGTAGTGAGATTCTCCAGCGTTTAGAACAACTGGAAAGCTCAGTCGACCAAGTTTATCAGCTTCCATTGAGCTGAGCGCTTGTAGCTGTTCGATGCTGTGAGTTTCAAAAAAGTGAGGCTCTACAGGCGGCTGCAGCTCAGCGATTACCGATTCCATACTTTTCATGCAGCGCTGCACCTTCTCACCCACTTCGTTAGTGAAACCACCCTTTTGGCCACCTGTACCCCATGCACAAGACAGGCAAGCGCTTTTGTGAAGCAGTGTTTTCCAAACCGATGGTCCCTGCGGTGACAGCGTATTTTTTGCCCAGTATTCGATGACTGGCAGCCCGCCGCCGATATTTTCTCCCGGATGCTTCGAGCTGCTCGCTTTCAAACTGCCTGCTTTCGAGCTGCCTACTTTCGAGCTGCCTGCTTCGCTGTCAGTCTTCGGTGAAGAAATTTCTTCCATAGGTTACGACAAAAATATTCTTAGCCTCCAGGTTAGTTGAGCGTGTGGATAGCCGTCTACTCACTAGTGAAGTAGATGTAATGTTATTGGCTATTCTGATTCGCTATCCTAGACAGGCAGCAAGGACTGCCAAGCCCAGAAGAGTTGATTTTGCGGATTTTGCCAAATGGATTTTGCCGAAAGCCTAAAAATGGCGACCAAAACGCTAAGCGCCAACAAGCTGCGCAGTGGTCTAACTATGCTAGGCATCATCATTGGAAACGCTTCTGTGATCGCAATGATCGGCATCGGTGAAGGAGCGCAAAAGTACGTAAACGGGCAGCTACAGAGCCTGGGACCTAACGTGCTGTTTGTCGTACCTGGAAATCGTGAGGCTAGGCAGCTAGGTGACTTAGATGTTCCTAGAACTCTAGTGCTAGCCGATGCCAAAGCGCTAGCCAGCCAAGTGCCATCGGTAGCAGCAGTCGCCGCCGAGAAAACAACTCAAGGCATCGTCAGCTACCGCAACCGCAATACCAGTACGAGCATCGTCGGTACGACAGAAGGATTTTTGACCGTCCGCAGCTTTGAGGTGGCTCAAGGGCGGTTCTTAAATGATTTGGATGAGCGTTCAAATAGTCTGGTTGCCACTATTGGCAGCACATTAGCAGAAAGACTGTTTGATGGTGAAAGTCCGCTCGGTAAACAGATTCGGATCAGAGGAATTACGTTTGAGATTGTTGGCGTTCTAGAAAAGAAGGGGTCTAGCCTAGGTCTTGACTACGATGACTCGGTGATGGTGCCAATTACGACACTAGCTAGTCGGATTGTAGGGCGGACCTCTCCTTACGGGATTGAGGTAGGGTTTATCTCAATTTCGGCAGTTAGCCAGGCGGCGATGGAAACGGCTGAATTTCAGATCACCAATCTGCTACGGTTGCGGCATCGGATTACAGAAGGGGATGATTTTTATATTCAGAGTCAGGATACGCTGCTAGATATTGCGAATACGGTGACCGGAGCGTTGACTTTGATGCTGGCAGCAATCGCATCAATCTCTCTTTTTGTGGGCGGTATTGGCATCATGAATATTATGCTCGTCTCTGTCCGCGAGCGCACTCAAGAGATCGGCCTGCGCAAAGCCATCGGCGCGTCGCAAAGAGACATCTTGAGTCAGTTTCTTATCGAAGCGGTTATTCTCTCTGCTATTGGTGGCATAGTCGGCACGGCACTCGGCGCTAGCGGGATTATTTTAATCGCCGCTATCAGCCCATTTGAAGCAGGCGTCTCGGCGAGTGCTGTTATTGTCGCAGTCGGCGTCTCGGGTAGCATTGGCCTATTCTTTGGTGTTGTCCCGGCCAGGCAAGCCGCAAAGCTAGACCCAATTGTGGCATTGCGTAGCGCGTAGGAAGGAACATGCGTACGAGTAAGCTGATATGGGTGGTAATTAGTGCAAAGACATTAGTGAAATGGTTCCAGGACGATATGGTTCAAGGACGACTATGGCTCAACTGCCAAACTTTTTAATTATTGGTGCGCCGAAGGCCGGATCGACAAGTCTCTGGAACGAGCTGCGCCAGCATCCCAATGTTTTTTTAACCAGTATCAAGGAGCCTAACTTTTTCTGCGTAAATAGCGCTAATTATCAAGATTGGTCGTGGTACACGTCTTTGTTTAGGGACGGAGTCGGAAAATCTGCGATTGGGGAAGCGAGTGTCGCCTATTCGCTCGTCGAACGAAATCCGACAACGCCAGCATTGATTGCTCAGCACTTGCCCCATATCCGTTTAATCTACATTGTGCGGCATCCCCTACAGCGCATTGAGTCTGCTTGGCTACATCATATCTGCATGAGGAACTCCATTCCGAGCGACTTTAGTCAGGCGGTACGAGAGTTTCGTCCATTGATCGAAGGCACGCTGTACAGCCGCAATTTGGGAGAATACCGACGCTATTTTGCCGACGAGCAAATTTTGGGTCTCGCTATTACTTAATGCTATTTCCATTAACCTGCACTGCCGTATTTCTTTCTCCAAGGATTTATTTTGCTGTTGGAGTTGCAATGTTTGTTCGTTGACTGTTT
>JBCCOH010000080.1:0-24202 GCA_039111275.1 Cyanobacteria bacterium P01_D01_bin.1 | reverse complement strand
CGCTGAGCCGCCCTCGACTGGCGCTGTCTGCACCAGTCGCAAGATCTGAGTGCGCGTAGGAATGCGGCCCTGCACATCTCGAACAATGGCCGACCAGGGTCGAATCCGCTCAAACACGCCTGCTAGCGCCTGAATTTCCGAATTAATTGCAGCCGTCTGTTGTTTGACCGTATCTATCTGAGCGACTTTCTGCTGAAGCTCAGCTAGCTGCGAATCCAGAGCAGCCGATTGGGCAACGAGTCCTTTCTTTTGTCGTTCTAACACCAGCCAGTAGCTGCCGACGCCGCCCAGTGCGCACAGGGTCACCATCACGCCAACCAAGATCGGCACTTTTTTCCCAAAGGCGGCTTTGGGGGCGGCCTGGCTGACTGGAACGATGGCATCGACTGGTCTATCGACGCGATCGTTTAGAAAATTGATATCAATTCCGTACATAGTCCTAAACCTCCCTAAGGCCGAGGCCGAACACTGTGGCTAGTCCTGAGCGCTGCGCAGGGGTGATATCTTCATCAGTCTCGATGCCCAACGAGTCTACCGGGTCGATCACGCTAGCTGGCAGCCCGAGCCGCTGCGAAAAGAATTTGTCTAGATTGCTGATAGCCCCACCAGGGCCAGCTAGCAGCAGCTGTGCTACCTCCATGTCTTCTCCTTGGTTGAGATAAAAGTCGATTGAGCGACGCAGTTCGTCGGAGAGCTCGCCCACTACGCGTAACATGGCAGCGGTGCCAGGATTCATGCCCCCCTTGGGAGCCCCAGAGATCGGGCCTGGCGGAACAGACATGCCCTGCAACAAATCAGCGTTGCGAGAAGGGGGGAGGTTCATCGCTCGGCTCAGGGCGCTTTGGATTTGGGAAGTGCCCAGTGGAACGGTGCGTGAAAAGTGAGGCGTGCCATCTACAACAATTGAGATTTCAGTACTCTCGAATTGAATATCGACAATGGCAACCGCTTCTTGAGAAGTGAACTGCCTGAGCTGTTCTCGAATGGTGCGAATTAGGGCAAAGCTACTAGTTTCTAAAACGTTCAGACTAAGGCCCGCCTGGGCAAAGGTTTCGGTATAGCTATCGGTGATTTCTCTTTTGACCGCGACCAGCAGGACTCTGACTTTTTCGATGCCATCGTCGTCTACGACGTAGCCCACTTTCTGGTAGTCTACGTCGGCTTCATCGCGGGGAAAGGGCAGATACAGACTGGCCTCTTGATTGAGAACCATTTCTCGTAGCTCCGCGTCGTCGAGTTCGGAAGGCACTAGAATCACGCGGGTAACCGCGCGGCCTGGAACCGCAGTGGTGGCCTGCGCAACCTTGATCTTGTGCTCGGCGAGGGTTTCTTGAATGATTTCGGCCATGGTCGGACTATCGACAATCTGACCTTCCTCAAAAACACCTTCGGGAACTTCAGCAGTCGCCAGCGTTTGCAGCTTTAGCTTTTGCCCCTGCTTTTTGAGCCGCACGACATTGATGCGCTCGGGCGTAAGTTCGATACCGACCCCTGACGATTTTTTGGAAAATAATGACTTGAGTCTGTTCACGACTGCGCCTAGATTTATATCCGAATTTCGACCCTAGATTGCCCACGTTCTAACAAAAAAATTACATTCGTTCCCGGTAGGGTTGAGTGCTTCTACACTTGCTGTGGTGGGCTTTGTCAGTGAGAGTACTGTCTAGTTTGTATGGGAGGATAGGGCGCATCTGTTGCCAATGCAGGCAAAAAAACGCCGCAGAAATTCATTGCCAAACATCATTGCCAAACATCATTGCCAAACATCATTGCCAAACATCATTGACATTGCAGTTTGCCCATCGCTTCTACAGAACAAACATGCTTGATATACTCATGCTTAATAGACTGCGATCGCCTAAAAACGCAAACAGCCCCCACCACTTCAAAAGTAGTAGAGGCTAATAAAAACGCCGTAGGGGCATAGCATGCTATGCCCCTACGGCGAATCGATATACGGTCGGCATCTTATTTGGATGCAGGGCCGCTAATATCTAACAGATTTGAAAAGCGGACCGCGTATCAAACTACGAGAGTTTGGTGCCTTCTAGCCGCTCTTGTTCTTTGACAGCATCGATGCGATCACCCTCGGCCTTGTTTAGCTTCAGCTTCTCACCAACACCAGCAATCTTCGACTCGATATCGTTCTTGGCAAAGTAGCCAGAAATAAATGTGCTAACCGCAGACAGCACGATTGGACCAAAGATAAAGCCAATCAAACCGTTGACAGTAAATCCAGGAACTAGCACAGACGCTAGCCAGAAACAAAGGCCATTGACGACTAAAGAGAATGCGCCTAGCGTCAGGAATGTGACTGGCAGTGACACCAGCTTTAGCACTGGCTTGACAGACCCATTAACGATGCCCAAAGAAACCGCCGCTAGCAGCGCAGCAGTAAAGGTAGCGATGCCAACGCCAGGAACAACCAGGTCAACGACCAGAATGCTCAAAGCGGTAATTAGGGTAGTTACGAGAAATCCCAACATATATTTTTACTCTTCTTTTTAAGGTGGATAATTGAAAGCGACTTTAGAGAAGTTCTACCGTCAGGTAGAGCTAGCTTCTCTAGTTCGCAGAGCAGTCTAGCTCGCGGGCAACTGCGCGTTTTCGTAGTGCTTAGAAATCGCCCATACGCCGTGGATGCTACCAGGCAGCACACCTAAGAAGGTCAGAGCGAGATTAATGAAAAATGCTGGACTAATTCCGTAGGTCAGAAAAACGCCAACAGGGGGTAGTACGATACCTAACGCGTAGCGAACAATCTTGTTCATGTATTTGTTATCTCCTTTGCTTTACTCTTTGTTTGCTTTACTCTTTAACAGTGCCAGAACAACTTTGTTCGCGCAGTGTAGAGAACCCGCTAAAACAACTCAATAAAGGTTGAGAAGGCGGTTTTCACTACTGCTTTTACAACAAAGTGTTCGGTTGGATAATGCCTCAGTATCCTTTGAAGTTCGAGATTTAGCATCTCTCTGAATGGGGAGACGCTAGGTAGAACTACTACCTCTGAGGGAGTTGCTTCAGGCTTTGTGGCTACAGTCGTAACGGCTGTTACTGCCTAAACGATGCTTACTCGCTTGGTAAGGATTGCCATCATCTCGTTTGGCTTGCCGGTAGGGAGTGGGCGGCTCCAGTCGTTTGGCTCTGCGTAGCCGAGCTTATGCAGTAGCTGAATCGTGGTTTGGATGCTGCTGGGTGTGCCAAATAGCAGGTGGCGGACCTGTTCTCTGGGACGCTGAGGTTGGGATGGAGGGGTTGTGGCAGATCCGGGTAGAACAGAAGCGGCTATGGGGTTGTCTGTAGTGGCGCGATCGCCCAAAGCCGTAGACGTAGTCGCGCAGCTATTCAAAACTGTGAGCGCAGCAGCGCCCGAGTGAGAAAGGGTAGACATGAGAATCTGGTCTCCGATTATGTTTAGGGTAGGAAACCAGAACTCAAGCGACTTTAGCCACCTCTCGAAAAATGTGCAAATTCGGAGCCTCTAAAGTACACTGCCCTTAGCTTCCGGACTGGCGCGTTCAGTTCGTGAAGTTAGCCGTCGGTAGGTGTTGCAAGCACCTGCCGATGGCGCTGAAGCCAAATGAGTTCTGACAAAACGGCGGCGATAGGCATCACCCGCCTTAGCTATTGAAGATAGAGTGATTCTCGCGCTGAGTCAAGCGTTGTTTCAGCTTTTGCTGGGTATTGATCTTGCTTTTGATGTAAGCGTGGTCGCCTACTTTGGAGACATATCTTTTGGAAACACATCGGCAACTTGGTCGCGAAGGCAAAAAACACAGCCGCCGTTTTGCCTGATGGGCTACAATAATCAGCCTTTTGCTACACGCAGCGAATTGTGTACTTGTTTTTCTAGCTTCGAGCAGGCGATCGCGCCAAAACACCCAATCTTTTTACGGAAAAATTTATCTCTCACTATCAGCTTCGCCAAGTGTCTGTTGTGAGGCATTGCGAATATGGAGAATACGCACAGTGGGCTGATCTGATTCTTCGAGTACGGTAAATAGAATGCGATAGGTATGCTTCCCTTTGCCATAGATTAGTTGACGAATTTCTTGGCTGAAAAAATCGTTTTCTCTTGCGATCACGCAGCGGCGAGGCATAGTTTTAAGAGAGCTGATCGCTTTAATCAATCCTTTGTACCAACCCTGAGCCTTTTCAGTTGTTGTGTATTGAGAAAAGCTAAGAAAGGCAGCGTCAGCCTCTGCTTTCGCTACGCTCGACAAGTCGACGCGGTATGTCATGATTCTAGAGTCAGGCCGTATTTCTGGTTCTGCTCGGCAATGAAGTCGTCGAGACTAGAGAACTGGCCTTGTTCAAAGTTATCGAGTCCGCGCTGAATACCAGTTAGGGTTTCAAAAAAGTCTTTGTCGTTGAGATTGAGGCCCCAGGTGAGAACGGCGATCGCAATTTTATCCATATCTTGTCCAGTGGTTTCGGCGCGCTGGCGGAGAAGCGTTTCTACTTGAGGTGGAAGGTTGAGGGTGATAGACATAGCAATACGCGTTACAACGATGTGGTTGTAGAAATTCTAGAGTATTCGTGCTGTTCGTGGTGTTCTTTGGTGAGCCGCTGCCTGAAGCGTCTAGTATGTCTATGATCGCACCAAAACACCCAGCCCTTCCAATAGCTGTGGTTCTTTCTCTAGTGCAACCTTGGCAATTGCGAGATAATCACTCAGCCAGTCTTGCAGTTCATCCAATGCCGCATCTCTTGTTTGTGTCGCTGCTTGTGCCTCTCCTTTCTCTTTCTCTTGTACCAGATTGGCCTGCTCAATCACCGCCAGCTCAGCGAGTCCCGCTTTTAGCTTTGGCTCAGTGATGCCAAACTCTTTTAGTTCAGAGAGAATGGCTTTATCGCCTAGCGCATTCTGATAAAACTGATTTGCCTGCGCCAGCCAGCCGGAGAGACTTTTCTTTCGCGTACCCGACAGGTCTAGCTGAGTCGCCACGCCCGAGTTGCGTTTGAAGGCGACGCGCGCCACTTTTAGAAATCGCATGTAGGTTTTCTTTGCTGTTTCCCAAGCTTCATTTACAACAGTCGTTGCCGAGATTTGACCGCCTGCTTCCGCCTGCTGCGCCAGCTGGGCAGCGGCGGCTGTGCTGTAGAGCTGTTTGCCCTGCTGAATTTTTGCTTTGGTGTAGCCAAAGTCGCTGAGGTATCCAAGCACTTTGGGATTGTTCAGGGCATTGTCGATGGCTAGCTGGGCGTCGCTAAGCAAGGTGTCGATGCTACGGTCAATCGGCATGGATAGAGTCCTGAGGTTACAGTGATGCGCCCTGAGCGTTCCCAATGTCTGCAAAGAAGTACATAGACGAAGCGGAATTGATGCAGAGTGCGACTGAGCAAGTGCAGTTGATGACTGAGGGATTACAGAATGCGACTGAGCAAGTGCAGTTGGTGACTGAGCCTTTGCAGAGTGCAACTGATAAATTGCAGTTGGTGACTGAATGATTGCAGCCTGTGACTGGGCGATCGCGAGAGGTAACTGAAGGATTACAGGGGGAGGTGGGTTGATTGCGGGGCGATCGCACTTATCCCATCTCAGTCATTTTGCTAGCGACCTGTAATAATCAACAATAGACAGTCGGTTTTGAGCTTGGTTTACAGTCATGGTACAAACGCCCACGCGGACCCTCACGCTAGAAGAATTTTTGCAGCAGCCCGATACGAAGCCTGCTAGCGAGTACATTGATGGTCAAGTTATTCAAAAAGATATGCCTAAAGCAGATCATGGAATTGTACAGGCAGAGCTGGTAACGGCTATCAATAATGCATTGAAACCAGGGAAGCAAGGACGGCCTATCTCAGAATTGCGGTGTACGTTTGGAGATCGCTCTATTGTTCCTGATATTACTGTGTTGCCGTGGGCTTCTATTCCTAGACATGAAAATGGTAAAGCGGCAGGTGAGCTGAGTACCGCTCCACCCTGGATGATTGAAATTCTATCGGCAGGACAAAGTCAAACGAAGGTTTTCAAAAAGATTCAGTATGCGCTTGAGCATGGCACACAGCTAGGCTGGTTAATTGACCCCGCAGAGGACTGTGTTTTGGTGTATACGCCTGATTTGCGAGCCGTGCTGTATGAAGCCTCTGATGCACAGTTGCCAGTGCCGGAATTTGCAGCAGCTTTTCAGCTAACAGTAGGTGAGCTAGTGGCTTGGCTCTATGAGTAGGGGATAGAGTAGGGGATGCGTTCTCAAAGTTAGTCTGATTTGTTGTCTTGTAGCGCATTCTGTAGCTGGTCAAGGCGTTCTTGCAGTTCGGCGTTATCGGGGCTGAGCCCAACGGCTCGGTTCCAGGCAGATAGTGCCTGTTGTGCGTAGGCGTCGGATTGGGCTGGCTGGGCTGAATGTGTGAGCGAGGCAAGCTGTAGGTAAACTTCGCCTGCGCTGTGATGGTGCTGCCAGTCGTTAGGATTGATTGCGATCGCCGCCTGATAAAGAGACGCAATCGAAGTGTAGCTCTCAATCGCTGCATCCGCCTGGGAAAGTGCGGCTTGCAGGCTCGCTAGTAGCCTCAATGCATAAACCTGACTCATCAGCGCTTCCATGTCATCAGGAGATTGTTGAATTGTTGTGGCTTGATCTGCAATGGCTGACTGAATATTGTCTACAAGAGATTCTAGATAAGAGACAAGCTGACCGCGATGTTGTTGTAGTTGCAAGTTGGCAGGGGCGATTTGGAGCGATCGCCCCCATAGCGACAGTACCATCCCAAAGCGATCAATCGCTGTCTCTGGCTGCTCTAGCTGCATAAACAAAGTCGCTAGACTTTGCAGCGAATTGCCCTTGTTGTTCAGGGCCTGTACGAGGTCAGGCGCTCGCTCTAACGCCGCATCGTAGGCAGCAATCGACTCGCCATAGGTTTGCTGCGCCAACTGATGCTGCGAGAGCGCCGCTTGCAGGTCTGCCAGCCTTTTCAGCGAATTGCCCTTGTTGTTCAGGGCGTTCACATAGTCAGGCGCTCGCTCTAACGCCGCATCGTAGGCAGCAATCGACTGGCCATAGGTTTGCTGCGCCAACTGATGCTGCGAGAGCGCCGCTTGCAGGTCTGCCAGCCTTTGCAGCGAATTGCCCTTGTTGTTCAGGGTTGCGGTGCTTTCTGAATCGGTTTCTAGATATTCGCTATAGGCAGCGACTGCCTCGCGGAACTTCTGTAGCGCCTCCTCATACAGCGCCAAGTTTTGAAAATACTGCCCCTCAGAATCAGAGACCAAACCCAGCTTAAACGGCGTCTGAATTGTCAGATCTCGCCGTAAATCCAGCAGCGCCCGACAAAGCTCATAGCGACTGACCTTCAGTGCCTCATCAAACAGCCTCACCCAAAGGTCAACTCCTTGCGACCAGTCCAGCCGATTCACATGATAGATTGCCTCGATCTCTCCTTTCTCCTGATAGTGCGTCGCCAGCACCTCATGCGCCCGCACCACCACTGGCTCATCCCCTAGCCGCCGCAGCAGATCATGTATTCGAAACCACCCTCCTCGCTGCGCTACCTGCCGCACAAACGAAAATCCCACCAGCCGCCGGAAAATTGCCGTATCTACAGTAAAGTTCAGCGCCTCTCCCAGCAGCCGATAAATCTCAAAATCAAACGCTCGGCAAGCGCTCAGCGCCCGAATCGCATCCCGCAATCCCTCATCCACATACTTCAATAGCTGCTCAATCAGATAGGCACTCTTCTCCTGAAACGCCGCTACCCCCGAAAAATCACCCGGCACCAGCGCCACCCCCTGCGCTGCCGCCTCTAGCACCACATCCGCACACAGCCCCAAATGCAGCGGATGCACCTGCCCTTCCTTCACACTCGCATAGCGAATCAAACTCTGCCGCAGCGCCGCATCCGCTACCCCCGCCCGCGTCAAAAAGATCTCAGCATCCGACGCCGCCAAATCATCCACAGACTTTAGACACACATAGTCCGCCGGAATCTGCGTATTCAGCTCATGCGCTCCTGCCTCCGCCCACCGAGGCACATCCCGCCCCGACACCACCACCACAATCCCCGCCTCCATATCCAGCCGCCGCAACAGCCGCCGCAGCCACCCATCCCGAAAAAAGTTACTGGCGTGGTCTCGCTCCGCCCCATAAAACGCCTCATGCGTATCAAAAAACAGCACTACCCGACTGGGCTTATCCGAGTGCGCATCCGCTTTCCCCATCGCCACATTCAGATCCTGCGCCAGCAAACGCGGCAGCTCCAAAAGCAGCTCAGTCTCCGCATCCATCCCCTGAAGCTGCTGCACCGCCGCTTCATCCAATCCAAACCTGCGCTTGTAATGCGTCAGCCGCTCCCCTGAATACTTATTCACCAGTCCCAGCGCCGACAGCCCAATTCCCACCCCCGGCAACGGCTGAAACAACTCCACAAAATCCTTAATCAGTCCCGCCTCCTCAAACGGAAACAGATCATCCACCTCACTCAGCCGATTCGATTTATGCAAATACAAAAAGCAGCCATACGTATGCAGCGGAAACTTCAGCCGATACGGAGTCCCCGCTGTAGAAGCCGCCAGCTCCTCTCGAATCCGCACCAGCCCATAAAACGGATCGCTATCTCGCCCCTTCCCCCCAGAAGCACCTGGCGCAAAATCCAACAGCGCCGTCGGCACTGGCAAACACTCCGTCGCCTTCAGATCCTCTAGCACCTTCGCCAGCTCATCATCCTGCTTTCCTTTCGCCCGATGCCACTGCTCCACCGTCAGCCCCTTACACACCTTCGTCCGCAGATACCTCAGCAGCAGCGACTTCCCATTTCCCCCCGCCCCATGAAAGAACAGAATCTCCTGCTTTGGCGGATCGTTCAGCCGTTCGGCCAGCAGCCGAGTAAAGCTGTAGCGATCGGTGAAAAGGGAAAGGGCGCGATCGCCTTCCGTAATCGAAGCAATCGGCTGTAAATCGTTATCAATACTCATAACGAAGGCAAAAGCAGCAAAACTGCCCTCATCCTGACAAATTTTGATAAGACTCACTGTAAAGTTTCACAGCGTATTGTCCGCCACACGCTGAAGTTTCACCTGTTTTGCCTTCCTAGCGATCAAATGAATACGATGGAAACAGATAGGAGTCAGCAGATGGACGTAAAGACTAAAGAGAAGCTCGAATTCATATCGTACAGCGCCCAAACTAGCTGCATGCTTGTATAAGAAGATCTGGCCTATCCGGCTTACCCAAACAGGCGGCTTGTGCTGTAAAGTCACAAATCATCGTGCTGTTGAGTTACCGCATACGCCATGTCAATCATCCGCCACTGGAAAAAGTTTCTTGCCCTTGCCCTTGTTGGTCTGCTCTCAAGTTGGCTAATTAGCTGCGGTAGCGGGACCAATGCCGCCGATAGCTCAGGCAAAGCCGAGGTCGAGTTTTGGACGATGCAGCTATCACCAAAGTTCGACGACTACTTCAATGAGCTAATCGCTGAGTTCGAAACCGAGAACCCAGATACGACAGTAAATTGGGTCGATGTGCCCTGGGCAGATATGGAGACCAAGATTCTGGCAGCAGTCGCGGCAAACAACGCGCCCGATGTCGTGAACTTGAACCCTAATTTTGCTTCGCAGCTAGCGGCGAGAGGGGCGTGGCTGACGCTCGATGACAAGCTTTCTGAAGCAGAGAAGGCCGCATATCTACCCAAGATATTTGAGGCGACGCAGCTTGATGGCGATAGCTTTGGCTTTCCGTGGTACCTGACGGCTAGGGTGACGCTGTACAACACCGAGATTTTTGAAGCGGCAGGTATCGCTGAGCCACCAGCGACCTTTGAAGAACTCGCTGACGTCGCTAAGACCATCAAGGAAGAAACAGGCAAGTATGCTTTCTTTATCAGCTTTGTTCCTGAGGATGCGGCGGACGTGTTGCAGTCTTTCGTTCAAATGGGTGTGCCGCTAGTTGATGATGAGGGGAATGCAGCTTTTGATACGCCCGAAGGAAAGGCTGTGTTTCAGTACTGGACAGACCTGTACCAGAATGAACTGCTGCCGCGCGAGGTGCTGACACAAGGGCACGCGCAGGCAACGCAGCTTTATCAATCTGGGCAGACGGCGATTCTCACTTCTGGGGCAGAAGCCTTGAGCACCATCGAAACCAACGCGCCTGATATTGCCGCCGCCACCAAAGCCGCCCCTCAAATCAGCGGCAGCACAGGCAAAAAGAACGTCGCCGCGATGGATTTGGTGATTCCCAAGTCTACAGATGTGGAAGCCGCCGCTCTAAAGTTCGCCACCTTTGTGACCAACAACGAGAACCAGCTAGCCTTTGCCAAAGCTGCGAACGTGTTGCCCTCGACAGTAGAGGCGATGTCCGATAGCTACTTCACTGAGGTGCCTGCGGACGCTTCTCCGGTGGAAGTGGCTCGATCCGTTAGCGCTAGTCAGCTAGAAGATGCAGCGGTGCTGATTCCGGCGATGGAAGATGTCAAGGTCTTGCAGGAAGTGATCTACGACAATTTGCAGGCGGCGATGTTGGGAGATAAGACGGTGGATGAGGCGGTAGCGGATGCGGCGGCGGAGTGGAATGGAAGATAAGGCGAAAGGCGGAAGGATGAATGATGAATGGGGGATCGGCTGGTCTGCTGGTGGGGTTGGGTTTGCTGCTGGGAGCGGCTGGATGTGGTGTGGTGAGTGTTGCTGAGCGGGGGGCGATCGCACAACCAAACTGCGAAGCCCACACAGGGTTTGTCTTGATCGAAGGAGGGGACTTTTTGCGAGGGAGCGATCGCACCCAAAAAGACTACGCCTATCGCATCAGCGCCGAAGGTTTTGCCGACTCACCCGAGGAGATCGCCAAAGCAGAAGCAGGCTTTCGGCGTCAGGGCTGGTTCGATCGAGAACCCGACGAAGCAACAGTCAATCTACCGGCATTTTGCTTGTCGCAGAACCTAGTTACCAATCAGGACTATCAGGCGTTTGTCAAAGCAACAGGATACGAACATCCCGGAATCTCAGCCGCAGACTACCAGGAACAGGGCTTTTTGGTGCATGACTACAGCGAAGTAGCGCCCTACCTATGGCAAGATGGCCAGTTCCCACCCGGTCAGGGACAGCATCCGGTGGTGCTGGTTTCTTATGAGGATGCGCTGGCCTATGCGGAGTGGCGATCGCAACAAGACGGCGTCACTTACCGACTGCCAACTACTCTGGAATGGGAAAAAGCCGCCAGAGGAATCGACGGGCGCTATTTCCCTTGGGGCAGCGAATGGCGCAACGAAGCGACTAACTGGGCGAAAAATGGTCCGTATGGGACGAGTGCGATCGCCACCTACCCAGACAGTCGCAGCCTCTACGGCATCGAAGACATGGCAGGCAACGTCTTTGAATACACCAGCACCCTAGTAGAGAAAGCTAACGGCAATGTCGAAGTCCTGCTAAAAGGATGCGGCTGGGACGACTATCCAGGATTCTGCCGCGCCGCCTACCAGCATGACCGCCCCACGAATTCAAAGCATATTCTTTTTGGCTTTCGCCTAGTTGCAGAAACAGAATCAACTCGAACAGAGTAGCGATACCATAAGGCGAAACAGATCCTCCAAACACCGCTAATGGCTTCCTCCAATCCTGAGTCTTCTACCTCTGCTGATTCCTCCATTCCCCATTTCCCCACCTCCGAGTCCTTCACAGAACTCCAGCGATTAATCGAGGTCGTCGCCCAGCTCCGCAACCCAGAAAGTGGCTGCCCCTGGGACCTAGCTCAAACGCCGCAGAGCCTAACGCCCTACATTATCGAAGAAGCCTATGAGACTGTAGATGCTATCCAGACAGGCAACAGCAAAGATATCGCCGAAGAACTAGGGGATTTGCTGCTACAGGTTGTCTTACAAGCCCAAATCTTTCAAGAGCAAGGCGAATTTACCCTAGGAGATATCGCAAAGGGAATTACTGAAAAGATGATTCGCCGCCATCCTCACGTATTCGACCAAAAGCTATCCAGCGACAGCACAGCTAAGACATTAAAGGCATTAAGCAAGAGCTGGGAAGAGATTAAGCGAGCGGAGAAGGCGGATACAGAAGATCCTGATAAGCTTTCGCCTAAACTACGGCGATACGCTAGGTCGATGCCCGCACTTGCGGGTGCGATGAAGATCTCACGCAAAGCTGCCAAAGCTGGATTTGAATGGGACTCTCTGACAGAAGTCTGGGGCAAAGTCAATGAAGAAATCGCCGAGCTTCAGCAGGCAATTCAGTCGGAATCTACCGCTGCCCAAGAAAGCGAGCTTGGCGATGTTCTATTTTCTCTAATTCAGATTGCCAGGTGGCAAGGGCTTGACCCTACCGCTGCACTTCAGGGCACAAATCGTCGATTTATCCAGCGCTTTGCCAAAGTCGAAGCCTATGCCGAGAAGCCCATACACAACTATAGTCCTACCGAGCTAAACGCCCTTTGGCAGCAGGCAAAACAACAGCTCGCGGCACAGTCAACCGATTCACCACCGCAGACAGCAGCCTCTATGGATGACCATTAAGACGCTTGAGATCAGGGCTAATCTTCAGGCGAATGGCGATGCCAGTGATATTGTCGTGACCATTGACTTCATTCGCTAGCTTGATCAAATCGTCCATTCCAGTCACAATGCCTTTTTTTCCTCTCAAAATTGGGTCGATATGGCTATCTAGATAATCTTCTACTAGGTTGTTGTCGCTCAGGCCATCAGAGCAGAGCAACAATAGCGTATCTTCTGAAAAGTTGAGATAGGTGATGCTAGGGAAGAGACTTTCTTGACTGCGTGGTCCTAGCGCCTGGGTGAGCTGATAGGCGTCCGGGCGCTCGTAGGCGATCACAGGCTCAACACCCCGTTGAATCTCTCTTTGTCCTACCTCATGATCTGTTGTAATCTGCTTTAGCCCAACTCGCCGGGTATGCTGATAGAGTCGGCTATCGCCTACATGAGCGACGACGGCTGAGGTTCCCTGCAGCAGCAATAGGACTAGGGTTGTTCCCATCCGCTCGTGCCCGGCTCTTTGTTCTTTCTCGTTGATGTCGAAGATTGCTTGATTGGCAAGTTTTACAGCGGCCACAATAGTTTCTTCTTCGGGCAGGGCGATCCTGGCTACAGCTGATTGTCCTGCTGCGGGAGCCTGTGGCCAGTTTGCCTCAAAGTAATCAGACAGTGTTTGAGCGGCTATCTGGCTGGCGACTTCTCCACCGTCATGTCCGCCCATGCCATCACAGAGGACGTATAGGCAGCGAGCCCTAAAGCGATGATTTTGATTGTCTGATTCCTTTTGACAGCTGCTAGTAATCAGAAAACAGTCTTCGTTGTGGTCGCGCGATCGCCCAACATCCGTGCGGCCAAAATCTTCTAGCGAGATTAGCTTCATGGGTAGAACCATCGTTGATTCTTCTGGCTCTGAGGGGTCACTTAGCAGTCGGCTTTCCAATGGGTCAACTGAGGGGTTATCTGAAGCCATATTGTTCTCGGTGCTAGATGTAGGAAAGTGACTTCGACTTCGCTCAGCCACTGGCGGAGCAGGCGATGGCTGAGTGGAGTCGTGGCTGGAGTAAGTGAGGGGGAAGGGGGAGCGAGGGGTGGTTGCGGCTGGGGTGGCTAGGAGTGCTTCGCCGATGTTGGCGAGTTCGTCTCTGAGCTGTTCTATGGTTTGAGCGGAGGTGACGGCGAGAATGAGCTGTCTGATCTGTCTAAGAGTGGCGATTTCGCCTCTGTGGGGCTGGGCCAGCAAGGATTTTAGAAAGGCTCTTAAGTCGGAGAGTTGAGGGCTAGGTGGCTGACTGCTGTAGCCATTGGGGAGAGTGAATTTATGGATGTATAGAGACTGGTCAGAGGTGACGCCAAGATTATCGGCCTGTAGAAGGCTAGAGCGCCATTGAGGGACAGGCTCAAGCGTTGCCCATAGATCTGTGAGGAGATGAGTCCAATAGACGGGCTGAAGCGGATCGATGGCAGTAGAGAATGCTTTGATGAGTGGGGTGGTAGTGGGCTGCTCATGGGTGATCATGATGGCCGTCTCATTCTGCTGCCAGGCGTCATATAGCTGAGGAGCAGCGTTTTTAACCAGGAGGTAAGGGTAGGCAGCGGTGGGTAGATCCGGTATGGATTGAAGTGCTGCTATCGTCGGGGCGATTTCTGTGTTAACTAGGTCAAAAAGCTGCTGCTGAAGGGGCGATCGCACCTCAGCTTGACTATCTACTACATATGCCCTGCCAGGACTGAGTACGGTAGCGACCTGGTAGCGACCCGCCGTCTCTTCTCTGCCACTGTCTGCATGGCTGCCGGGCAAATAGGTATCTGGGACTAGCTCGAACTGGTCAAATGGCAGCAGTCTGACCTGTAGCGATGACTGAGCCGGTAAGGGCGAGCCACAGCGCTGACAGAATTTGTGGTCTGCCGGATTAGCAAACTGACAGTTGGCGCAGATAGGCATATCGAGTTCTAGAGCGTTGTCTCCAGGCGTACTTGATAGTGGAAAGTAAACCGCATACTCAAAACCGCATACTCAATAAAGAATTGTTTGAAAATAGAGGATTATCTGATTTGGATTATGCCCGAGAATGACCGCTTCGGGGGAGTGATCGCACCTCCTGGTCGCTGAGCGATCGCCACTGCCCCGGCAGCAGCCCAGACAGGGTCAGCGCTAGCTCGGGCAGGGCTCGCGTGCTGGTGGTCTTGGACTGCTTCTTTGACTGCCGGGCACCTGGCAAAAACAAAGCGCTGCGAACCAGACGCAGCGTTGGATAGCCCACTGCGGCTGTCATTCGACGTACCTGACGATTCTTCCCTTCGGTCAGGACAATCTCTAACCAGGCCGTCGGTATCTGCTTACGATAGCGAATAGGCGGATCCCTAGGCGGCAGGTCTGGCGCTAAAATCACGTTGGCCTGCGCAGGCCGGGTCCGATAGCCTCGAATCGTCACTCCTGCCTTCAACTGGGCGATCGCGTCTTCTATTGGCTGACTCTTCACTCCGCATTCCACCTGCACCCAGTACTGTCGACGATGCCCAAAACGCGGGTGACTCAAACGGTGCTGCATCGGTCCATCATCTGTCAGTAGCAGTAGTCCCTCACTGTCGCGGTCTAAGCGACCTACCGCATACACATTCGGTACAGAGACAAAATCCTTCAGGGTTTGCCGCGCTGACTTGTCCGCAGCTGATTTATCTGTGACTGGCTTGTCTGTGGCTGGTTTGCCTGTGAATTGACTCAGCACGTTGTAGGGTTTGTAGAGCAGTAGATAGCGGTAGGCCACGTAAGCAAACTTATTAATTCTTGAACTCTATTGACAAATCGTCCTAAAGCCGGGGCAGGTAGATATTCTAATAAGACAAATTTAGTTCTGTTGTGAGACCTCAAGCCATGGACAACTCAAAAACATACAAGATGAACTGCACCTTGAAGTTCGGCGATATCTACAGCCAAATTATTGTCTGGCTTTTGGTCCTGTTCATCAGTTTGGCCGCAGCGCTAGCCCTGATGGGTGCTAGCCGCCCTGTGTATGCGCTCGCTACCGTTGGCCTAGTCTTTGTCCTATCGCTGCCTTTCCTGCTCTTTGCCTTTGTCACCACCCTGCTCAATCACATCGAATTTAGCGAAGTCGATCCGGACGCTGTAGTTGCCGACTCGCCCGCTGCAACTGCGCGGTTGGCCAGTCAAAGTGCGTAGTCGCAGGTGCGTCGCCGTAGGGGCATAGCATGCTACACCCCTACGGGTTCATTCTCTATGGCGTGGTTACTTCTGGCACTGCTTCCGAATTTTCCTCAATCGCCCCCTCTACTGATTCAGCCGGTGCGCTCTTTTCACTGATGAGGTCTCGAACGCCATCTTTGTACTGTGCTGGCGCGAGCGCGATCGCTTGATCAAACAGGGCTTGGGCTTCGCTGTCCTTGCCCTGTTCTTTTAGGACCAGCCCTTTGGCTAGGGTAGGACGAAAATCTGGCTGTGTAGGCGTGGCCGCTTGGGCATCGGCGATCGCCTCATCATAAATGCTCAGCGCCTGGTCAAAGTTTCCTTCTTCGACATACACCTGGCCTAGCAGCAGCTTGACCGAGAGCTTATCGATGCTGCCAGGAGTAATCTCATTATTTTGATCGGCTGTGTTCAAAGTGTCCTTGAGTAAGCCCACAGCGCCTTCTGTGCGGCCTTGACTCAGCAGCAGCGCGACTAAGCCTTCTAACGCAGGAATATTGCCAGGGGTCTGAGTCAAGACGCCGCGATAGGTCTGCGCAGCGCCCTCTAAATCGTTCAGCTGCTGCTTGGTCTGAGCCAATAGAACCGCATATCTAGGCTCGTTGGGATTCAGCGCGACTAGTCGCTCTAGGGGCTCTACAGTACCCTCTAGGTCGCCGAGTCTACTTTTGGCGTAGATAATGCCAGAGAGTGCCGTTTGGTTATCAGGCTCTCGGCCTAGCACCGCTGTGTATCCCTCGATTTCGCCCTGTAGCTGGGTCGTTTCGTCCGCACCTGGCTGGGTGGCCGTCGGTGAATGGGCACGGTTGTTAGAAGCCCGGCCATTGAGACCAAACAACACAGGAACGGCGACAAAGGCAGCAACCGCCACAATCAGTACGCCCCTGACTAGCCAACTATCTTTCTTAAAGGCCACAGTACGCTTTCTCCTGGGAACTATCCATCAAAATAACTTGCTCATACTAGCCTACCCTTCCCATCTCCCTCTACTTCAATGCCATAGCCGACAGTACTAGAGACAGCAGCGCTACAGACGCACCGAATGCGGTGACCTCCTACCAAGTCAGCAAAAAAAGTACGGATTTACTGCTAGCTAGGCTGAACGAATAAGCGTAAATAAACCTGCCAATTGGATAGCAACTGTCGAATTAAACCGATTTTTTTGATGCTTTTATCCTTTATCTGTGTTCTTTCTGACAAGAACCGTGAAGGCTCAGTCGTAGAAATTGGCTGTTCGCGCTAGTCTGTGAGAAAAATCACAGGAGATAAAGAGGACAGCAGAGCAAATTTGCAAGAACGTAGCAAGTGCGATAAATCAAATTTGACGCTGATGTTAATCTAGGTCTCGAAAGGTGCTGCTGAAGATCTAGCGATCGTAAGGCAACATAGCACCTACCGAATAAAGGCTTTTCCCAGTCTTTATTACCAAAAGTCGCAGGTACAGTTCAGGAGTTTGACGATTGATGAGTTCTGCCGCTAGCCGCCCAACCCGCTCTATCAACGAATCCAATAGCGTTGTTTCTAGTTCAGTCCAGACAGAATCAAAAGTAGAAGCAAAAAGCGATTTAAAGACAGGTTTGCGTAAGCCGCCCGGGCGATCGCTCCTACAGCCGCCCGCTCGTCCCAAGCCACCCGTTCGGCCTGCTGTTCAGCCAGCTCCGCCTCTCGCAGCCACCAAGCCTCCTGAACCAGCCACCCCCCAGCGCCCCGGTCCGATCTCACCCCCCAGTGAGCCGAGGCAGTATCGAGCAATCGGCCTCTTGAAGGGCAGATACGTCCCTTCCGAAGATCAGCTCAACCGAGGGGACATCTTGGCAGAAGACGGCACTTTGATAGATGCTGTCCTACTCGGCAGAGTCACCAGCCTACTCAAAAAACATATTGACTTAGGCACAGAGCATCTCTGGGTAGTCTATCCGCGCACGCTATACAAAGACGAGCTGAACAAAGACGGTTTCAATAAGAACGACTCTAGCAAAAACGGCTCTAGCAAAAATGACTCTGGTAAAAGCGAGCCAAAGGCGGACATTCAGCCAGATACCGAGCAGCCAGATACCGAGCAGCCAGATGCCAAGCAGGTAGACTTCGAACACATAGACTCTGAGCAGCCACCAGCCAAAGAGCAATCTTCTAAAGACTCCGTATCCGGTTCGCCAGATGTCGACGAAGAGAGCAGATCAGACGATGATGCAGAAAAAGTTCCAGCGCTGCATGTGCAAATCGTAGGCGTATGGGAGCCTGAGACGCTCAATACAGAAGCGATGGAGCAGCCAGAGGAGACCCGTCCGCTCTCTAGCAAAGAAGCTGAATCGCTGTGCGACCAGTTTTCTATTCGAGGCGAAGTCGCCAAGTATTCCGAAGAGTCAGGCGAAATTACGGTCAATATTGTTCAAAAGAGCAAGTCAGAGAACACTAAGCCTAAACGTCCTTTCAAGCTGCTAGTAAACGGTCAGCTAAGAGGGAGAGCGACTGGCTATTTTTGGGATCTGACGGTCGAGCGGCAGGCGGGCAAGCTAGTGCTAAAAGAAGGCAAGTCGATTGGCGTTGTCCCACCGAAGAAAAAGCCAAAAGGACACAAAGGCGGCAAGCGTCGTCCCTCTGCGAGTCGTCCTCCTGCGAATAGAGCGAAAGGGTCGAGCAGTGCACCGAAGCCAAAGCCAAAGCCGAAGGTCGCCAATGCCACCGCAGAGGCAGCAGCGGAATAGAACTATCCCGTAGGGATTTCGGGCATAGCTCAGGTCATGTCGATCTGGGGTCCCCAACTGTCTTGGGGCATAAAGCGAGTGTCAGTTGGGAGAGGGGCGATCGCACTGGTCAGCTCAAATTCGCCCGACTCAATTCTTTGCTTTAGATCTAGCGCCACCTGACTGGAAAGATAAACGCTGGAAAGCGGCGCGGTTCTCACCCTTTTGCCATCGAGTACGATTTGGCCGGACTTAAGCTGGGCATAGCTGACTAGGCCAAAAGTCGGTCTCACTCGTCTAGGAATCGAAAAATCCACAACCGGAGCAACCAGATCTTCATCTTTGACGGCGCAGCTAGCTAACACCGCTTCACTGAGAATCGGGATGGGAATGCCAACGCCCAGCATCAACGAAGGACCGTAGCCCTTAAAGTAGCAGCCGCGTACCCAGTGGGCGTCCATTCGCTTCGCATCGCCAATCAGGGCAACAGTCGCAGCGGGTCCGACCGGAGCGCGGTTCGGCAGCCGACGCTGAAGCGGAAAATGCTGCGTGCCTTCCCAAGCAATGTAGCCTTCGCCGCCACCGAGCAGAATGCGAGTACCGATACCAACAGTTTGTAAATCCGGGTCGTTGAGCAGCGGGGAAAGTGCGCCTGTGTTGGCATAGACAGCGTTGCCCAGGCGTGGCTGAAGGGGACCGAGGTAGGTAGAGAGGGGGCGATCGCCGCCGTTGACCGCCACGATGAAGTTCTGGTAGAGGTTGCGCGGATTGAAGAGGTAGAACTGGTTGATGCGATCGCGCGTAATCGTCGTCTCTAGGCTGGCCCGAGGATAGCAGTCCGTCACCTGCCCTACCGCCGTCAGTCGCACTGGCTTGTCCGCCACCAAGTCAGCAATCACATGGCCACCGCCCCGCTCTTCTACTTCGCCCTCTCGAATGCTGTCCCGACTAGAAGTGACTAGCTGTCCCGCCCCGATGTACAAATCCACCGCCCCAAAGCCGGAGTAAGCCAGAACCCCGTCTAGATGACACTCCACGATCTTGATCGGCGGATCGCTATGGCCCAAATTCATCATCGCCCCAGAGCCTTCCATCGGCTCGAAGGCACCCGTGGTAATCACATCGACCGTCTTAGCCGCCTGTTCGATACCTAACTTTGCAATTTTGACCTTAGCTTCGGTGATGGTCCACGCAGTGACTTTACCCAGACGAATTTTGTCATTAATCTCGGCAATGGTGCGCATGGGCGGGTAGCTAGCAAGACGGTGTTAAACAAACCTCAGTATAGTTTGAGGCATGTAGCTAGCATTGAGCGCACACTCCTTAAAATAGAGTCAGACCCATAATGCAAGTTTCACCCAATTTTGCTTTCCTCAAGGTTCACGATCGACAGCTTGTTCGGCTTGGCAGTCAGGCTGAGCAGTACTTCAGTGACGATCCAAATAACTGCCTGATTAAGCTCAGGCAGTTTGGTGAACTGCTCGCTCAGCTTATGGCATCGGCTGTGGCTCGACAGAATTTCACGTTCTCCGGTCTAATGGCACGATCATTGCAGAGTGTCTACATCGGTTCCTAAGGCAAAAAAGTTGCCGAAATTTTGCCGCCCAAAATATGACTGGGGTAGTAGGTCAAAGATGGGTTCCTAACAGTTTATACTTGGAAAAACCCTCTCCCCCTCCCCCCTCAACGAACAGCGCCGTATCGTTGCCAAGATAGAGGAATTGACGACCCACTCTCGGAAAGCCGGCGAAGCCTGGACGATGCGCCGGGACTGATCGTCCAGTTTCGACAGTCCGTTCTAGCCGCTGCCTTCCGAGGCGATTTGACCGCTGACTGGCGAGAGAAGAATCCTGATGTGGAGAGTGCAGAAGAGTTGTTGGAACAGATAAAGAATTCAAACTCAAATCAAGTCTTTGATGCGCACCGAAAGCTTCTTGATTCATGGGTTTGGGCTAGCTTTTCAGAAGTTGCTGAAGTCCAATCGAATCTTGTTGATCCTGTTGAACATCAGAGTTCTCCACATATAGCCCCAAATTATATAGAGTCGAACGCTGCTAGACTTTTTGCCCTTCAAGACTATTAGAGAAGACGGTGTTACAAGCCCAAAACACCTATTTCGCTCTGGGCAGATCATCTACTCGAAAATACGACCGTATCTTGCAAAAGCTACTTTGGTAGATTTTTCAAAGCTATGCAGTGCTGACATGTATCCTATTTCCGTCAAAAAAAAAATAGATTCTCAGTTTCTTCTTTTTTGGATTATCAGTAGTAAATTCACAAAGCTTGCATTGGAAAAACAAGGACGTACTGTTCTATCTAAAATAAATTAAAAAGCCTTAGGTCTTATTCCCGTTCCGCTACCGCCTTTAAAAGAACAGGAAGTCATTGTAAGAATGATTCTAGCTTCTCTACCAGTCGCAGATAAACAAACTGTTTTCTTGAATACCATAGGATACTGTTGGCGGTGCGATGTAGATAAGTCGAGTGTGACAAGGAGGCGAAAGCCTTCCGAGGCGACCTTGTCCCCCAAGACCCCGACGACGAGCCCGCCTCAGTCCTCCTCGATCGCATCCGCGCCGAACGCGAAGAACTAGCCCTAGAAAGAAAAGACGCCGCACCGCCCGCAAGAAACCCAAGCCAGATTCATCAGAGCAGCTCAGCCTGTGACGCTATTGTAGAAGACAGAAGGCAAAAGGCATTCACCGCATCGCCACACTTCCCAAAGGGTTCAACTGTATTCGCGAGCACAATTTTCTGTGGAATCTTGTTAAATGATAGCGATGTCATATGCTGGCAATCAGCCTAAGCCTTTCGCTTCGACGTCGCACCCCTCTGTATCCCTATGCTAAAACCGCTACTGCGTCCCATCACGCTTCAGCCGCTACGCCGACTCTCGATGGCAGCGGTGGCCCTGCTTCTGGTCACAGCAGCTTGTCAGGCTCCGCCCGAAACCGCCGTAGAAACAGAAACCCCCGCTGAAGCCGCAGCAGACGAAACCGCCGCCACGCCGGATGAGCTGACGCCTGTGAACTTCACCCTATCCTGGCTGTTGCAGGGCGTAGACGGACCGCTGACCCTGGCAATCGATCGAGGCTACTTTGCAGAAGAAGGATTAGACGTTACCTTTGAGCGCGGCTTTGGCTCGTCCGACACGACCTCCAAGATTGCCGCAGGCCAGTACGACATGGGCTTTGGCGATATGTACTCAATGATTGAGTTTAACCAGCAGAACCCCGATGACAAGCTGATTGCCGTGGCCGTCACGACCAACCGAGCACCCTTTGCCTTGCTAGCTTTCAAAGAAAGCGGCATCGAATCGCTCGACGATATGCCAGGCAAAAAGCTGGGTGCCCCAGTCGGCGATGCGCCCCGGCGGCTCTGGCCCGTCCTTGCGGAAGAATCTGGGGTAGATGCGGACGCCGTAGAGTGGGTGAGCATGGAGCCTAAGCTGCGCCAGAGCTTCTTACTGCAGGGCAATGTGGACGCCATCAGCGGCTTTAGCTACTCAATGATTCCGGCCCTAGTCGAAGCAGGTAAAACCTTGGACGACTTGAACATCTTCTACTACACCGAGAACGGGCTCGACTTTTACGGCAACGTCATTCTGGTCAAGGAATCTTTTCTAGAAGAAAATCCCGATGTCGTTTCAGGGTTTTTGGCCGCCTACATTAAGGGAATGCAGGATGCCGTCAGTGACCCTGAGGCCGGGCTAGAAGCGGTCATGGCCGCAGGGGACGAGCTGATGGATGAGGACGCCGAGCGCCTGAGGCTGCAGATTGCTCTGGACGGACTGCTGGTTAATGAGGAAGTCGAAGACATCGGCTTCGGTGCGGCAGACCCAGAACGACTAGAGCGAACGATCGCTCAGACGGTCGAAGGCTTTGACCTGGCTGAAACGCCCGCAGTAGAAGAGGTGTTTGACGATAGCTATCTGCCCTCGCTAGAGGAGCGGCAGGTGCCCGCTGAGAGAGCACCGTTGGAGTAGGCAAATGCGGGTCACTCAACATCCTATTTTCCGGCGGTTTTGGTATCCGGTCGTGCCGTTAGAGCGGTTACAGTCTGGCCCGCAGGCGTTCTGTCTGCTAGGCCAGCCGCTGGTGGTGTGGATGACGGCGGCAGAGCAGCCCGCTGCCGTAGAAGACCGCTGCTGTCATCGGTCTGCGAAGCTTTCTCAGGGAGTGGTCATCCAAGGGCAGATTCAGTGTCCTTACCACGGCTGGTGTTTTGACGGGGAAGGCATCTGTACGGACGTTCCTCAGCTTGTCGATCAGCCAATTCCCAAAACCTACCGGGTCCGGTCCTTCCGCTGCGACCAGCGCTACGGCTACGTCTGGGTCTGCCTGGATGAGCCAGTCGCTGAAATTCCGACGATTCCCGAAGCCAGCGACGGGGCGTTTCGCTACATTCCCGAGTTTTACGAAACCTGGAAATGCGCAGGGCTGCGGCTGATGGAAAATTCTTTTGACAACGCGCACCCGCACTTTGTCCATGACAAAACCTTCGGCGTGCAGCAAGACCCCGTGCCGCCTGCCCCGGACACGTTTGCTGAGACACCCACCGGCTTTACGATGACCTATCGCCTGCCGGTCAAAAATTCTGCTGAACAGAAGCAAAACCTGGGCATGGACGGCGACCGGACCGTCCGCATCAGCGAGGGCAGATGGTACGCGCCTTTCTTGAGAACGCTGAAGATTATCTACCCCAACGGTCTGGTACATCTAATTTTCACAGCGGCAACGCCGATCGACGACGGCTCAATTCAGGTTGTGCAGTTTTGTCTGCGTAACGATACCGAGGCAGTGGCAAAAGCAGCCGACATCGTGGCTTTTGACAGAGCCGTCACGCTAGAGGACAAGCGCATCCTAGAAGGGACTGATCCTGATGTCCCCCTAGATATTCGCGCTGAACAGCACATGGCGAGCGATAAGCCTGGCATCGTCATGCGACACCGACTGGCGGCACTGATTCGAGATGGCCATGAGTAGGACTGCCACGAGAGACCAAACACCGGCAGCCCCGGGACACTTTATGTCAGGGGAAAGAGAGGATAGCCGTGGTTGAGCATGTTTCTCAAGCGCTGTCGTCTGCGTCAAAAACGTCAGCCGCTCTCGATTTTCAAGAAGTTGGGCTACAGTACAACACGTCGGGTATCCCCGTGCGGGTGATCGACCAAGTCTCGTTTCAAGTCGCGCCGTCCGAATTTGTCTCGATTGTTGGCCCCAGCGGCTGTGGTAAAACGTCACTGCTGCGGATGATTTCGGGCCTAAGTCCGGTGCAGATCGGCAGCGTCCGCTTTCACGGAGAGCCAATTACCAAGCCGTTGAAAAACGTCGGCATCGCCTTTCAAAACCCGGTGTTGCTCCCCTGGCGCAACACCCTGAATAACGTCTTGCTGCCACTAGAAGTTGTACCGCCCCACAAACAACAGCTGAAGTCGCAGCGATCGCGCTACCTATCCGAAGCCGAAGCGCTGCTAGCCACGGTGGGGCTAAAAGACTTCAAAACCTACTACCCCTGGCAGCTTTCCGGCGGCATGAAGCAGCGGGCCTCGCTGTGCCGGGCGCTAATCCACCGCCCTGAAATTCTCTTACTAGACGAGCCATTTGGGGCGCTAGACGCCTTCACCCGAGAGGAAATGTGGGAACTGATGCAAACACTGTGGAAGCAGTCGCAGTGTACCAGCGTGTTAGTCACCCACGACCTACGAGAGGCCATCTTCCTCTCGGATACAGTGTACGTATTGGGACCGCGCCCCAGCCGCATTGTCTACACGCTCAACGTGAATCTACCGCGTCCACGCACGCTCGACATGGCATTCACACCCAAGTTCCAACAAATGTATACCGAACTGCGACAGCATATTTATCATCAGCCGGTAACCTGAGCG
>JBCCOH010000079.1:0-25214 GCA_039111275.1 Cyanobacteria bacterium P01_D01_bin.1 | reverse complement strand
TTGTTCCGAATCGGTGGCAGCTGATTGATGTACTTCGGCTCTAGCACTGCGCCCGTGCCGCAGCCCATCATGGCTAGATCCATCATCAGGCCAAAGGCTCGCCAGTCGACTACGTTCGTACTCGTACAGTTGTAGGCTCCCGAGAAATTGTTGGGGTTCTTGCTCCAGTCCGTGCCGCCGACCCACAGCCAGCGACCAGAGGGCATGGCCTTGAGCTCACTCTGCATTCTAGAAACCAGGTCACGCTCTGCGTCGGTGAGGGTGCCAAGTTCTACTAGTCCAGCCAGGGTGCGATCGCACACATCCTGCCAAGTCTCCCGCTTACCCGCTTCAGAGCGACGGCTGTAGGTGCGATAGAAAACCGGGTAGGCCGCGGGTGCAGCTTCTGGGAATGGGCTTTTGGTGCGCGATCGCTCAAGTTCTTGAACCATGGGTGTCGAAGAGTGGGTGTCGAAGAGTGGGTGTCGAAGAGTGGGTGTCGAAGAGTTAGAAAGGTTAGAAGCGTTATATATAGCGTCTTGAATAGCCCCAGGAGGCATTAACCCTCTATATATGGTTGTCGCTTATAGCAATAGACACTAGCACAAAATATAGCGCATGGCGCTAAAGTCAGACGCTACATCTAGGTTTTACCCAAGATACTGTGGCTGAAGATTGCGGCTGAAGGATGTATTCTTTAGTGCCGTGGGCATACATAGTATTGAGTTTCGTTGCTAAGTCACTATGTCCACTTTTGCGATTACTATTCCAGTTCGCAATCGAAAATCGTTCACGCACTCAATTTTGCAGCAGTTAAGCGATCAAATTGCTGAGCAGGTCGAGCTTCAATATCTACGCCCTGACGATGCGCAAATTGTGGTGGTAGATGATGACTCCACAGATGGAACACCAGAGCTAATTGTCCAGAAATTTCCTAACGTTCATCTGCTGCGTGGCGATGGCGATCTGTGGTGGACAGGGGCGATCGCCAAAGCGATGGCCTATGCGGCCGACACCCTCAATCCCGACTACATCGTCTGGCTCAACGATGACATCGCCCTAGCCGATGACTTCATCAGGCAGCTCATCGAACACTGTCAGCAGCCTGAAGCTAAAACTCTTGTCGGCGGCATTGTCTGTGACCAGCAACATTCCGATTGGATAGTCTTTGGCGGCGTTGTTGCCAGCCAACTCATCAATAATATTAAGCAGTTCGATCAACCTACACTTTGTGTAGATACCCTCAATGGCAACATTGCGGTTCTACCGGCTCGCATCATTGATGATATCGGCCTTCCCGACACCCAACGCTTCCGCCACTACGGAGGCGATTTTGAATATATTTGCCGTGCCAAAAGAAATGGCTACACCGCGTTTTTATCTAGTGACCTTTGTGCAACTACTGAGTACCGTCCTGCCGATGTAGTTCGCTACATGCCTCTGTGGATTCAGTGGGCAACTAGCCCAGGATGGATACAAAAGTGGCAAGTGCTTCAAAGTCTTTCTAGTCGGCGATCGCCTCACAACGTCGAGCACATAGTCAACAGTATTCATCGCGACAAACCTGCCGTGCCCAAGTGGAAATATGCTACTTTCTACTGTCGCAAGCTAATTAAAATTATCGGCAGCGAATTTATTCCTTGGACCGTTCGGCAGCAGCGCATCCGAGCCTATTTCCATCGACAGAATATTCCCACGGACATTGCACAAGCCATTTTAAACCGATCATGAAAGTTCTCCATCTCAGCACCGCCGACGCCAACGGTGGTGCCGCTAGAGGAGCCTATTGGATGCATAGAGCGCTGCGCAAAGCAGGCGTAGACTCGTATATGCTAGTCGCTGATAAGTTCACTAGCGACGCCACCGTAATCGGTTCTACCGGCATCACAGGCTCCCAAAAAGTTCAAAAAGGTATTCGCCAAACCGTCGAATACTGGCCGCTTAAACAATACAAACAAAAGCAGTCGGGCGCTTTCTCTCCGGCTATCTACCCCAGTCAGATTGTTAAACAAGTCGAATCTATTGATCCAGATATTATCAACTTGCACTGGGTTGCAGGCGGTCTACTACGTCCACAAGACTTAAAACAATTTCAGCGAACTCGCGATCGCCACTTGGTATGGACCCTGCGCGATATGTGGCCGTTTACGGGCGGCTGTCACTACTCTGACGCTTGTCTCGCCTACCAGACAGGCTGCGGTCACTGTCCGGCGCTAGGGTCTCAAAAATTACGCGATTTGTCATATAAGACTTGGCAGCGCAAACAGGCAGCCTGGAAAGATTTGAATATTACGCTTGCGCCTTTGAGCGAATGGCTAGCTGACTGTGCTAGGAGCAGCAAGTTGTTCGCACATCAGCGTATCCAGGTGATTGCTAACGCCGTCGATGAAAAGAAATTTAGACCAGTCGAGAAAGCGATCGCCCGCGATTTGCTTCAGCTGCCTGCTTATACAAAACTAATTCTCTTTGGAGCCCTAAGCCCTACAACAGACGCTCGCAAAGGATTTAATCTGCTGCGCACCGCTCTCCAAGAACTAGCGACCCAACCACAGCCAGCACCGTTCGAAGCAGTTGTATTTGGGACTAACAAACCTGAACGAGATCTCGGTCTCAAGCTTCCTACCTGGTTCCTGGGTCGTTTGAATGATGATACAACCCTTGCTTTGGCTTATTCTGCGGCTGATGTGATGGTTGTCCCTTCTACTCAAGAAGCCTTTGGTAAAACCGCTATCGAGGCAATGGCCTGCGGCACGCCAGTTGTTGCCTTTGATACAACTGGGCTCAAAGCTAGCGTGATTCATCAGCACAACGGTTACTTGGCCCGCTGCTTTGACACGTCTGATTTGGCAAATGGCATTCGCTGGGTGTTAGAAGATTGCGATCGCCTCCAAACCCTCTCTCAAAATGCCCGCCAAACAGTCGAAGATAAGTTCACTTTGGCCCATCAAGCTCAGCAATACTCCGCGCTCTATCATCAATTGCTTTCCACTGCCGATAAAGCCACTGCCGATAAAGCCACTGCCGACAAAGCCACTGCCGATAAAGCCACTGCCGATAAAGCAAGTTAAACAACAAGATCTCTCCGACAAAAAAGCCCTCAAGAAAATTGCCAAATCACCTTCTTTTGCAATTTGCTGAACATAAGCTTAGGTGCGGCGCTTACTGCTCGTAAGACCATCACAGAACTGCTCCATAGAGATTTTTCAGTTCGCCAAATATGCCGTGCGATAATCATCGCCCAGGCGCTGCGAATAGTTGGCTCTAAATGCTTGTACGTCTGGTTGTGAGAGTTCGAAAAGAAAATATCGAGCATCAGAAAAACATACTTTGCCCATCGCTGGTAGTCCGTGGATATGTTTTGCTCGTGCATTACTCGGGTGACCAAAAAATCTCGCACATGAGCCATCTCTCCTACCTGCAGTAGACGGACGTATAGCTCCCTATCGTGGCAGATAATTAATCGCTTATCTAATAGTCCACATTCATCTAGAGCAGACTTTCGGACAACTACGACTGACATTGTGTAGATAAAAACATCAGCCAAGGAGCGATGAACAAGGTCTTGGTACTGTTGTCGAGGCCGGTATACGTACTGCTTAATAGTGCCATTGGATAAGGTCTCGCGATGATTGCAGAAGACAAAGCTAGCATCGGGATTGTCGAGTAGCGATCGCACCTGAGTCTCTAGATAATTTGGCGCCCAGTGATCATCAGAGTCCAAAAAGGCAATTAGCGTCCCCTTTGCCGCTCGAATCCCGACATTGCGAGCCTCAGCGGCACCTACATTTTCAGATAGGCGAATTAACTGTACCTGTGGATAGTGCTGAGCTATCCAGTCAGCCGTGCCATCGCCTGACGCATCATCTACGATCCACAACTCGTAGTTTTCATATGTTTGATGTAACACGCTCCTGATTGCTGGTTCTATCAGATTCTGACGGTCATGCGTCGGAATAATCACAGAGACGAGCGGGTGCTGAGCAGTCATAGAAAGTTGCCAGATACGAACTCTACAGGCTTATAGTTCCCAACTGTAGTGAACCAGACAGATAACTACGGTCCTAGCATCCAGACAGCTACAGCGCCGATGGATTCAAGCTCTAAAGTAAAAAGCCTCGTCGTTAGTCGCGTTTGTATCAAGGCCATACGGGGAAAAACTATATCGACGTTTGTTTGTAGCTGTGGCCGCTAATCACAGTACGTCGGTAATCGCTGAAAGCAAGATGTGCCGCAGTCTAAGTGGCACGCAATCGTCTAATTTTTCACACTGCCTTTCCGCACTCAAGAACATATGACTCAAGAACATATGAATAGACTATTTCTTGTTGGGTGCGCACGGTCGGGCACCACCTTGTTACAGAGCCTGCTCGCCTCTCACCCAGAAGTCGCTTCATTCCCAGAGTCCAATTTCTTCAACCATCTATTTCCTCACAGTGAGCCAAAACGGAAGCGGCTTGGAATTATCTCCCGTCGTGCTAAGCCTACTCTGGTCGCTTTTCTGAAGGAAAGCGGCTATGAGGGCGATCGCCTATCTCCGCTCGCTCTATTTCCTTGGCAGCTCACTGCCTACTTCTCAAAAACACTCGATCAAATCACGGCCCAGAAAACCAAAACCACCTGGATAGAAAAGACCCCTTCACATCTCTATCACCTCGACTACATCACACAGCATATCGACCGTCCTAAATTTATTCACATCATCCGCACAGGCAAAGACACCGTGGCCTCTCTCTACGATGTCCGCAGGAAGTACCCCAGGCGGTGGGCAAATGAACCCCCTAGCATCGAGATGGCTGTAGAACGGTGGATCAAGGACGTTTCCATCAGCCTGCGGTGTGCCGATCTGCCTAACCATTTCTTACTGCGCTATGAAGATTTAGTGGCCAATCCGCAAGCCACGCTGACAGCTCTGTGCGAATTTATGGAGCTTGATTTTTTTCCGGCGATGCTCAGCGGATACGCTGCGACAGCTAGTCAAGTCAGCCTAGCTCGTGAGCCCTGGAAAGCGGGCGTATCCTTACCCATCCGTAACGCTAACGCTACCAAATTTTACAGCTTGTTCAGCTCACAGCAGCAGGAATACATTTCGCAGCGCGTATCAGCAGTCGACCGGGCCGTTGGTCTTGCCATGTGATCCTGCTGACCAATTTCTGGGTAGAGAAACCTGATCAGCGATAGTTCGGCTTTCCTCTATTGCACTCGCTCCAAAATTAAACAGAATAGTTACTAGGTTTTTACATTGCAAAAAGGCAGCGGAGCGTATTCCTATGACTACGGTTTTGGAACAAGGCAATATCAGTATCCATACCGAGAATATTTTTCCAATTATCAAGAAGTGGCTATATTCTGACCATGAAATTTTTATCCGTGAGCTGATTTCTAACGGCGTAGATGCCATTAGCAAACTCAGTATGCTCTCTCGCTCTGGCGAATATGGTGGCGAAGTAGATCCTCAGATCACGATCGCTGTAGACAAGGACGCTAAAACGCTTAGCATCAGCGATAGCGGCATCGGTATGACTGGCGACGAAATCAAGAAATACATTAACCAAGTTGCCTTCTCTAGCGCTGAAGAATTCATCAACAAGTACAAGGACGAATCTGACCAGCAGATTATTGGCCACTTTGGTTTAGGCTTTTATTCTTCGTTTATGGTGGCCGACCGTGTGGATATCGATACCCTCTCCTGGCGAGAGGATGCGCAGGCGGTGCACTGGTCTTGTGATGGCAGTACGTCTTTTGAGCTGAGTGAGAGCGATCGCACTACACGCGGCACCACCATCACCCTCTATCTCAACGACGACGAGCAAGAGTATCTAGAAGAGGCTCGGATTAAGCAGCTTATCAAAACTTATTGTGACTTCTTGCCCGTTCCCATCAGCTTCAACGACGAAGTTATCAACAAGCAAGAAGCCCCCTGGAAAAAATCACCCAGCGAGCTCACTGATGAGGACTACCTCAACCTCTACCGCTATCTCTACCCGTACGAAGAAGAGCCCTTACTCTGGGTCCACCTCAACACCGACTATCCGTTCGTCGTCAATGGCATTTTGTACTTCCCCAAGCTAAAGCCAGATGTGGAACTGAATCAGGGACAGATCAAACTTTTCTGCAATCAAGTTTTCGTCAGCGATAACTGTGAGGAAGTCATTCCCAAATTCCTAACGCCTTTGCGTGGTGTCATCGACAGTACTGATATTCCGCTGAACGTGTCCCGCAGCTTCTTGCAGGCTGATCGGACCGTGCGGCGAATTTCAGATTACGTTGCCAAGAAGGTGGGCGATCGCCTCAAAGAGCAATACCGCGACGACATCGAAAAGTACATCAGCATCTGGCAAGACCTGGGTACCTTTGTCAAATTCGGCTCTCTTAACGACGACAAATTTAACAAGCAGGTTCAAAAGTACGTCATCTTCCGCTCCACAGCAGACCTAGCGCAGGCTGATGAACCCAAAGTCGCTGTCGAAGTAGCCACTGAGGCAGAAGGCGATGACGCTTGGTCAGACGTCAGCGAGAAGAAGGCTGTTGACGCCGATGGCAATTCCTACACCACAATTCAGGAATACTTAGAACGCAATAAAGAGAAGCACGAAAACCGAATTTACTATGCCACTGACGAGGTATCGCAAGCTACCTATATCGGTCTGCTCAAAGGTCAAGGCATAGAAGTGCTATTCATGGATTCTTTCATTGATACTCACTTCGTCTCTTTTCTAGAGCGAGAGTACTCAGACGTGAAATTCTCCCGAGTGGACTCCGACTTGGACGACACCCTGATTGATAGTGACGACAAATCAGACGAAATTGTGGATGGCACCACTAATAAAACCCGTAGCGAGCGAGTCAAAGAAGCCTTCGAGAAAGCACTGAACCGTCCTCAGGTGACCATCCGCACCGAAGCGCTTAAGTCTGATAAGTCTGCGCCTCCGGCTATGGTGCTTCTTCCCGAAGAGCTGCGCCGTATGCAGGAGATGAGCGCTTTCATACAGCAGCAAAGCGTTCAGTTTCCAGATACTCACACGCTACTGGTCAATACCGCCCACCCTCTGATTAGAAACGTTGCCAACCTAGATCAAGGCATTGTACAAGCGGACGGCAGTCAGTCACCTTCTGGACAGCTTGCCACTTTGATCTGTGAGCAGGTGTACGATCTAGCACTCATGGCGCAAAAAGGCTTTGATGCAGACGGCATGAAAGCCTTTACAGAACGGTCCACCGATCTGTTAACTAAGCTAACTGAGCGGTAGAAAGCAGGCTACAGAAAACAGGCTCCAAAAAACAGGTGAATTAGAGAGAAGAGCGAAGTCGTAGAGATTTGATCTTCTCTCTGATTCACTTTCTCTGATTCGCCTTCTCTAACTCGCCTCCTTTAAGTAGCCAAAACCCATCAGTCAATCCAGTCACATCACTTTTGTGATAATGACCGTAGCTGTCTATAATTGATAACTCCGTTATCGTAGAAAATCCATGTCAAAGAAGTGCGACCTAACCGGCAAGAAAGCCAACAACGCCTTTTCCGTCTCCCATTCTCACCGTCGGACAAAGCGTCTTCAAGAAGCAAACCTTCAAGACAAGCGTATTTGGTGGCCTCAGGGGAATAGGTTCGTTCGCCTGCGAGTATCAACAAAAGCCCTCAAGACCCTGGAGAAAAAAGGTCTCGATGCTATGGCGCGAGAAGCAGGCATCAATCTAAATAAGTATTAGAAAGCGGTCGTCCGAACATTTACTAGCAAGAGAGCGGCTTGACCCAGAGAGTTTATCAGTATTAGCTTCGATATTCTCTGTCCTGCGTTTTTTCCTGACTTCGCTTTAGAAGCGATAGCCTAAGCTGAAATACAAAAAGACGTCTTGATCGCTATCGCCCGGCTCATTCAACTCAACTAGCGGAATGCCGACATCCACTCGCGTCTGCACGTCGTCTAGGATGTTCGCGATAAGTCCTACGCCTGTTCCTAGTAAAAAGTTTTGACTATTCGTATTGTTATCATTGTCCCAAACGGCAGCAGTATCCAGAAATGGCGCGAGCTGTAGGGCGGCGGAGCCATTATTGCTACGCTGTACGGTGATGCGGTTTTCGATAGAGGCGCGAACGCCGTTGTCGCCAAAGCGAGCATTTTGACTGTAGCCACGAACAGAATTGCTGCCGCCTACGATCAGCTGGTCTGCGCCTAGCAGACTATCTGTCGAGAGCTGAACGCTCCCTTGCATCAATAGTAGGTTGCTGCGGTTGAGTATCTGTGCTCTTTGCACCTGGCTTGACCAGCTAACAAACTGGCCGTCGGCTTCATCGTCTCTATCGGTCGCGTTGAACCAGTCTGTACCGATGTCGAGCTGCGATCGCACTCCCCAGGCCCCTGTCTGATCGCGCCGCAGATAATCTTGACTCAGCTGCACAATGCTCGTGCGGGTCGAATCAATCACTACGTCACTGACTAGCGTCTCTCCTGTGCGATGCCGAAATCCAGCAGAGAAGGCGAGTTCTTCATCTGGCCTACGAATCACTGGCTGTCGGTAAGTGAATTCGTAAGTATCTGAAGCGCCCGTTACTCCCAAGTCCACCAGGTCCGCACTAGTTAGCTCAAACGTGCTCGGCAAGTAGCGCGCCTGAAATGTCCCGTCCATAGAATTGACAGGCAGGGTATAGATCAGGCCGTAGGTATTCAATCCTCCAGTCGTGCTGCGAAAGGCGGAAACAGAGAGCTTGTCGCCCATACCCAGCAGGTTGTTGAGGTCTGTTTCTATGCCCATTCGCACCGAACCAACACTGTCGGGCGAGCTAGTATCTAGCGTCACTCGTCCAGAAACTAAAGGCGCTGGTAGAACGCGCACAATCAGCTGACTTTGGCCTTCTCCGGTTCCGGCTCGCAAACTGGCTTCAATTTTGTCAATCAGTGGATCGGCGCGCAATAGCTGAAGCTGTGACTCTAGCGTGCTCTGGTTCAAAGGGCGACGGCTAACCAGGCTGATGCGATCGCGTACATAGCCAGTCAATCGCCGTGCGCCTTCTATCTGAATGTTTTCGAGCGTCCCCTCGATCACCCGTACCTGGACCACACCATCAACAATCGTCTGCTCGCCGAGGATTGCCCTAGAGGTGATATAGCCAGACGCTACATATAGCCGTGTGATTTCATCAGCTACCTGTTGAAAATCTCTAAAACCTAGAGTGCGGCCTTCATACGCCGACAGAATAGGCGAAAAATCTCGCTCGTCAAACACGCTGCTGCCTATCACCTGAATGTCTGTCAACATTACTTGGGCGCGATCGCCTGCTGGCGGTGGTACCACTGGTTCCGGCAAGACTGGCTCTAGAGAAGGTTCTGGGGGTAAGACGGGCTCGTCCGACGGAGGAGTCGGTAGAGAGGGAAGTTCTATGTCTGGCGGCGATAGCTCGCTAGCGGGTGCATTCTGACTCAACCAAATAGCCGAGCTGGCCTGAGTAACACTCTCCTGGGCAACTGCATCGTCACTCAAAAAGCTACTGCCACTCAAAATAATAAGGACAGTTAGGCTTCTTGCCAGACGCCCAAACCCTATATGCATCAACTTTCCAGCGATGAAGCGCGCATACAATGTGCCCAACTCGGCTCACATGACCAACAAAAGTTGAACTGTTTATTGAACTGCGCGATTGGTTGAATTTCTCTGTGGTTTTTGACGCTTTTCCTTCGTTTTATGCTGACTTTACCACTAGCTTCTTTCTGGGGGTACAGGCGATCGCGCTGCCGTTTCGCTATGCTGACTCAGACGATTTATACAGCAAGAAGCTTGCTACGGAGTACCTTTTAATGGCTGCTAACAAACCGCTCACCGGATTAACCCTGATTGACTGCGCCAAAGCGAATGCGCCTGAGGGTGTGGCTGTTGCTGCTCGTCTTTGTGGCTATGGTGAAGATGTCAGCACTTTTCGTCAGGCACTTATTCAGGCTGGCGAAGAGGCCGGTATCACGCTGACCGGCGTTGACGATCTGATTATTGAGCCGACAGTTGCCAGCCTTAACCAGCCGATATCGACTGAGCTAGGTCCTGAATAGTCAGTGAAGTCTCAGTAGCCAGGTTAGGCATTAGCATTCCTAGCTTCCCATGCCAGGAATGAAGCTCTTGCTAATTCGCTTGATCACCCGATTTGCAATATCCGCATAGCTAATCTCGCCTGCCAAAATTTGACCTAATCGCTTGGTCGAAGTAGGTCGCTTGATGCCGACTCTGTAGCCAATCTTGGGCACGCGGAAAAATACGCTGGCAATCCGCTGAGCCCACTGCATATCAGATCCCCAGCTTTCGTGGATTACCTGAGTGTAGTGGGCGATCGCACTGCTATCCCCTTTCAGCGCTTTCTCCACAGCGGCGGCTGCCATCACCGCACTGTACATGGCCGGACGGATCCCTTCTGCTGTTAGCGGATCGACGATTGCCGCTGCTTCACCGACTATTAGCGCTTGGTCTGTATGCAGCGCTCGGTTTCCGTCCCAAAGCTTGAGCGGATGGGTGTAGAACTTTCCCTGGCTAGGACCTACTCCAAAGGCAGGCGCGTATTGATCTAGCAGTTTTCTAGGATCTCTAATCGAATCACCGATAAAGCTGCTGACCCCTAGCGAATAGCCCTGCTGCTTTGGAAAGCTCCACAGACAGCCGTTTTTCGCCATGCCAAACTCAAAGCTAAACGCACCTTTCTCAACTGGCTTTGCCGTATCAAACTCCAGTACAGCCGCTTCTCGCAGCTTGTGCTTTCTAAAGCCGAGCAGATCTGCCATCGGTCCCTTGGCGCCGTCTGCTGCAATGATGTATCGCCCGCTTAGCGATTCACCAGTGCGGTCATCAGTGCGGTCACCAATGCGGTCATCAGTGTGATCGCCAGTAACCAGAATCCGCCAGTGGTCGCGCTCAAAGACAGCACCCGTTACCTCCGTTTGATCTCGAACCGCTGCGCCCGCTCGCTGCGCCTGCTCAACCAAAAACTGGTCAAACTTCTCTCTGCGCACGCTCCATATCGGCACCGTCTCTAGCTCAGCATCGATCGCGTCACCCAGCTTCCAGGTATAGCGCACCCGCCGAATCTCACTGTCAATCGCAGGCGAAAAGTCAAAGTCAAACCAGTCCGCCACGCTAGGCGATACAGCCCCCGTGCAGGCTTTGTATCTGGGCAAGGCGGCTTTTTCTAGCAGCAGCACAGAGCATCCCGCTTTTGCCAGATGGTACGCAGCCGAGCTACCCGCCGGACCCGCACCGACAATAATGCAATCGAACATTTCTAAATCGTCTGAATTTTAAACCGTCTGAATTGCTTTTTCCTTGTCGGCCAAAGCCTCATCAATTTGCTTTGTGTATTTATCAGTCAGCTTCTGCACTTCGTCTTGCATATCGCGCGACTCGTCTTCAGAGATATCGCCGTCTTTTTCTTGCTTTTTCGCTAGGTCGATGCCATCGCGCCGCACATTGCGCACAGACACTCGGCCTTCTTCCGCGTACTTGCCTGCTAGCTTGGCGAACTCCTGACGGCGCTCGGTCGTCAGCGGCGGAATATTCAGCCGGATCAGGGCTCCGTCGGTATTGGGCACTAGACCAACATCCGACATCGAGATAGCCTTGGAGATCAGGCTCACAGAGCTGGGATCGAAGGCTTGAATCATCAAGGTGCTGGCATCAGGTGTGGTGATATTAGCCAGCGATTTGAGGCTGGTGGGACTGCCGTAGTAGTCGACCATGATTCGATCTAGCAGTGACGCGCTAGCTCGGCCTGTCCGAATTGTATTGAAGGCGCGTTTGGTTGACTCAACGGCCTTCTGCATTGCTGATTCGACTTCCTTAAGATCAGTTAATTTCACAGGACTCTCCCACAATTGTTCCGATAGGTTCGCCCATCATGGCACGGTTGATGTTCCCTCTCACGGAGAGATTAAACACCCTGATGGGAATATCGTTATCTTTACACAGCGCAATAGCGGTGCCGTCCATCACCTTAAGATCTTTTGCCAGAACATGACTATAGGTCAGCGACTTGTACTGTTTGGCACTGGGGTTAGTAGTTGGATCGCTGTCGTATACGCCGTCTACTTTGGTGGCTTTGAACAGCACTTCGGCGCTGATTTCGGCTGCTCTTAGGGCGGCTGTCGTATCGGTCGTAAAAAAGGGGTTCCCTGACCCCCCTCCAAAAATAACAACTCGATTTTTTTCTAGATGGCGAATGGCGCGGCGACGAATGTAGGGTTCGGCCAGCTCCTGCATAGAGATGGCGGTCTGTACGCGCGTCGGCACATCAATGCGCTCTAGAGCATCTTGCAACGTCATGGCGTTCATGATGGTAGCGATCATGCCAATATAATCGGCAGTTGCTCTGTCCATACCAGCCGACGAGCCTTTGACACCTCTAAAAATGTTGCCACCACCGACGACGATAGCCAGCTGAATGCCCTCAGCAATAACGCCTGAGATCTCTTGGGCTATGGCATCCACGATGGCAGGATCGATACCATAGGCCAACTCGCCCATGAGGGCTTCGCCGCTAAGCTTTAGCAGTACTCGCTGATAGGGTTTGCCCATGCGTACTCTATAGTTAGTTGAGATAGTAATTTCTACATCAAGATAGCAGCGAAAGCGTTCAGGCGATACCCCGTTTCTGCTATTGAGCGTGTGTTTTTGCAAGCGTTTTCATTGGTAGGTTGTGCCTTCTTTACTGACTTCCCCTCTGCTGATTGACTGTGCGCTGGTGTTGGCATGGCTGCTGGTGATTGGCAGTCTGTCGGAGGCCGCACGGCGCTGGGGATACGGCCCAGAAATCACCCGCAAGATTGTGCATATCGGGGCCGGACAGGTGATCCTGCTGGCTTGGTGGCTGGCAGTGCCAGCATGGCTAGGGGTATTGGCTTCTGTCGTGCTTGGTGCGGTTGCCTTACTGTCCTATCGCCTACCGCTGCTTCCAGGTATTAACAGCGTTGGTCGCAAGAGTCTAGGGACCTTCTTCTATGCCCTGAGTATCGGTTGCTCTATGGTTTGGTTTTGGCCGCTGCATCAGCCGCAATATGCTGTCATCGGCATTTTGACGATGACCTGGGGAGACGGGCTAGCGGCGCTGGTCGGTCAGCGGTTTGGGGCGCATCCTTATCAAATATGGGGGGAGAAAAAGAGCTGGGAGGGTAGTATCACGATGCTAGTGGTTAGCTATGTCGTTGTTATCAGTGTGCTGTTAGCTGTACAGGGGCCTGGGTTGGCAACTTGGCTAGTGGCTGCGATCGCAGCCATCAGCGCCACCCTCTTAGAATCTATCTCCAAATACGGTATCGATAATCTCAGCGTGCCTTTGGGGACAGCGGCTATCTGCTTCTGGTTACAGCAGCTACCGCTGTAAGCCAGCATGCTAGCTGCCTACTACTGGCTTCCTACTACTGGCTTCCTACAGCGCGATCTGTCCCTTCTCACCAGTTCTAATTCGGATGGCTTCTTCTACCTGAGAGACAAAGATCTTGCCATCCCCAATTGTCCCAGTCGAAGCGGCTGCCGATATGGTCTCGACCACTTTGTTCAAGAAATCATCTGAAATCACCAAAACCAGGCGCTTCTTAGTTAAAAACTCAACCGTATAAGAAATGCCCCGATAGGTACTGGTCTGACCCTTTTGCCGACCAAACCCCCGCACATCTTCTAGCGTCATCCCAGTAGCACCGATTTCTACTAACGCATTTTTGACATCTTGTAATTTCTCAGGCCGGACAATCGCCTCAATTCTTTTCATACCAGTATTCCAAACGTTCAGCTGGCACCGATCTTATTGGATCCTTGCAGCCGAGTGACCTAATTGTTACAGCTTATACCAAGCTCGCACAAGTCATTACTATCGCTGCACGTAAGCCTGAATCTTTTGGCAATGGGTATCCATCCGCCGTAAAAGCTTTTGAGCATCGGTCATTTCTCCAGCTCTAGCGGCTCCCTCTAGCTGGCTAGCTGCACCAGCTAGCGCTATGGCGCCAACGTTGGCACTAGCGCCTCTTAGAGAATGCGCAACATCCTCGATAGTTTTAATGCTTTTGGAGGCGATCGCTCGCTCTAACTGCTTTAGGTTAATTTTTGCATCGGCTAAGAACATTTTCAACAGCTCTGCTTCAAAATTAGCGTCTCCTCCAGCTAGCTGCCGCAGTTGCTGCCAATCAAAATCTGTCGGTAACGTATCGGTCGGTAACGTATCGGTCGGTAACGTACTTTGCTGACCATGCCACATAGCAATTCCCCTGCATAAGCTGACTAAAGACGAATCGAGTGCAATTGAGGACCGTCAAGTTCAGGAGGGTTCTCAATTGCCACGGTTAGTTCATTTGAGCCAAAACCAACGGCCGTAGGCTGCGGTTATCAACCGTACGAATGAATCTTCACGAATAGATTTATCTGACTTTTTAAGCCATTTGTATATGTTCATTGTCACACTTATAGGATAGAGAAGATTGATTTTAGGATAAAGAAGATTGATTTCTAAACAGACGCCTGCTTTTTCTGCATGGACTAGCAATCCTGCATTGATTGGCGAAATACCGTGCCAAACTAGCGCGACGTCCGTTTTTAAGGACTTTTTAATAGTACAGCAATCGGTAAAGAAGGCTGATACGGAACCAGAATGCCGTTATAAATAAATTCGGATTTCTATAGTGGATTCAGCCATTTGGCTGAACTTGCCTTATCAAAAATTTAGCTCTCAAATTTAGCTCTCAGTCAGCTCTCAACTATCGGTTAGATTCCCTATCTCCGATGCCCCAAGCTAGTAGAGATATCAGCGCGATCCAGGCTACCCATCGCGGCCAATGAATCCAGTTCCACAGCAGTGCTGGAAAAGCATCCATCAGATTTGAGAACCACAGGGCGACGATAATCGCCAACAGCAAAACAATCAGGCTCATAAAATCGAAGTCATAATATCGAGGTCACAGTATCGAGATCATAGTATTGAGGCTACAGTATCGCAGCCACAGACTTGAAGTTACCGTGCGTAGGCAAAAGGATAACTAATAACTAGTGTGTTGTTCTGTAAAGTGTTTTGTGGAAAAGAAGCTGATTAATTATTAGCGGCTGAAAATAATTCCAGATGGCATACCAGCCCTATGTTCACCTTGATTCAATTTCACTTGAAGGCTTCTTACGTAAATGCAGCTCTACAAACGCAACTTGGCGCCTACAGAAGACGATACTCAAGAACGGATTCTGAAGGCGGCTCAAAAGCTGTTTGCGCGTAAGGGCTACGGCGGTACTACAACCAAAGACCTAGCCCAAGCGGCAGGGGTCGCAGAAGGCACCTTATTTCGCCACTTTGAAAACAAGAAAGCGATTTTAGTAGAGGTGGCGACTCGTGGCTGGATGGAGATTCTAACTGATTTGCTCACAGAGCTGAGCGAGATGGCTAGCTACAAGGCGGTAGCGCAGGTAATGCGTAAGCGTATGCTGAGCCTGAATGCGAATACAGACATGCTGCGGGTGTGCTTTATGGAAGCGCAGTTTCATCCGGAGTTGCGCGATCGCATTCAAGCGGACGTAATTGACAAGATGACAGACGTTGCTGAAGCCTTCTTTCAAACCGCGATGGATAGAGGTGTCTACCGCAAAATGAATCCTAAGGTTGTCGCTCGTATTTTTCTAGGCATGTTCACCGTCTCCGGCTTTAGCCAAACCACTATGTCAGCCGACGGCGGCTCCCCTCAGGACATGAAAGAAATGGCCGAAACCCTAGCCGATATCTTCTTGAACGGCGTGCTGCATGAACCTGAGTGAGAATTGAATTGCTGATACAGATTATCGATAGAATAGGGCTTGCAAACAAACCGTCCCTAGCCAATGGCCTCAAATCAGTCTTCTAATTTACCCGCACCTGACGACAGTAGCGATTCTGGATTAGACAGTATCCGAGCGACTCGCCTGCAAAAAGTAGAGGACTTGAAACAGGCTGGCCAGCAAGCCTACGCCTACAGCTGGGAGATCACTCACCCAATTGCACTGCTGCAATCCAAATTCGCGGACCTAGAAGCGGGCGCAGAAGCAAACTTTGAGGTCTCTATTGCCGGACGCATCATGGCCCGCCGCGTCTTTGGCAAGCTGGCTTTCTTCACGCTACAAGACCAAACTGGGACTATTCAACTTTACTTAGAGAAGAAGACTATCCAGGCTGAAATGGGCGAAGTTGATGAGCAGGCTTTTAACCACCTCAAGCAGCTGACCGATACAGGCGATATCTTCGGCGCACGCGGCACTATCAAGCGTACGGACAGAGGCGAGCTGTCAGTCAAGGTAAAACGTTACGCCATGCTGACCAAATCTTTGCTGCCTTTGCCCGACAAGTTTCACGGGCTGACTGATGTAGCTAAGCGCTATCGTCAGCGCTACGTAGATCTAATCGTCAACCCTGAAGTCCGCGATACATTTCGTAAGCGGGCAAAAATCACGGCAGCAATTCGGCGACATTTGGACGAATTAGGCTATTTAGAAGTGGAAACGCCCGTTCTCCAGTCGGAGCCTGGGGGCGCAGAAGCTCGGCCTTTTGTCACGTATCACAATACCTTGGATATGGAGCTGTATTTGCGAATTGCAACAGAGCTGCATCTAAAGAGAATGGTTGTAGGCGGCTTTGAGAAAGTGTTTGAACTGGGCCGTGTGTTTCGCAACGAGGGAATCTCCACTCGGCACAATCCAGAATTTACAACGATTGAAATGTACCAGGCGTATGGCGACTACGAAGATATGATGGCCTTAACTGAGAACATGATTGAACAGATTGTAGGCGAAGTGGCTGGTGATAAGACGGTGACCTATCAAGGCGAAGCCATTAGTTTTGCGCAGCCCTGGGCCAGAATCACCATGCACGATGCGGTGAAAGAGAAAACAGGCATTGACTTTAGCCAGTTCCAAGAGCTGGCTGCAGCAAAGCAAGCAGCAAGAGCAGCAAATATCAAAGAGGTAGATGACTGTGAGAGCATTGGCCACGTACTAAATGAAGCCTTTGAGCAGAAGGTGGAAACTACGCTAATTCAGCCCACCTTTATCACAGACTATCCGGTAGAAATTTCGCCACTGTCTAAGCCTCATCGCAGCAAGCCGGGTTTGGTAGAGCGGTTTGAACTGTTCATTGTTGGTAGAGAGACCGCGAATGGTTTCTCTGAGCTGACCGATCCAATCGATCAAAGAGAACGGCTAGAGCTACAGGCGGCGAAGAAGGAAGCAGGAGACCTAGAGGCTCACAGCGTAGATGAGGACTTTATTACGGCGCTAGAGTACGGCATGCCACCGACAGTAGGGATGGGCATTGGCATCGATCGCCTGGTGATGGTGCTAACCGATGCGGCAAGTATTCGAGATGCGATCGCCTTCCCCCTACTCAAACCTGAACCCCCTACTCAAGCCTGAACCCCCTACTCGAATCCCTAAGCAACAACGCTTGCTTTTTCTAGCGCCGCCTTCAAACTTTCTTCATCCGACTTAGATAGAGAGGTCTTAAGAATTTTGCCATCGAAAGGCTCTAGTTCTTCTATCACCTTATCGGGCGTAGCCTCGCGTACCAAGATAAACAGTGCCGATGCACCTGGCTCTAGAGATTTGCCCAGGTCTTTGATGAAATCATCATTGATACCAATGTCGGTCAGCGCCCCGCTGAGTGCGCCACTCGCTGCGCCAGCCGCCAGTCCCAACAGCGGATGTAGAAAGAGTAGTCCTAGCAGTGCTCCCCAAAATCCACCGGACGAAGCGCCCGCTGCAACCAGATTGAAGGCTTGCTTGATACGAACTTTTCCCTTTTCGTCTTTAATCACAACAGCAGCATCTTCGAGGTCGATCAGATGCGATTTCTGTAACTTGCCCAGCTTTTGCAGAACCTCGTCTGCCTTCATCTCGCTTTCAAACCCAACAGCAACCAAATCACTCATGAACTCATCACGCTTACAAAACGCGTCTTGAACTTTCTAGCTTTGAAGGTAAGGGGTCGTCACCAAAAACTCGTCAAGATTTCGATAGATTTCGGTACCAGCCAAAAGTGCCTTAAAGGGTATTGACTCCTTTTCCAGGTTCTAGTAAGGGCAAGCAATAAAAGCAAAAAACTAGACCCGTTCGAACAGCTTATTTACATTATGTCCGCTTAGCGTGCAATAATAGATGCATCGAATGAGTAATAACAAACTATGACTGTTCAAGATTTTTTAGAAGGTAGTCTCTCGAGCAATGCTGCCGTAGTAGATCAGGTCGCAGATGGTGAAGGCGCCGAGCCTCAAGTCCTGGTAGCGCCTATCTCAAGACCGGGTGAAGGGGAGCCTTTACGCCATATTTTGCTGGGCAGTCCCGGTAGCGTACGGCAGACGATTCACCTGTTACACACGCTGCGATATGTAGAGAATGCGCTCTGGAGTCCATTGGTGACTATCCCTGAAAACAAGCTAATTATCACGCCTCGACAGGGCGAGGTGATGAGTCTTTTGATCCGCCACATGCGCGAGCAGTAAACTAAGCGGCTATCAGTTGAGGAGACTATACTTTGCAAGTTTGCAAAAAAGAGTTTGCAAAAAAAGTATAGTAGGCAGATGTCCTGACGGGTTCTCTGTGGGTTTCGGATACTTTCTATGCGATCGCAGCTTGCACAATACAATCCTGGCGACTACACTCCCGGCGTCTCGCTAATAAAACAGCTGCTTTGGTACTACATCGGCTCGCCGCTGTTCATGAGCTATCTAGTCCCGGTGTCGGAACCAAAAGCAAAGCTGCTGCGATTGTTCGGCGCTTCAATCGGAACAGGTGTCCGAATCAAGCAGGGCGTACGGATAAAATTTCCCTGGCGGTTGACAGTTGGCGATGACTGCTGGCTAGGTGAGGGTGCGTGGATAGACAACCTGGCGCCAGTCACAATTGGCGACAACGTTTGTCTTTCGCAGGAAGTGTACCTGTGTACAGGCAATCACAACTGGAGTGAACCTTCGTTTGATCTGATTCTAGGTGAAATTAGAATTGAGCAAAGTGCCTGGATCGGGGCGCGCGGGGTAGTGGGACCGGGGGTAACGGTAGCTGAAGGAGCGGTGCTGACGTTGAACAGTGTGGCTAACAAGTCGCTAGAGGCATGGACTGTTTGTGCGGGAAATCCGGCAGTAGCCGTCAAACAAAGAAAGATAAAAGAAGAACAATTAAAAGAAATCTAGAACGCTATGACGCAACAGATTTTGACGCTGGGCAATAACGTTAATACAGACGACATTATTCCCGCTAAGCGAGGGACTAACGATAGCTTAGGGCATCTCGCTCACTACGCTTTAGAGCACCTGATTGGGCCTGGCAACTTGTTGAAGTACGACGTTATCGAAGCGGGAGAGAATTTTGGCTGTGGCTCTAGCCGAGAGTTTGCCCCAATCGCAATCAAGGCAGCAGGCATCCAAAAAGTCAGAGCTAAATCCTTTGCCGAGATCTTCTATCGCAACAGTATCAACATCGGTCTGCCATTAGAGACTGTGGCACGGTCTTTACATAATCCAGTGGTCGAAGCGATCGTTGATGCCGGGGGGCTGACTGCTTTCAATCAGCAGCGGCAGTCAGGAAAAGTGCATGTTCCAAAAAGTAAGACTCCAATACGTCCGATGACAGCGGCTGAGAAGCTTTTGGCGCAGGCGTCAGGGAACGACTACGTGCAGCCGGGCGAGGTGGTGTTTGCCCAGGTGGATTTGGCGATGTCTCACGATGCGATCGCTGGCCCAGTCGGCAACCTATTCCAGCAGCACTTCGGTCCTGACGCGACCGTTTGGAATCCGGACAAAATCGTCTTGGTCGCCGATCACTTCATCCAAGTCAACGATATCCGCTCCGATGCAGGTGCAACCACGATGTATCAGCAAATGGTGGACTTTGCTAGGCAACAGGGCTGTCATCTGTTTGACGTGGTATCACCAGGGGAAGCTGCTGGCATCTGCCATGTGCTCTTGCCAGAAAAAGGCTTTATCCGCCCCGGTATGGTCATTGCTGGGACCGACTCTCATAGCTGCACTTACGGCGCGTTTGGCTGCTTTTCGACCGGGGTAGGCACGACTGACATGGCCAATATCTTTGCAATGGGCGAGCTTTGGGTTCGAGTCCCAGCGACACTGAGAATTGAGCTGTCTGGCATACTGCCGCAGCATCTGAGTGCCAAAGATATCATGCTGTTTATTCTAGGTCAGCTTGGGTGTGGCGGAGCGACCGGAAAAGTCTTGGAATTTGCTGGAGATATTATCAACCAGCTACCTATAGATGAGCGTATGACCCTAGCGAATATGGCGGTAGAATGTGGGGCAATGTGCGGTCTGATGTCGGTGGATGAGAAGACGCGGCAGTACGTACAGCAGCGCACGAGCCAGCCTTTTGCTGAAGTAACAGCCGATCTAGATGCCCAGTATGAACAGATATATCGATTCGATCTCAGTCAGCTAGAACCCCAAGTAGCGGCACCACCTACTCCCGATCGGGTCTCTTCTGTTGGTGAAATTGGCCAGGTCCCAATCACTCGGGCTTTTATTGGCTCTTGCACGGGTGGCAAGCTCCACGATCTAGCAGCGGCAGCCGAAGCCATCAAAGATCAGCGAGTTAGCCCAGCGGTGAGTTTGTTTGTTGTTCCGGCTTCACAGGAGGTTAGAGCGCAGGCGGAAGAGAAAGGCTATCTAGCGACTCTAGAACGAGCGGGGGCGACAGTGTTGAAGTCTGGCTGCGGTGCCTGCATCAACGCCGGGCGCGGCGTTCTAGGTGCAGAAGAAACCGGAATCTATGCCACCAACCGGAACTTTAAAGGCCGCAGCGGCGATCCGACCGGAAAGAATTATCTAGCCTCTCCTCGGACAGTCGCGATTTCAGCAGTCCGTGGAGAAATTAGCGACCGTCTATCACATCATCAATCGTTCAGCTAGAAAGGCAGCTACAATATCAAGGCTTGGGGCGGCCCCTTTCTTGGTAGGCGTTTCGACCAAAAAGCCTTACGAATTATCATAGATGCCGGGATAAATATTGGAATGAACGCTGGCCCTGAAGAATTGAAAGCACGGGTACTTGAGCTGGTGGAGCACCAGGATGAGAAGCCGGTCAGTCAGAAGGTAAAGCTTTTGAACGAGACGCTGATGCCGCTCTTTCAGGCATTAGCAGAACAAAATCCAACGCCCGATCTTGCCCAGCAGGTTCCTCTGGTCCAGGGGCTTTGGCACTGCACATGGTCAACGATTCCTTTCCAAGATATCTTGCCCGGTAGAGTCCATCAGCAGTCTTACCAAATATTTGCGGATAACGGTCTCTATGCCAACATGGCTCGCTATAGACCAGGACACAATCAGCCGCTTTTGAACTGGGCTTCTAGGTGGCTACTTAGCTATGACCTGATGATTTTGCAGACATATGAGATTGAATTGGGGGCTGCTGAGATTGGTGGTAGTTCTAGAGTAAAGTCTGGCAGAACAGAGGCCGATCACCCTGCTCAGCGGTGGGCTATTGAAAATGTAGGCATCAAACAGCGCTTGCGCTTTGGGCCTACGCCTCTAGATACTGGGAGCGCGATCGCCTGGTTCCAGCAGGCAGTTCGTCAACATCAGCAATCCTCTGAGAAATCCTTTGGGCAATCCTTTGGGCAATCCTCCGGGCGGTCCTCTAAGCCGCAGGCGATCGCCATGCCCACGAAGGGCATCGATCGCAAAACTCAAAAGCGCTACGAGCAGGTATACAAAGCCAGACCCCAGCTAGAGCATCTATACATCGATCATAATTTTCGACTGGTCAAATCGGTTCGTGAGCAAAACCAGCGGCCTTCTTACACAATTGGCACCAAGCTGGGGTATGGCTCCGACTCTTGTAAAATTAGGCCATAGGCTAAAAGCACTGCGATAACTGAGTTACGGCTGCCGAAGAATCCACCTTACAAAAATGTAATCGGCAATTTTTTATAGGTATGCCAGCCAGGTCTTACCTGCAATTCAAGCTCTGACGAATCAACAGCTAAGCAAAGATTGGGGTTACGCTGTAGCAGGTTAGTCAGCGCTATCTTTGTTTCCATCCGGGCTAGTGGTGCTCCCAAGCAAGCGTGAATACCGCTACCGAAACCAAGGTGCTTATTCGGAAAGCGTTCAATATCAAACACGTCAGGGTTCTCAAAAACAGCCGGGTCGTGATTAGCTGCGCCTAAGAAGGGCATTACCGTTGCTCCTTTCGGAATAGTGACCCCATGCAGAGTGACGTCTTCAAGCGCATAGCCAGGTTTCGTGCTTTGAACTGGGCCGATATAGCGAAGAATCTCTTCGACGGCGGATGGCATCAGTTCTGGCTGCGCTCTGAGTTTCTCTAGCTGATCGGGGTGCTGCAAGAGCGCCAGAACACCGTTTGTGATGAGCTGCACTGTCGTTTCATAACCGGCAATAATCATCAAAAAGACCATGGCGACTAGCTCATCCTCATTGAGCTTTTGTCCCTCCGCTTCGGCCTGAATTAGCTTTGTGAGCATGTCGTCCTGTGGGTTAGACCGCTTTCGCTCTACCAGCTCGCGGACAAACTTAGACAAACGCGGCATATCCCAAAACACCGTACGAAGCATCGTCCAGCCAGAGAATCCATCCTTCAGCGCAGTGAGGCCATCTTTGAATCTAGGCATGTCTTCATCTTCTACGCCCATCATCTCTTTAATCACGGTAACTGGGATGGGTAAGGCATAAGTCTCTTTTAGATCGACTGCACCTTCGAGTTTGCTTTTGGCCTCAGCTCTGTCTAGTAGGTCGTTAGTCAATACTTCGATTCGCGCCGACATCTTTTCGAGTGAATGCCGGGTAAAGACCTGATGAACCAAGTCTCTTAGACGGCGATGGTTGGGATCGTCTTCGGTAATCATGCTTCGTGCTATCAGCTGTACAGACCTAGGCAGTGGGACAGGGAGTATGTTGCTACTGCCCGTTGCCGTCGTGCGGTTACGTACGAAACGAGGGTCTTTTAGGAAGTTTACACAGTCGTCGTAGCGAGAGAGAATGTAAGTGTCTATGACGCTGATCTTGCCGCGAAAAACGGGTGCTTCTTCGCGCATCCATTTGTAGTATTCGTATTTGTTGCTAGCAAATTCTTTTGAGTTTAGATTGGGCGGAAGCTGTAGTTTTGGTTCAGTTTGTATGGCAATCATGATTGAAGTCTCCTAAACAGATAGATACAGGTCAGAGATTCTGGCAGTCGGTACGCTTTCATCTCACTAGTTTATTCACTGGCCTTTATTTCACTGGCCACTATCCCATGACCGTTAGGTGTCGCAAGCCATCTTGCCATAGCGGTTGATGAAATTGAGTGGGAATTATGAAACTATCTTTTCCATAAAGGTTGTCATGCCAGAAAACAGCCAAGCAGCTTAGACCATGTGCAAAAACCATTGCAGAATTTTTCTGATCATCACCTCAGCTCTAGCTGGAATGGCATTACCGTACGCTGGCTACGCGGCAATGATGTCACCTATGATGGCGGCGTCTCCTGGCGCATTAGACGAGCCGGTGACTTTGCTTCTACTCATCAGTATCGTGGCATTGCCTATTACCCTAATCCTCGGGGTTATGCTTGCTTGGCTGCTGTTTGCTTATAATCGATATGGCTGGGCTTGGCGAGTTGCCCTGCTTCCAGTCTGGAATGTGGGTTTAGGGGCGATCGCTCTGGCCTTGTTTGCATTCATAAGCTGACAATTGCTGGCCATATTACGCAGCTAGCTTCGGGCAGTTGCTGCTGCTTGGGCAGGTTGGGGTTGATTGAAGCCTGGTTGCCTTTGGGGGTGGAGCTGAGCAGCAAGAATACAAATATGCCAAGCGACAGAGCTGAGCCCTGCTGCTTGGCGATCGCTACCTATCCCACATTTTATTGAGGCACAACCAAAAAGTAGCGAAGGCATGAGGAGCATATTCGGCGTGCAAGGGAGTCACTCTAGGCGGTTACAGGTGTCCGTAACTACTAGAGCATAAAAAATTGGCGAAGTCAGTTTGCTAGGTCATCACCAGTGATGGTCTACTTTGTGCTGCGAGTGTTGCCTTAAATTGGCTTTTTTTGAACCAGCCCCAAGTTTTTACCGAATTACACGGCTTATAGACAACCATTTCCGGAAAAAGTGAGTGCTGTGAAGGGGGTAATTTTACCCTTACTTACCCAATTGAGAAGGGGGCACATTGGGGCTACTTGATTCATTCCGTACACTACAGCGCTAGCGCCATAAATACGATGCCATCTAACTTCACAAAACTGCTGCTATGGACAATTGCTGCTCTCGGTTGTGGTCATCTCAGCTTTGATTTGTGGTCGCTATCGCCAGCAATCGCTCAACCAGTAGACCCTGAAGTTATTAGCGATATTGCTCTCGAACCGCAGAACGAGCGTCACTGTACTGATTGGGTCACAGACACAGAAGTCCCTGCTGACGATTCACCCTCTGGATATCCGGTGATGATGTGGCTAGACCAAATGAATCATGAGCATTCGGATGTCACGAACATAGTGCGCGACCCCGCAGCAGCTAGAGCGTTTGTAGCTGAGCAAATGCCGATTATTGAATCTTTTCCAGATGACTATTCTCAAAGTATTGGATATGCACGTTTAGGAACAATCCTATCCCTTGCATCACTTCACGACGAAGCGATAGAGCTATTTGAGCGCTCAGCCGAGAAGAGTCGAAGCGGAGCGCCACTCGACGCGTTAACAGACCATCCTGACTACATAGGTATCGAAGAACTTAGCTACGTTATTGCCGTTGGATTTGCAACCTCTGGCGATGCCCAAAAAGGACTTACTCACATTCAAGAAACACTGAGTTCCCCTGGGCAGGTTGAAGATAAACTCTACAGCCTATTGAAAACAGCGCGGATACTTGCTGATGAAGAGAATGCTTCTGTTGCAATCTTTATGGAAGAAGCGGAGAGAACAGCGCGATCGCTTACAGATGGAAGAATGGCTCTTACAGATATCGCTGGGGAATACGTTTCTCGCGGCGATCTGGACAATGCTGGGCGCATAACCGAGGAGCTACTGCTGACTATAGATACTAAGCGCGAAAGCAAACATGTCTCTGCCGAAGAAAACGATATTCATGACTCCGTACTGGGAAGCGCAGTGTGGGTTGCTTCATCTGCACAGGATATACTCATGGTTCGCTCAAATCTGAATGGGGTTGAATAAATTATCCGGTGAGGGAGAGATAGACATCATCCGCAGCTTTCAACAACTGAAGGATGCGTTGTTGCCGTTGAGAGAGGGCTGAGAGAAAATATTGCAGCGTTCCG
>JBCCOH010000078.1:0-25786 GCA_039111275.1 Cyanobacteria bacterium P01_D01_bin.1 | reverse complement strand
GCCGATCTTCTATCAACAACCGCGAATCGGTCGAGATGCGAAGCCATTTTGGATATGGAAATTTCGCTCGATGGTGATAGATGCAGATCAGGTCCTAGCTCAGCATCTTGCTCTTCATCCTCAGCTACAGCAGGCTTGGGATCAAGACCAAAAACTTAGAGACGACCCTCGTATCACCCGAATCGGTAAGTTTCTACGGCAGAGTAGTCTAGATGAGCTACCACAGCTATGGAATGTGCTGAGAGGCGAGATGAGTATGGTGGGGCCAAGACCGATTACACAAGAAGAGGTGTGGCGCTACGGTGATAAGTTTGATGATTATGCGCGCGTGTTGCCAGGCATGACGGGACTATGGCAGGTATCGGGAAGAAATGACCTGACCTACAGCGAGCGGGTCAATCTCGATACCTACTACGTTAGAAACTGGTCGGTGCGGCTAGATGTGTATATCCTCCTGCGTACCATCAAGGTGGTTTTGGTCGGCGATGGCGCGTATTAAAGCATCGAGTGTTAGAGCCTTCAGAAGCGGGCTGACGCGTGAGTATGCATGGCTAGCGAGTCTAGTATGGCTCCCTTACATCATGTATGGCTCCATGCTGGTGATAGCTTATCTAATGGTTGCAGCCATGACATGGCGAGGTCGTCTGGTCTGGCACAAGTGTACTCAGACGGGCTTAGGCTGGCTAGCTACAGGGCTGCTGTTGAGCGCTAGCTTTGGAATCAACAAAGGAGAGGCTTTTTTACAGCTAACGAATTTTTTACCGTTCTTTGTGCTATGGGGCGTGTGGGTCACCTGTCCGTCTGTGGTGGCTAGACCTTTTGCTGTTCTAGAACAGGTAGCTCGGTGGCTGGTACTAGGTGCAGTGCCGCTGTGTGCGATCGCCCTAGCAGAATATGTCTTAAAGATCGAAAGTCTAATTCCACAGGTAAAAGCATCTGGTCTGCCAATATGGTTGATCGAGTGGCTCTACGAAGAGCCTTACTTTGGCCACCGGGCGCGTAGCCTGTTTGATCATCCCAATGTGCTGAGCGCCTATCTAGTGATAGTGCTGGGCTTGGGTCTGGGATTAGTATTAAAAACAGTCGATCAACTAGCCGCAAAACCAGTTTCAGCGGTCCGACATCACTGGATCTGGAGTCTTTTGACTCTGGGTGGGTCCGTGTTGCTTTGCCTAGGGGCAATTTTCTGTACTGGATCGCGCAACGGGCTATTGATTGCGCTGGTGCTAGTAGCGACCGCACTCTATGCCGCTCGTAGATACAGGTGGGTCTGGATCTCTAGCTTTGCAGGCGCTGGAGTACTAGCAGCGGCGATTAGCACGTTTGGAATTGGTGGGCGATCGCTTTCTTGGGACATTTTTGTAAATGATCCGCGTATTGGGGTCTGGCGCTTGGCCATTGAAATGATCTATCAGCGGCCCTGGCTAGGGTGGGGATTTTCCGGACTCAGAGAATCTTATATTCCAGGTAGTATTCCTGACTATGACAGTGTCTATCATGCGCATAACGTGTGGCTTTTTCTAGCCAGTGAGTCTGGTATTCCAGTGATGATTGGTTTTTGTGTTGTGTGTGGCAGAATCATCTATCGGGCGGTGAAAACGTATCTGGATAAAGATGTGGGGCTGTCGGCGGGCGATCGCGCCATTCTATTTAGCTATCTGCTGGCATTCTCTGCCTGTTCGATGTTTGGACTATTTGACGTAGTGCTATACGACGCGCGGCTAAACATTGTGTCCTGGGGGCTCTTAGCCGCGCTTTATGCAATGTCTTGTTATGCTATGCCACCTGCCGATACTGCCTCCCCTACATAGAACACCTGCACTTACAAAAATCTTTTCAACACTTCAACTGTTTCTTGTCCAGTTTTTTCCCAGCTAAACAGATTCGCCCTAGCCAACCCAGCCTGTCGGTAAGCGCTACGCAGGCTTGCATTGCTCGATACCGCTTCCATAGCAATGGCCAGCTCATCTACGCTACGAGGATCGATCAAAATAGCCGCATTACCAACTACCTCTGGCAGGGATGAGATATTCGATGTGATGACTGGTGTGCCGCAGGCCATCGCTTCTAGTGCTGGCAGCCCAAACCCTTCCCAAAGGGTAGGAAATACCAGCGCGATCGCACCTGCTAACAAATTAGGTAGCGCCTCGTAGGCAACATAGTCTAAAAAGCGAACTCTATTCACCATATCCAGTTCTCGCACTTGTGCTAGGAGCTGCGGCGTGTAGCGTTTGTCAAAGGGGCCAACTAGCCATAGCTGAGTATCTGTTTTTAGAGCGATACGAGTAAACGCGCTGATCAAGCGTCCTATATTTTTATAGGCATCTTGGCGACCTATGTAGATAAAGTATCTGGCTTCTACTGGTTGGCCTGATCGAGAGCTAACCGTAAAATTTTCGCGATCATACGCTAGGGGAATTGTTGTGATTTTGTTAGGATTTATCTTATAGAAACGTTCAATATCTCGTGCGGTGCAGTGAGAGTTAGCAACAATATGCACAGCGCGTTTGACAATATGAGGGACAACGTGACGAAAGTAGATTGTTAGAGGCGATCGCGGCCTAGGAAATCTCAGTGGAATCAGATCGTGAACCGTAATTACAAACCGACAGCCTGAATAGAGAGGAGCCTCTGGCAAGGGCGAAAAAATCAAACGGCTATCCAACGCCTGATATATTCTCGGTACTGCAGTTTGTAGCCAAAACAGACGCCGGACATGTCCTCTTAACCCATACTCTGGAGACAAGCTAGAAGGAATAGGTAGCCGGTCAAGCCCTAGAAGCTGCTGATTTGATAAAACAGTCGGACCTATCGGCTTCAACTGCGGCAGTAAGTTACGGGTATATGCGCTAATACCCGTAGGTTTCTCCATCAGCGCAGACAAATTGACTAAAAGAGACGAACGGCTCATGGCATCAGTGAACAGTAGGCGGCGATCGTAGACTGAGCTGTTTTTGCCCAAGAAAACTTTCTAACCTGTTCATAGCCAGCCCGTACGTAGTGACGACGCAGTGATGGAGATTCTATCAATCGATAAAGCGCATCAGCTAATGCATCAACATCATCGGGTGGTACCAAAATTGCAGCGTCACCTGCAACCTCAGGAATAGACGAAGCATTACTGCTAACAACTGGACACCCTAGACTCATTGATTCTAATACCGGTAGCCCAAATCCCTCATAGTAAGATGGATAAACAAAGGCTGTTGCATTTTGATACAGCGCTGACATAAACAATTCAGCCACGTAGTCCAACTGATGGATGTAGTCTCGATATGACGATTGTTGAATAGCTGCAAAGATTGGCTCATAGAGCCAGCCTCTGCGACCCACTAGTAGCAATTGATGGTCAACTCCATAACCTGACTTAAGCTGATCGAAGGCTTGAATAATAGCAGTAATATTTTTACGAGGCTCTAGAGTTCCAACGAACAAAAGATAAGGCCGATCGAGCTTTAGGTTTGGACTGGCTGCGTGCCTGTTGAGGCCGGACAAGAAAGCTTTAGGCACTCCTCCAAATTGCCTGGACTCATCTTGCTCAACCTCATCAGAATTACTTGGCAAGATCGGATATCGACTAGCCAAAGGCGTCACCCAAACTCTCTCCGCTGGAATCTGAAAGCAGTTCATAATATCCTGCTTAGAGCTCTCAGAGATAGTGATAACCAGGTCTGTCCATTGCAGACACCGCTTCACAGCGCTGTAATAGGATCTGCTGACGGACGTAGCATACTCAGGATACAGAGCAAAAGAGACATCATAAACTGTCATCACACGAGCACCACGGCCCGAGGGGTATACCGAATAGCCAGTTCCATGAACGATATCGACAGATTCTAGATAGCGAGTCAGCAGCTCACCTGTCAAGACGGGCGAGAGACGAATGAGCAGATTTAACAGCCTTACAGGTACAGGCAGGACCTGTTTCCTATCGTAGCGTTGTAGCTGAGAAGGAAACTGCCAGGTTCCTTTCAACCAGTTGATAAGTTGGGGCTGATAGATCAAGTGCAGCTCGAGGTCTTTACGAACTTGCTGTTGAGCTAGCTGATCGATAAGGTTGAGAATGTATAAACCTACTCCGCTTGGCTGCTGGGTTACCGGAGTAGTATCAAGGCAAACTTTCATCAGTGAACGTCTTCCTCCAGAAGAATGCTCTCCATAGCAAGATTCTCAACAGTATGGTTTGATTGCAAGTTCTTCTTAAGTCGCTTTGCTTGCATCCGATTGATTATCACCTTGAGGATTACAACTATCAAAGCATTTCGATTGAATTTCCAGCAGTTTCTCACAGATAAAATTAGTAACTTGGCTACAAATACAACATCTGTTTCTTCTAATGAACTATCACTTATAAGCTGCAATCTCGAATATTCGAAGATCCAATGTCTCGTTGAGTAGCCTAGCTGCGCCTTTAGCATGTGGTTAGCTTCTCGATGCGCCGCTACCCGGCAGCCAAATGTTTTATTCGTTGCATATATCCTTGAACCCGCTAGCTTAGTAGGCAGATACGAAAACTGAACCATCCGACCATAGCGCAGCCATAGCTCGTAGTCCATGCAGTAGTGCAGTCTAGTCTCTAAATCACCAAAACGCTCTACCATACTGCGCCGAAAGAAAACAGCAGGCTGACACAGATAGCATTCTTTCTTTAACTCTTCGTAGTTCCAGGCGCGTGTTGGGTAAGCACTAATAGCGCTATCAGTCTCACTAATCCAGTCAGCTTGCCCATAGACCGCACGTGCTTCAGGATTTCTCTCAAAAAAGGAGACCACCTGTGCAAACGCATGAGAATAGTAGATATCATCGGAATTTATCCAGGCGATAATCTCACCTGTAGACATAGCCAATCCCTTGTTGACAGCGTGAGATTGGCCATCGTCGGGTTCTGAAATCCAGGTCAGACTACGCTCATACTTTTCTAGAATAGCTAGGGTTTCATCTGTACTGCCACCATCGATGACAAAATATTCAATGTCATAATCAATGCTGTTTTTTTTCTGATTTAGAACACTCCAAATTGTCCTTTCAATAAATCGGCCCTGCTGAAAAGATGGAGTGATTACGCTGATAGTCATCATCACACTAGCAAGTAGGTATGCCTATCTAATATCAAAGAATGGCCACAGCTTTTCATCGGGTCTAAAGAATGTACACTGAGTTCTTAATCAGACATTATTATTTTTATCTTGCATACTAAAATAACCTGCTGCAAGGACTGACGGAGCAAATGACATGAAACTTGGCATCTTCGGTGTTGGACGCTCAGGAACAACAGCGCTCTACGTAGGTGTCCAGCACATGGTGTTGAACAGTCGTACAGCATGGCGATTCTTATATGAACCTTACCTGTGGTCGCACCGGGTATTTGATGCACCGTTTTCGACAGTAGCAGAACAGTTTCAATCCACTGCGGCGCTCTCAGTAGAAGGCATGTATGCTCATTGTACAACTCCACTATTTACAGACAGTGGCAATGCGGTACATGATCGCTTCCTAGCAGCAATCACTGAGGGCAGCTCAAACATTCTCTTCAAGACTATCCGTGCGAATGGTCGATTACAGGCGTTCTTAGAAGCCTTTCCCGACTTTAAGGCGGTTGTAGTCATACGTAATCCGCTTGATACGATTAACTCCGTCATCAATCGCTTCTCGTTTTTTGGAGATGAGTTCCATCCCTCAGATAAGTCTAGATTTATTGACGAAGTCTCAAGGCTATTTTCGATAGAGGAAGTAGGTAAGCAGCGCAACGAAGTTGAATGGTCGCTTCTATGGTGGCAATACATGAATCACGCTGCGTTGAAGACAGCAAAGCAGCACCAAGACCGATGTTTAGTTTTATCTTATGAAGCGTTCAATCACAACCCCATCCATGCTCTGCAATACGTTGGAGATTTTTTCGGCTTAAATACCGATTCGCTCACCTTCTACGATGCGTACCAACCTGTTGGAGAAGTATCAAAGCAGGTTCATCTGCGCTTAGATGATATCAACTGCATCCGGCAGCACGAAGATGAGTACTGGCAAGGTTTTATTCGTGATAGTGCTATTTCTCTTAATAGCTCACGCACAGCACAGATAAGAACATCTCTCAACACTAGCGATGAGGCCAACATCTCAACCGATAAAAAACCACAATCTATGCAGATTCCGACTGATCGAAATCCGCTACTCATTCGCCGTCACCTCCTTCAAACGAGTGCTAGAAGCAGTGAGCTGCAACATGTCAAAGAGCAGCTTCAGCATACTCAAAGCGAATTGAAACACACTCAGGGAAAGCTTCTGCACGCTCAAAGTGAGCTACAACATACTCAAGCGCAACTCCAACACACCCATTTTTTACTACAACAAGCGCAGCGCAGCGTTTTCCAGAAATTGATAGATCGTTCTGCCTATAATATTAGACATGCAATTAAACAAATACTTCCAGATTCTGTTGTTGTTGCCATCCAAGAAATTAAACATCAGCATAACAAGCTCACTCTAGACGAGCAGCAAATTCCTAGTCCAATTAGTTTGCCTAAACATTATCAGACCGCTCTCTTACCAGTACCTGATCCACCTAGAATCTCAATAGTTACACCATCATATAATCAAGTTGATTATATTGGGCAAACGATTAAAAGCATCATAGACCAAGATTATCCTAATCTAGAGTACTTTGTACAAGACGGCGCTTCATTAGATGGGACCCAAGAAGTTCTCAAGCAGTATACAAATCAAGTAACTAAGATAGTTTCTGAACCGGATAGTGGTCAGGCTGATGCGATCAATCGTGGCTTCGCTCATACTAGTGGCGAAATCATGGCGTGGCTCAACTCAGACGATCTACTTCTTCCCGGCAGTCTAAACTATGTAGCGAACTACTTCGCGAGTCATCCTAAAGCCGATGTAGTCTATGGTCACCGAATTCTCATCAATCGGCAAGACCAGCAGGTAGGTCAGTGGGTTTTACCTTCGCATAGCGATACGGTGCTAGCCTGGGCTGACTATATTCCACAAGAAACCATGTTCTGGCGGCGAACCATATGGGATAAAGCGGGAGGCTATGTCGATGAGTCCTTCCGCTTTGCACTTGATTGGGATCTGGTTTTGCGTTTTCGCCAAGCAGGTGCTCACTTTGTCCGGCTACCTCGGTTCTTGGGCGCTTTTCGCGTCCATCCGCAGCAAAAGACATCCGCTTGGGATGAGGTCGGTCAAGCTGAGATGGCAAGACTAAGAGAGCGTTGTCATCAGCGTAAAGTTACTCAAGAAGATGTCAACGATGCGATTCGTCCATACCATAGACAAGCATGGAGATACTACTGGCTACATTCGCTGAATCTCTTGAACCACTGAGATCTCCAGAACGATTGAAGTCTCTATAACCCTTGAGAACTGACGAAAGGGATAGTCACTGTAATACGTGAAGAGAAACTAGAATTTTAGCTGTCAATGTCTGGGAATGGGGCGAGCTTTCCTTCATAGGGAAGACCAACCATACCTAAAAAAGGCGCTCTTTGAGTGCGATAGTCCCAACGGACTTCTACAGGACCTAGCCAAGAGGATGACGAGATTCTATTTATTCCATTTGGTGCAGCTTTAGGATGATCTAATGAGACCATCATTGTGTAGATACCTGCTTCAATGTTCATCCTTAGTGCCATCTCAAAGCACTGAATCTCTCCGTTCTTAGCTGCTAGTGGAGCCTGCCCACTGAAGTATGATCCACCGCGAAAGACAAACCGATTGTATTGATTTTTGAGTGCAATCCCAACGTGCAAGCCATTAAGAATTCCCGTCGTTACATATGCTCTTACTAACAAAGAGTCGCCTACTTGACAACTCATGGTAGGAATTCGCAGGTTGTCTAGAATGGAGACTGCTAGCACCTTTGCTTTAGAGTCAGTGATATTATCGTTAGGGGCTTTCCATATAGCATTCGCGGTGATGCTGGTTGCCTTCTGCAAGCTTTGATTAGTTGGGTTATTGTCAGAAGATGCTCGCTTATTGTTCTCTTTGACAATCTTATTCAGAGTGTCTTTCTTGCCCTCAGCTTGTGGACTATTCTGTATGCTATTGAATTTTCCGATCGCCTCAGAACTAGGCCCGTAGAAATAGATTTCGCCATTCTCTAAGAAATAAGCTGTCTTACAGAAGTTTTTGACTATGGGTAGATTATGCGAAACAAATAAAACTGTTTTGTTTTGACTGAGTAAATCTTCCATTCGTTGAAAGCACTTTTGTCGGAAGAAGATGTCACCGACGCTCAGCGCTTCGTCTATGATTAGAATCTCAGGCTCAATGGCAACACAAACGGAAAAAGCGAGTCGCGTCTTCATCCCCGAGCTGTAGGTTTTGACTGGCTGATCTAGAAAATCTCCAATTTCTGAAAATTTGATGATCGAATCTAGCTTTTCATGCACCTGCGCAGTTGATAGCCCTAGAAGCTTACAGTTTAAAAAGATATTGTCATTGCCCGTGAATTCTGGATTAAATCCGCTGCCCAACTCTAGCAGTGCTGCAACCTGCCCGTTGACTAGAACTTCTCCAGTAGTCGGTGAGAGCGTACCTGCAATTATTTTGAGTAGGGTACTCTTGCCAGCGCCATTTCGACCGATGATTCCAGTAGCCTCTCCCTTTGGAATTGTCAGGGTGAGTCCTTTTAGTGCCCAAAAATCTTCGCCATAGCTCCGATTTGGGAGCAGCATCTCCTTTACTCGGTCTCCGGGATGCTTGTACCTTCGGTAGCGCTTTGATACATTTTTAAGAGAGATTGCAACTGTATCAAGACTTTGTGTCATCTGATAACCGTTCTTATATTATTCGTCAGGTCTAGTTAGGCCGAGGCGGCGCTTGGCTTTGATCCAGTGCGATCGCAACTTCCAAAACTTGCTAGATTCCATCGCGGCGATTCTGGTCTGACACTGCTCGGCTAGCGCCTGCTGGATAGTCAAATCATGCTCTAGCTGACTATAGTGTTGGACAATTTCCTCGATGCGAGGCCAGTTCGCCATCGTCGATTCAGTCTGAGTTTGCTGTAGTGTTTGTGTATAGTGTTGAGCGTGCCCCTTAGCGTTCCATTTTTTCCTGACCTGCTGATTGAATTGCTGCAGGTCCTGTTGCATTTGAGCATAGGCGTCATAGTCTTTCTCAATTTTAGTAAGATCGCTTTGCATAACGTTCATTTTGCTTTGAATCGAATCGTACTGGCGCTCTAGTAGATAATCTTCGGTGCTTTGGTATCCTAGGGCGGCTGGCAGATCCCCATGCACTCGAGAAAACTCTTGTTGAATCTCTCTAGTAAAGTAGTTGGCCCAGTCTCCAGCAACGCCTTTGCGTAGGTGAGAGGAAAAGTCTGTCTGTCCGGCAGCGCGACTAGTTAGTGATTCAAAGCTGTAGCGCTTCAGAATGTCCTGCAGACTTTCCTCAGATTTAGAGAGGCCGCAGTGGTCAAACAGTTGCTTGAATACCTGAACATTATCCCGCTGTGTTAGATCTTCATATCGAAAAACTTTCACCTCAGGATTAGTCTCCTCAGCTTTTTTCCATGATGAGATAATCCTTAGAGGGCGCAAGCAGTTGTTGATTGAATATAGCAGACCATCGTAGAGCGGCAGTTCTCTTAGAGATTTGCGGTGGCTTCTAACGCCTATGCTGCTTGGCTCATGAGTGAGCTTTACAGAAAAGTACCATGAGATAATGATATCTCGCGGGTCTCTAATAATGGCAAACACCCGATAGTCATTCTGTTTAGGTATCTTCTGGAAGCCTTCGTAGGGCTCATAGACAGGTGTAAGTATTGCATTGCATGGCGGTGGTGGTGTTGTGTCAAAGGTATCTTTCTGTAGGGATATCCTAGGCAGCATTACCTCTCGATAGTAATCGCTGATAGATAAGTCGGTACCCTCTAGTACCGCCGGGTCGCTTAAGATAGCCTTAATCCATTGACTAGCGGTTTTAGGAGCACAGCAGTGATAGATATTCATCTAGTCCGAAATTTCAACAGATTCACGACACATCGATCACGACACATTATAGGGTGCGGCCAGTACTCGATAGGAGCTAATCCTATTAACAACTCGTGCTAAATCATCTGTAAGTGCTACAAGATATCTGCAAATGTGGACCGTAGATGCTGATATACCCAATAGCCCAGCCCGCATACTATAGCCGAGAGGCCCACAGCCACTGACCACATCTGCCAGCTACTAATCTCTCCGAGTAATATAACTTCTCGATACGTGGCAACGACTGCCGTCAGTGGATTTAGCCAAGTGATTAAAGTGCGTATGGGATCGGGCACTAAATCTAGAGGATATAGGATAGGCGTGGCATAGAACCATACTCTAAGAAAAATATCTACCATCTCAGGAATGTCGCGCAAAAAGACAGTTAAGGCAGCTGTCAGGTAGGCGAGCCCAACCGTTAGTAAGAGCTGCGGTAGCCAAGCTAAAGGCAAGAGCAGCAGGGTAATATGTAGCGTTTGGCTTAAGGTGGTCGTAAATAGGATGAGAACTACCAGGCCAAAGGTACTTTCTAGAAAAGCTGACAGAACAGGTATCAAAGGCAGCAGTTCTAACGGAAAGATCACCTTGGTTACCAGGTTTCTTTGCTGTAGAACAACGCGAGCTGCTGAACTTAGGCTGCTCGAGAAAGTTAGCCAAGGGAGTAGCCCTGCAAATAACCAGAGGCTGTAGGTAACGTTCGCATTTCCAGTCGGAACGCCGCGATCGCTAGGATCGACTTTCAGGACAACTGAAAAAAGATAGGTGTAGATCAACAGCTGAGCTAACTGTTTAATCAACGCCCACCCGCTGCCCAAGACAGACCCTTTGTAGCGAGCAGCGAGATCTCTTTGCACTAAATCCTTAAGCAAGTCAAGCTTGTACCACTGAGCCTCGCTCAACGGTATCAGAGCCTTCAATCGCAGCACCTGTTGCCATACAAGCTGTGCGATCGCCTTAATAGAGATCCATATGGGGGGCAATGAGGTTACTACATGCTGCTATTTTCTATCAGCCTATACAGGCCATAGCTTACCGAATCGGCTTTTTACCGATGGTGGTAATGTACAGCACTGCTTCCTCTGATGGAATGCTTAGCAGTTCGTTCACCTGATCGTCAAAGAATCCAGCAATGCCGCTAACGCCGATGTCTCTGCGGGTGGCGGCAAGGTTTAGCCGCTGGCCTAGGTGCCCAGCATCCATGTGGAGGTAGCGATAGGCTCTATCGCCGTATTTTGCGATCGCCCGACCCAAATCCGCCGTATGAAAAATGACCGCCCCAGCATCTTTGCCCAAGTTTTGACCTAGGCAAAGAAAGTGCAGATCTTTTTCAAACTGGCTAAAGCGAATCTGACGCAACTCTTCGGACTGGGGTGCGTAGTAATAGCAGCCCGGTTCTAGGTCAGCCACATTAGAGACTGCGACGAAAGTTTCTATCAAACTCAGGTCGAAGTAGTCAGGGCTTGCATCGAATTCTTGTAGCTGATAGTGATTAGGATGGTAGGTAAAGTCTAGTAGTGCGAAGAGGTCAGCTTTTTGTAGGGGTGCCCTGATATAGCGCCGAGTCGAACGCCGAGTCAGCAACGTTTGCTCTAAATCGGCCAGGTAGTCGCCCCAGGCCATAGGCACTGTCTTGGTGGAAGCTGTGATGCCAAAAGGAAAGTTGTACTTGTCAGCAGGTGCGCTTTGGTTGGGCGGCGTACCAACTGCGGTGGAATTGTCGTCGGTGGGCGAGTCGTTTGACTTTGCGTCGTTTGATTCTGAGCTTTCTGATTCTGAGCTTCCTGACTTTAGATCTTCTAAGCTTAGGTCTGATTTGTCTGTGTCCGCTAGGGCTGTGTCTAGCGCAGCCGCTGCGGAGGCAGGGCCAACTGGGAAAATAGGTGTATTGGGATCTTTTTGCTGCTGCTGGCCAAATCCAGAGTCAGCAGAGATCAGTGTGTGCTGATGTAAATAGTTCAGCAGTTGGCCATCAGGGTGTGCAGTGACGCCAGTATGAATAGGGCTGGGCAAGGCACTGCGGGCAATGGGTAGATTCTGTTCTACTTGGAAGAGATCGGCTAGGGCTAGTAGGGCGATCGCACTCTCTTCTTCACTATTTAGATACAGCAGCTTGTTGACGAGCTCATCGGCAAAGCCACCAATCAAATGAGGGCGGTAGTCGCACAGGGTTGCAGCAACTTCTAAATTACCTAGCAGATGCCCCGAGTCTAAAAGTACTCGGCGATAGGCCCGGTCCTGATAGCGCCAGGCCGAGCGCTGAAAGATAGTCGTCACGACTATGGCTAGCTGCGTAGTTTCTAGCGAAGGATGCCAAAAGCATGCCGCCTGCAAATCCTGCCAGGGGTGATCGTCCCAAAATCGCCACAGGGAATGTGTACGCACCTGATAGTTATATAAGCCCGCTGGCAGCAGCGACGTTCCTCTGGACACCACATACAGCTCGGCTGGATAGAGCCCACCAGCTGAAGGTGCAGAGCGTAGATACATTGGCTCACCCGAGAAGGTCATCACCTTCGCCGTCAAACCGTAGCTATCAATTAGCAGCCGCGACAGTCTTTGCCACCAGCGCCAGTCAGCATCGGCAAAATCGGGATTAGCAGAATCAGATGCTCCTTCGGATGGTTCTTCAGGCGCCTTTTTAGGTGCTCTTTCGGACACTTTTTCTAGATAGGGCTTTAGATCGACGCTGTGCCCAATCTTGTAATCTTTGTAGGGGACCGGCTGCTGCGACCAATCTAGCCCTGCACTTTTGCTTTTTGCCGCGAGCGTTTCGGGATCGTACTTCGTGCGCTGATGGTAGTGTTGGGCGATGGAGACGTCTGCCATAGGTGGCGCTATAGGTGGCGGCTGGCTTTACGTAATTGTAACGGGTTTGGGGTGTTGGAAACCCTACAGCAGGCAAAGAATCTGCTACCCTGACGATTCAGGTAAGATGCTAGTGAAACGACAAGCTGCATATCGGCGCACTTCAGCAGGCCGATAGCTAGCTAAGTCCAACAGAGGTCACCCATGCAGGGGAATCATCAAAAGACAGGGCAAAAACCAAGGCGGTTGACAATATCGAGTAGTCGCTGGCTAGTCGGCTGGCTGCTGCTAGCAGGGATGGCACCTGTCTATTGGGCGATCGCACCCGGCTCAACCCAGGCTCAAACGCCTGATTCATCCCCTATCCCCGCAGCCCCGGCCCCCACTCCTAGTACCCTCACCCTCGAACAGCAGCGAGACGCAGAAAATACGCTCAACCAAGCCTACACCCTGCTCTCTATCACAATCGGCGCTCTTGTCATTGTCCTCGGCGGCGGTGTACTGACGCTGTGGCTACTGCGGCGTTCGGTGGTCAACGAAGTGGCGACGGTCGTACGCACTCAGCTCAATGAGATGACTGAGCTAGAAAATAAGGTGCACAATGCCACCCGCAGTCTCAACCGTGTCCTGTCAGAAGCAGACGATCTCTCAGGAGAACTGCAGGGCCGCTCTAGCAACTTTCAAAGAGAGATTGCTGAACAAAGAGACATTTTGTACGCGCTGATTGAAGAGCTGACCGCCTTTAAGGCGCAAACTGCCAAGAACTGGGAAAAACAGCTAGAAGATATCAACGGTAAGCTAGAAGCAACAGCAACAGAATTTGACCAGGTTGCCGTTTCTTTGCGCAATCAGGCAAAGCAGCGACTAGAAGAATTACAGACCGAATCCGAAGTAAAAGGCCAGCGTATTCTCCAGCGCTTTACCACCTCCGAATCAGAATTTTCTCGTCATGTAGGCGTGATCAAAGAAGAAACCCAGCGCCGCAAAACCGCCTTCTTCGACGAACTCGATCGCAAGGAGTCTGTGCTCTCTGACCAGATGGGTAGTTTGCAAGCGCAGACCATAGCAGAGAAAGACCGCGTATTAGCCGAACTTAGTCAGGTCAGTAGCGAATTTGGCCCTAAGCTCTCAGAAGTAGAAGCCGCTGCTAAAACAAAGATAGAAGCGCAGCGAGACCTATCGATAGAGCAGCTCAAAGCCTCTGAAAGCGATGTGGTTGAAAGCTTAGAAGAAATTCAGGCTAGCGCCCTCGGGCATAAAGACCTAGCGCTGCAAAATATTCAACGCTCTACCGAAGATCTACAGCAGCAGTTTAACAGCATCCGCAATGAAGTAGAAGCGCGCAAAGCTGACATGATGCAGAATTTCCGTCAGTCTGCGGATGGCTTCTTAGCTCAGTTCGCGACGCTAAAGGCCGATGTGGAGGGCCGCAAGGGCACCCTGCTTGGCGACATGGACCGAGTCGCCAAAGACTTTGAAGCTCAGATATCTGAGCTTCAATCAGGGGTTAGCGAAGAGCGCAAGCATACGATTATGCAGTTGCAGTCTACTGCCGATGGCTTTCGCGCTCAGCTAGCCAACATGAGCGGCGAGCTAGATACTCGCAAATCTCAGCTAGCTGTTGAACTTTCTGAGACTGCCCAAGCTTTCGCCAACCAGCTTAGCGAGCTACAGGCCGATCTAGGTGAAGAGCGTAGCCAGACGCTAGAGATTGTACAAAACCTGCAGCAGGAGTTTGCCCAGGAGGTCGAGACGCTACAGTCGAACATTGGCAGTGAGAAAGAACAGTTGATGCGATCACTCTTGGAAATAGAAAACAGCTTCAATGGCGAACTCTCTAGCGTGCGCAATACCGTCTTTGGCAGACGTGACGTTATTCTTAGCAAACTCAATAGCTTTGACGCTCGCCTAGGTGAACAAATTGGCGAATTAGCCGAAGCCGCCGCTAATCGCCAGCAGTCTGCCGAAGAGAGGCTTGCTCAGATAGAAGAGAAATTCAGTGAGAATTTAGAAGCTTTGCAAAGTGGCATGAACGACCGTCAGGCGCAGGCGGTTGACGATGTTCTAAAGGTGAAAGAAGAGATTCAGTCCAAGCTGAATGAGCTAAAGACCGAAGCTGAAAGTGAGAAACAACAGATCATGAAAGAGCTAGGCAGGGTTGCCCCAGACTACATTGCCGATTCATTTATGAGTAGTGCGCAAAAGCAGCTAGAAGGACTCACAACTCAGATGAGCCGACTGCAAGATAACCGCCCAGAACTGTTTTTGACAGCCGGCGAGTTTGTGGAAGAAGGCAACAAACAGCTAGCGAACAAACAGTACGAAGCCGCGCTGAGCGCCTACGACCGGGCTCTAGAGGTTCAGCCCTCGAACGCCGATCTATGGTTTAGTCGCAGTAGAGTTCTCTTGGCGTTAGAGCAGAAAGAGGAGGCGCTAGCAGCACTCAATGAAGTGACAAAGCTCGCTCCTGAAAACAATGACGCCTGGTACCAAAGGGGTTTACTACTTAGAGAGCTACGCCAGTATCAATCGGCGCTAGAGTCTTTTGAGCGGGTAATAGAACAAGATCCTGTCGATGCTAAGGCTTGGCTGAATAAGGGAATGGTGCTGAGTCGATTGCGGCAGCGGGAGGAGGCGATCGCAGCGTTTGACCGGGCCCTGGATATCAACCCCGACTATCACGAAGCTTGGGTAAACAGAGGGGTCGCTTTTGGCATATTGCAAGCTCACGACAAAGCGTTTGAATCATTTGATCAGGCTGTTACTTTGCAGGCAAACGACGCTGTTGCTTGGCTAAACCGGGGACTGGCACTAGCTGAACTAGAACGATACGAAGAAGCCGTTGCCTCTTTTGAAAAGGCGACCCGGTTTAATCCAGGACTGGCAAAAGCCTGGGACAATCGCGGCTATGTGCTGATGCGACTAGGCAGAGATCGAGATGCGCTCAAGAGCTTTGATAAGGCGATCGCAGCCAACCCCAACTATGCCAAAGCCTACTACAACAGAGCGCTTTGCTACGCCCTACAAAGAGAAAACGACCTAGCTCTAGAGAATCTACAGCAGGCCGTTCGCTTAGAGCCAGGCTACAAACAAGAGGCTCTCGCCGACGAGATATTTGAAGAAATCTGGAGCGATGACTGGTTCAAAGAACTAGTGGGCTAGCGCTGACAACGCTCAGCGCTAGCCCACTAGTCTCATATCAACGCTACATCGCCTTCTCTACGGTGTCTCCTCGGGCATTTCCTCGGGCATCGCTTCAGGCATCTCCCCTGGCATTTCCTCTGGCATTGCCTCAGGCGTTGTGTCTGTGGGCTCTTCCGCCGCTGAAGGTGGAAGCAGTACGGTATCGATAGCGTGGATCACACCGTTGCTGGTGAGGATGTCTGCGCTGATGACGTTGGCATCATTAACCATGACGCCTGTGCCGTCGGCGACTAGAGACAACGCCCCATCTCCAATAGTAGAGACTGTTCCAGTCTCAATCTGATCGGAGGTGACAGCACCTGAGACGACGTGGTATGCCAGAATTTCTGTAAGCACACCCTCATTTCCAGGTGAGAGCAGCATATCCAAGGTGCCGGGGTTTGATGCTTCTAGTGCAGCAAATGCCTCGTCGGTTGGCGCAAAGACGGTGTAAGGACCCTCATTGCTGAGCGCACCTTCTAAGCCAGCCGCCTGTACAGCCGCAACCAGCGTGTCAAAGGAACCACTATTGACGGCCACGTCCACAATCGTGCCGCTATCCGCCATTGGCTCTTCTGTCATGTCGCCGGGAGCCTCGGCAGTCTCGTCTGCTGGTTGGTCACAGGCTACTGCAATAGGCAAAATCATTAGAGCCGCAGCAACCCCAGCCAATCGATTGAAAGGCAGTGTGAATTTGGAAAAACGCATAGTTCTCCTTGTAGATGGGTGTGGAAATTTTTGTAAGTCGAATGTCTTTCGTGTACTTCAGCGCGATCACCCTTTTGCGATAGGCAGCGCAAGGCCGAGTTCTAAGGCGCTGCTTTCAGGGCTTTTGAGTAACTGTTGTGCTCATTGTAGAGGCAAAATTCGGAATTTACCTAGCCACTTAATTACAGAATTGTAATTTTACTTATAGAGATTTCATCTATGTAGATAATTTCAGCAGAGGTCTTAAGCTCACATGCTTAGACTCTTATGTACTTAGACTCTTATGCTTAAGCTCTCATGCTTAAACTGTATAGCTAACGGCTCGTTATCTCTTGTAAATGAAGAAAATTTCATATCTAGAGCGATGCGAGGTTCCTGCCAAGAGGTGAATTTTACGCGCTATCGAATGCTGGGAATATTTTCCGAGCGATAGCGATCGGTCTCTCGTAGTCGCTGGCTCAAGAAGCGACAGATTTCTAGAATCATGTGGGGCCGCTGAGTGATTAGACTGAGGAAACGGTTTTTCTCTAGCTTGAGTAAGACGCAGTCGTCTAGCGCGATCGCCCCATCCCAGAGCGGCGCATCGTCAAACAAGGCGACCTCGCCAAAATAATCACCTTTGCCAAGCCGCTTAAGCGATCGCTTTTCTCCGTCAATCTGCTTGACTAGCTGCACCTGCCCATCAGCCACGATGTACAGATGTGCTGCCATATCCCCTTCGATAAAGATGGTCTCCCCGCTGAGCACCTGAGTTTGCTCTAGGCTCTCGTCGATGAGCATCAGCTCATCTAGCGAGAGATTTTTGAACAGGGAAACGGTCTTTAGTAGCAGCAGTCGGTTCATGGCAGTATTTGCAGGCAAGGTCGTTTCAAAAATTTGGCTTGCTACCTGTTTCACAAACGGGTCTGGCTCATTCACCAACGCCGCTGGGACCATCGCTAGCGCAATCAGCGCTCCAGATTTGATCCAGCGGTCACTTGATTCTAAAGCCTCTAGCAGCATTCGATAGCCTTTTGTCTTTAACCACAGCGGCGTGATTTCGCTTTTCTTTCCACTGGTTTTTCCACTGGCCTTTCCACTGGCTTCCCCAACTGTGACTTTGGAGACTGCTGGTGATACTGATGCTTCTAGCAGCGGCATTAGCGGTATGACAAATCGCCGATGATTGAGTGAAGCCAAGACTTCAATGGCATTTTCTAGCTCTGCTTGGGCATTGGTTGCTAGCAACCGGTTAACCGCATTCACCGTACGAGCGTGCCCTAATGCTGAGAGAACATAGAGCACTCTTTGAATGAGGCGCTCGTGATAGTCGTTGATGGCTACCTTGAGTGCTTGCCAGTTGGGGGCGTGGGTGGGTATCTGCGTCTGCCAGCGGCGGGTTTCGGCCAGTAGCGCGTAGCTAGGGGCCAGATAGTCGAATAAGACATTGCTAGCGTAGCGCGATCGCACTAGACCAATTGCCGTAATCGCTGCATTGACGACATCGGGGCGATCGTCAGCCAGACTGGCTTTGGCAAGGTCGATGCCTAGGCGGCCATAAGCTGCGATCGCTTTAGCCGCTTGCACTCGCACGCGTGGGTCTTCATCACCTAGGCGAGCACAGATCGCCGCTAGCCACTGATCACAGCAGTTGGTGCGCAGCAAGTCTAGAGCCGCGATTCTGACCGCAGGGTCGTAGTGGCTAAGCTTGCTGTGAGCCATGCTAGCGGTGACCTCATCGTTCCGGTAGGTGAGCGGCAGCAGCGCCTCTAGTCCGGTGCGAATGATGTCTGGGCTGGTTTGGGTTAGCACAACGTCTGGAATCAGAGAGGCCAGGCGAGGGTTTTTGCTGTAAGCGACGATGCGGGTGATGATGCGCGCGGTGTTGGGGGTGAGGGCTACTCGAAGAGAGGGCGGAGCGCCCGCGACTTCACTCAGCCGCTGGGGGGTGGGCTTCGAGGTGAGCTCGGCCGAACGGGAGTGGGGGGTAGCGAGTAGGTGGGCGATCGCACCTAGAATGCGCATGTCTTCGTCCTGGTCGGTTAGCCAAATCTGAATGTCTTTTGCCTCCGGAACGAACCGATTGATCAGCAGTATTTCGAGGGCGAAGGCTCGTAGCGCTGGGTCTTGCAGTTTGGCTTTGAAGATTCCTTGTAGGTCTGGGGGGATTGGGCTGAAGAGGGCGATCGCCTGCTCGTAGACTTGACTATCGGGGTGATTGTCTAGCGGGCGATCGGTTGGGTTGTCTGGTGAATGGACTGATTGCGCTGTTGTAGTGCCTTTTGCCACGAGTGGTTCCACTTCGGCTAGAAACTGGCCTGGTTGATCCATTCGGGTGGCTAATTCTAGGCCCTTTAGCTGGCTGTATCGGTCGCCATCGGTCAGCAGATCTTTGACGGCGGTTGCAGACTGGGGGGTAAGCTGAATTGGGTACAGGTCAAATTCATCGAGATCTAGGCTGTCTGAGCGAATCATTTCTTCTAGTCCGCTGGCGTAAAAGCCGCCCATGGGTATTCGCACCAGCAACAGGACGATCGTTAGCCCTGCGACTAGCCAAGCAATCTGTGCAAGGCTCAGTCGCGTTTCGCCAATCCATAGCAGGGTCCCGGCTAGCGTCAGTCCAACCGCGTAAATCAGCCCGTCGCTGAGTGCCCGGATTCGTCCGACAAATTCGCGCGGAATGGCGTTGTAATTTAGCTGATGGACCGGCAAATTGATGCCTTTGTACAGTGCGTCTCCGTTGACGTGCAGGCCAATGGCTGCGGGCAAGCCAAAGTGTGAGAGCAGTCCTGCGAAGCTAATCAGCGTCGTCACTGGATACACCGGGTTCATTCGCGCTACGCCCAGATTCTTGAGCAGTGGCCGGGTCGCGCCATAGATGACGGCAACCTGCACCAGACTAATGACGATTCGCATAGTGCCCAAAAAGCCAGTCAAAGCCTGCTCGCTAAAGCGACTGCCGTAAATGCTAAACCACAGAAATTCAGAGCTGATGTAGATAATGACTAGTAAAAAGCTGCTGCCAGCTAGAAATAGCGCTAGCGGATAGCGTTTGACCAGCTCTGGAAAGGTGCGCAGCGATTCTAATGCGCCGATCGACTGTCGGGGTGCGCCGGTGTTGACCTGGCGCTGCGATTGCTCCAAATACACTAGCTGAGCAAACCCAACTAGAAATACTAAGGGCATAAACAGTAGCAGATCGCGAGTTCTAAAGTAGTGAGAAAGTAGCGCTGTGAGTCCGCCGCCGAGCAGCGTTCCTACTGCCTGAGCAATGCCAATATAGGGGGCATAGCGCTTGTACTCTAGCGTTGTGAAATAGTTCGTCAGCAGACCGGGGTAGAGCACATTGTTGTGAAAGTCCCACTGAAAGAAGATAGCGATTAACAGCGCGTAGTAGGAGTAGGGCGACTCCTGTAGCAGCAGCAGTCTAAGGCCAAAGATGACCGGGATAGACAATAGCAGCACGTAGCGGAAAAGCTGGGGGCGACTGTAGCGGTCCACGATTTGTGAAAACAGCGCATAGGCAGGCATGGAGCACAGCCCGATGAGGATGAACGCCTGGGGTAAATGTTCAGCGCCTACGTAGCTGACGAATAGCGAATTGGCGACCGCCATTCCCAGCACGCTATATACCAGCACCGTCGCTGCCAGCAGCAAAAGCTGAGACAGACGGTCTAGCTTGAGGGCAGTTTTTGAAAAAGCATCCGCCATCATGAGCTGACTGCCTCTTCTAGATACGCTTCGTCATCAGCACTTCGAGTATTTGTATCTGTATCCGTGTCTATGTCTTGGTCTGTATCCGAGCGTCCCTGCTCCGGTACCTGTACAAATGGCATGATTAACGCCGCTACTAGCAAGAAGACACCGCCAAGCACCACTGCCATCAGCCGATTGTCGTGTAGCCAGTGTTCCATCACCCAGCCAAACCCCAGAGAAATCGCAATCTCTGGCAGAACGATGAAGAAGTTAAAAATGCCTTGATATATGCCTCGCTGCTGATTCGGAATTGTATAGGTCAAAATCGCGTAAGGAATGGACTGAGCGCTGGCCCAGGTCAGGCCAAACCCCACCATCGGCAGCAGCAGCACCCAGGGCTGATGCACCAGCAGCAGCGAAATTAAGCTCACTCCACCGCAGGCTAAGCAAAGGCTGTGAACCGCCTTTCGACTAATTTGCTGAGTGAGTCGTGGTAGCAGCAGTGAAAACGGAATGCAGACCGCATTGAACATCGCAAAGCATAGCCCGGCCCATTCAATGCCCGCATTGTATAGATCCGAACCATTCTGGGCTGCGCCGAATACGTTACGGGCGATCGCCGGTGGAAAATACAGAAAAAAGCAAAAGATCCCTAGCCAAGTGAATATCTGGACCCAGGCTAGCTGCTGCATTGTGGTCGGCATCTGCTGTAGTGCCTTTAGCGTCTCTTGCAAGCTGTTGAGAATGCCGCCTCTCTCTGCCTGCCGCTGCTCGAACCGGGCTAGATCCTGCGGTGGCGATTCAGCGGTAGTCATCGTCGTCCATACCGTCGTTCCTAGAAACAGCGCCGCGCCTAAATAAAAGGAGTATTCTACCGTGAGCGGAATGCGGTGGTTTGGGCTAGGAGATGCGTCTACACCAAATACGTGATTGAATAGCCAGGGCATACTCGAAGCTGCGATCGCCCCCAGTCCTACCATCACGCTTTGCATCGCAAACCCCTGCGTTCGCTGCTTTTTTGGCAGTAGGTCGCCGACAAAGGCCCGAAACGGCACCATGCTGACGTTGGCGCTAGTATCTAGCAGCCACAGCAGCCCAGCCGCCATCCACAGCGCCGAGACACTCGGCATTAGCATCAGCGCGATTGAGGCCGCGATCGCCCCGCCTAGAAAATAAGGTCGCCTGCGTCCTAACGCGCTCCAGGTATTGTCACTAAGGTTGCCAATGATTGGCTGCACAACGAGTCCTGTCAGCGGCGCAGCTAGCCATAGAATTGGCAAACTATGAGCGCTCGCGCCTAAGTACTCAAAAATAGAGCTCATGTTCGCCATTTGCAGACCCCAGCCGAACTGAATTCCTAAAAAGCCAATATTCATATTCCACAGTTGGAATAGACTGAATCGAGTATCGTCTGACTGCTCTAAGTCGGGTGATTGCTCTAGGTTGGAGGAGTGCTTTAGATCAGTTGTCTTCTCCAAGTCGCGGGGTACTTCTTGAGCATTAGACATTCGTGCGTTCCCTTACAGCTAGCTGCTGAGCAGCTAAAGTTCATTTGATCTGAAATATACCGTATCTATCAAATGAGTATGATGAAAGCTCTACGTTCAAACTATTCTTCGAATAACTCTCCTCTTCTCAGAAGAATCTTCCTGTATCCGATCTACACTTTTCCCATATGGCAGACGTTTATAGGCTAAAGGTCACTCAGGTCGAGCGGGTTTGCTTCTTTGAATTGACCTGGGGTAAAGGACGTCAGCTGACGGCAAAGCTTTCCTATCCCGACGAGATCGAAGCGCTCTACCAGAGCTGGCAGCGGATTTATTTGAACTACTATCAGTCGGCTTTGGGACAGTCGGCCACAGAACAGTCGGCTCCGGGTCAGTCGGCTCTGGGACAGTCGGCTCTGGGACAGTCGGCTCTGGGTCAGTCTGCACTAAGAGGTCGGGCGATCACATCGGGTCAGCTCGTAGCAAAGACAGATTGGCAAGGTCAGCTCGTACAGGCCGAGGCTAAGCTACTGTACGAGTTTCATCAGTGGCTGCGCAGTGCGGCACTCTTTGATATTCGTAGCGAGCTGGGCCAAAAAAGAGCAACAGAAAGCTTGGATTTGCTCATCAGCTGCGATCCGGTGGATTTGGGGCGCTGGCCGTGGGAGGAATGGGAAATTACCGCAGAGTTTGGCTCAAACCATCCGGTGCGGATTGCTCGTTTACCGGTGAATGTGCATGAAGCGGTGACTAGTTTTGGCCAGTCGCACAGCGCTGCTAGGGTGCTAGTGATCCTAGGTGACGATACGGGACTGGATTTTGCAGCAGAGCTAGAAGCTATTTCTTCTTTGGACCGCCTGGCGCAGATAAAGGTGATTGGCTGGCAGCCTGGTGCGGATGCTGCTGCGCTCAAGCAAACTATTTGCGACACGATTCAGGCAGCTTCTGGCTGGGACATGCTGCTATTTTTTGGCCATAGCAACGAGGCTAACGCGGTGGGTGGACAGGTGGCGATTGCGCCCCACACCACTATCTCTCTACGCGAGCTAGACCCCTATCTGCGCACCGCCAAACAACAGGGGTTAAAATTCGCTCTCTTCAACTCCTGCAAAGGTCTCGATATTGCTAACGCCCTGATTGATATTGGCCTAAACCAAGTCGCTGTCATGCGCGAACCGATTCACAACCGAGTCGCTCAGGTTTTCTTAATTCAGTTTATGCAGAGCCTTGCCCGCTTTGACGATGTCCATACCGCTCTGCAAAAAGCCAGTCAGTTCCTACGCTCCGAAAGCAATCTCACCTACCCTTCGGCTCACCTTGTGCCTTCTTTGTTTCGTCATGGTGATGCTGTGCTCTTTCGGCTTTGGCCTGTCGGCTGGCGATCGCAGCTCAGTAATCTTCTGCCTCGCACCCGCTGGCAAACCGCCACTCTTTGTCTAGTCGCAGGTCTTAGCCTATTTAACCCCTTCACCACAGCGCTCAGCGCTAGGCGACTGCAAGTCCAGGCCGTATACAGAGACCTCACCGGACAGCTACCAACAGCATCACCGCCCGTGATTTTAGTAGAGATTGATGATCTGGCCATTAGGGAAGGATTCCCAAGCGGTGTTCCTAATCCAATGGACCGAGCCTACCTTGCCAGTATTGTCGATCGACTCAGCGTGCTGCAAACTAAGGTTGTTGGTATTGACTATCTGTTGGACCGCGCCCAGGTACAAAACGATCAGCGCTTTGCTGAGTCGATCTCTAGGTCAGTGTCACAGGGTACGACCTTGGTGTTTGGTTCTGTTCTACAACCCGATGGTGAGATTGGCGTTAGACCAGAGCTAGCGAGTCTAGACTGGGCCCTGCAAGGCTACACGAATACGCCTAAAGGCTACCTGCGGGCGCTGCAATCGGGGGGAAGCTGTATGGAGCGCTGTCCTTTCTCTTATATGCTGGCGATCGCCCAAACCGCTCGGCAAACGCCAATAGCAGAAGCAATCGTTCCTACTCTAGAGAGCCAAGCCGACTATCGCCGCACTCTGCTTACCGCTATTCGGCGACAGCCTACCAGCCGCGGCCCAAGCCAAGACCAGGCGCTTAGATCTCTCTATCGGCTACGGCTTTCTCCCTGGGCCAGTATTTCTCGCTGGTGGAATCAACGCTGGCTTCATCCGCTGCTAGACTACTCGCTGCCCCCTGATGCCATCTATACCAAGCTGAGTGCTCACCAGCTATTGACAACGTCTGAAACCCAGCTAGATGGGCAGTTTGACTGGCAAAACAAGATTGTTATTGTCGCTTCGGGTGCCTACGACGAGGCTGGTACGGGTATTTCTAGAGACTATGTGGATACGCCAGGTGCGATCGCTTACTGGCAGGCTCAAGCGGGCGATCGATCTAGGCGGTTCACTGGTGGTGAAACCAATGCCTACGCGGCTCATCACTTTATACAAGGGCACTACCTCACTCCCGTTCCTGATTTTTGGCTGGTCGGCATCGGCTTTCTAGCAGGTGCAGGAATTGTTCTAGTTTTTCAACGGCAGCAGCTTTTTCAACAACTTTCCTCTCATCACAGGCAGCTAGTTTTACTGATGGCTAGTCTGGGCTATGGCTGGTTCAGCCTACAGCTAGGTGTTGCGGGTCTGTTGCTACCCTGGCTGCTGCCAGTCGCCACCGTCTGGGTGCTTTGTCTACCTACCGTCAGCGCCGATTCCCAGCAGCCCTAGCAAATTTTTGATGACACTTTTATGAACTATCCTCTGGTAAAACCTACTACTTTCGCAATGCTGCTGGCCTCAGCGACTCTATTGTTAACCCTGAGCCTAGGCGGAGGGGCGGTGACAGCGCAGACTATCGAAAGTAACGCTCCGTCCTCTCTTCGCGGATTTTTCAAAAGAATCTTTCGAGACGATGAATGGGAAGATCCACCCACTATTTCTAGGGGAGAGCTTTGCCTGCTCACACCCGCTAGACCTGGCCAGGAAATAATCGTATGGCATCAGAACCCTGTCTTTGTCTGGCGTGGAGAAATCGCTAGAATGGAAGTAGTAGATGGTGTGACTGATGCGGTTGTCTGGGAATATGAGCCATCACCAGAACAGATATCAGTGGCATATGCAGGAGAAACCCTGCGAGCGGGGCGTTCGTATCTCTGGCGAGTGTACGATGATATTGAGTCAACATCGCCGACTATTTTTCCACCATTCGCAGTCATGTCTAGCATTCGCCGTCAGTTGATTGCGAATGGACTAGCGGTTGCTGAAAGCAAGGTGGAAGCGGATTCTGCGATCGCCAGAACAGAGTATTTCGCCCTGCGAGGCATGCCTACTGATGCGCTACAGTCTCTCTTTTTGATCGAGTCACCTAATGAGGAACTAATAGAAGCGCGACGAGAAACTGTAGACAGATTGTGCGAATGAGTCGGATGCGAATGAGTCGGACTCACCGCTTAGTCATACAAAGTCATGCAGCCAAAGTCACGCAGCGTGCTTTTTCAAGATTTCGGCTAGCCCTGGCACTGCTGCGACGACATCTGATTTTACCGACTTCCTCAGGCGATTGTACGTTGCTGTAATCACGCCCTGTCCAGATCTTGCAATGCGAGCATCAGTGGCCGCCAAAATTGCATCAGCCGTACGGTCAGAATGCTGACTGAGATATGTGGCTGGATCGCCTGTCTGTACGCCTTCTTCCCAGATCGGGTCGAGATTGGATAGTGTCTCGGGCATCAGCCGCATCAGCGCGCCCGGCACATAGTCAGCGCTAATGCCTTTGACTACTTTGTAGGCCGCTTTGAGCGCCATGCCAGAGAGTCCACCTTTGGCAGAGACCTGCTGGTCGATTAGCTGAGTGCAGTCGGCTGCGATCGCCGATCGAGTCGCCTTGTCTTGAGTTTTATTTGTCAGTTCCATACCGTCACATCTATCCCGTCACACCGCGTATAGTTAATCACGTATC